>WOZS01000014.1:0-65468 GCA_011620135.1 Gammaproteobacteria bacterium
GCAGATCGTCATGGACCAGTGAGTATCCGTGTATCATCTCCACAGCGGCTGCCCCGGCAACCAGCTTGGCGGCCGCTACCCCCATGGCCTGGCCCAGCTGCAGCACCACAGCGGGACGCAACCGCCGGCCACCTGGGAAGAGGGCATAACGCATTCCCTGATCCAATGCCGCCGGTACCCGGGAAAGAAAATGCCGCAGACAATCCTCCACAACCGCCATCCCGGGGTTGCGTTCACAGGTCATGCCGGCAACATATGGCCAAAATAACAGCGAATATCAGGATGATTCATGGTGCGCATTGGTTTGCTTCATCGACCGTATCCGGCTGATCCGGTTCGGCCGACCATACCTCGACGCGTTGCTGCGCCTCCTTGAGGAGAGCCTCAGCCCGCCGTAACAGCCCCATCCCCGCCTCGAAGGCCTCGATGGCATTGGCCAGACTCAAACGACCACTCTCCAGGCTGGTGACTAGCGTTTCCAATTGGTTTAGAGTTTTTTCAAAATCGCCTTCTTCCATACCCGTAGCATAATTCCTTTTGGGCCTCCTGAAAAGCAGCCAGAGCATTGTTATCTAATAATCATATATATAAGGAATATTACCGATATGTCTGAAAACGTCCATTTTTGGAAGGATATAGTCCGCTACCTCCAGGACCGCCTCGATGAACAAGAAATTGGGCGTTATCTCCGGCCGCTCCAGGCCACCTGGGAAGACGACGCCTTGTTGTTGTTGGGCCCCAATCGATTCGTCGTGGAACATGTCAAAACGCATTATCTCCCGCTCATCGAGCAAGCCCTGCAACAGCTGCAGGGTCTTACCGAGATACCGATCCGCATCGCGGTAGGGTCCCATGAGGGACACCAGGAACAAGTCCAGGAACATGAGGCCGGCAAGCATGTTCCCCCAGGAAACATGAAAAATCCCCAAAATGGTCTCACTCCGGGATTCATTTTTGAAAGTTTCGTGGAAGGTAAATCAAACCAGGTGGCCTTGGCAGCTGCCAAGGCCGTCGGCAGCCGCCCTGGTACCATGTACAATCCACTATGTATCTATGGTGGTGTCGGTCTGGGAAAAACCCACCTGATGCACGGTATCGGCCATTACATCATGGATCATGATCAATCAGCCTATGTGACCTATCGCCATTCCGAGGGCTTCGTGGCTGATATGGTCCGCGCACTGCGCCAGAACCGCATGGATGAATTCAAGGCCACCCACCGCAAGGTCAACGCGCTGCTGGTGGATGACATCCAGTTCCTGGCCGGCAAGGAGCGTTCCCAGGAGGAATTTTTCAACACATTCAATTCTCTTCTGGAAAGCGGTCGTCAGCTGGTGATTACCTGCGACCGCTATCCCCAGGAGGTCAAGGGTATCGAGGAAAGGTTGCGTTCGAGATTCGATTCAGGACTCACCATTGCCATTGACCCACCCGATTTTGAAACCAGAGCCGCGATCATCAGCAAAAAAGCAGAGCTCTTGCAGGTGGAATTGCCGGACGATGTGATCTACTTCATCGCTAGGCGTATCCGTTCCAATGTCCGTGAACTTGAAGGCGCCATGCGGCGGGTGGTGGCCACCGCCCAGTTCCTGGGACATGCCATCGATCTGGACTTCACCAAGGCAACACTCAAGGATCTTATTGCCTCCCACAACCGCATGATCTCCATTGATGATATACAAAAAGTAGTTTCTGAATATTACAAGATTCGTATAAATGATATGCTCTCAAGCAGTCGTACGCGCCGCCTCAGCAGACCAAGGCAATTGGCCATGGCTTTGGCCAAGGAGCTCACCAATTGCAGTCTACCGGATATCGGTCGCCATTTTGGGGGACGGGATCATACCACAGTTTTACATGCCTGTCGCACCATTGATAACCTGCGCATGGAGGATAAAACGGTGGAAGAAGATTATCGTCTTCTCGTCCGTAGACTGCGTGATCTAAACTGAACACAACCTGGGGATAACTTGTCATGGGGCTGTGGATTGCTGGTATGCCGAAAAGTTATCCACAGAATATTCCACTTTTTTTCAGGCTCTGCTGCCCGCTGACAGCAGACATCCCACAGATTTATGCATCACTACTACCATAGGTTTAAATATATAGAATGATAGAGTTAACAGTCTCAGGACATGACCTGAATCGAGCCATGGGTTCCATCATGGGTGTGGTGGAACGCTCCCCAAAGCTCCCCATCCTGGGTCATGTTCTTCTCTTGATTCAAGAAAATACCATTTCTTTATATGGTAGTGATGGAGACATGACCTTGCGTCTCGATCTGCCGGTTACCTCTACGGAATGCCTGGGTTGCTGCGTGGCAGCCCGGCGTCTCTATGAGATCACCAGGACAGCCGGCGAGGCAGAAACCTTACGTCTGCAATGGCGCCAGAACCGCTTGACGGTATCGGGAAACGGCTATCGGTATACCCTCGCAACCCTGAATGACAGTGACTTTCCCAATATCCTGATCGAGCACAAAGAAGGCCCTGAGGTCATCGTCCACCAGGGCGTTTTAAGCACCTTATTGGAACGTACAGCCTTTGCCATGGCGCATCAGGATCTGCGCTTCTTTCTCAATGGTGTCTTTATTCATAGCGAAACAGACACCCTGACAGCTGTGGCCACAGACAGTCACCGGCTGGCGCTGGCTACAGCCCCTCTCGATCATCAGCAGTCTGACTTGCGGGCCATCCTGCCCCGCAAGACCGTGCTCGAATTGCGGCGGCTCTTGTCCAGTAAGGAAGAAGAGGACAGGGTGCATGTGCAATGGCATGAGGAGATCATCTCCTTCTACACCCCGCAATGGACATTGCAAAGCAAGACCGTGGCAGGACGTTATCCAGACTACAAAGTGGTGCTGCCCAAGGAGACATCAGGCCAGATGAGACTGGACCGTCAGGCCTTGCTCACGGCTTTGAGGCGTGCTGCCTTGGTGAGTGATGAGGTGACGGCCGCCGAGTTTGCTGTTGCAGATACCGGTGAACTGGTCATCAGCGCAGGGCAGAACGAACAGTTCGAGACACGCCTTGCGGTACAGGCGCGAGGTCAGCCCTTGCAGGCCGCCTATAACATTCGCTACCTGACAGACGCCCTGGCGGTGGTTGAAGCGCCGGAGGTGGAGCTTGCCTATGTGGAAGGGGGTCTTGGGCCATTAACCATCCATGACAGTACAGCCCCCACCTGGCTTGGCCTGGTGATGCCCATCCGATTGTGATGGAGAGCATCTTCAAGGTGCATATTCGCCAAGGCGCAGATGCACCTTGGCCTGATGCAGCCGGTGCGCTTCTTCTGCCAGATTGGCACGCAGCAAGGGGCGCTGGTCGAGCCAGCCTTTCTGGGTATCGAGATGCAAGGTGGGATAAGTGCCATGAATGGTCCAGGGCGGCGGGGGCTGCAACAAGCGGTTGCGATTGAGCAGCACCGCAAGTCTCAAGGTGATGCACAGACCCAGCAGGGAACGTTGGGCTCCATCCAGCTTGCGCGCATTCATGGTGAGCCGTCTTCTGTGATTGCGCACCAGCATGACCAGGATGTGGCGCTGCCGTTCCGTGAAGCCTGCCAGGTGGGCATGGCGCAGCAGATAGGCGCCATGCTTGTGGTAACCCACATGGGAGATGGCCTGGCCGATCTCGTGGAGACAGGCGGCATAGCGTAGAATATCCGGATCGGATGGGTCCTGGTCCAGTGACCAGGCCGAGGCAATTTGTGGCCACAGGGCCTGTGCCGTGTTGGCAACCCGGATACCGTGTCGGTCATCCAAGCTGAAGCGTCGCTGCATGCCCTGGATGGTTTTTTCCCGGGTGTCACTGGCTATTTCGGGTCGCACCAGCTCCACCATGATACCCTCCCGCAAGGCGGCATCCGTCACCTGGACATGGGAAAGGTTCAGGCCATCCATCACGCCTCGCAAAATGGCAAGGCCAGCCGGAAAAACCTCGGCGCGGTCGGGAATGAGGGCAAGCAGCTTGTTCCTGTTCATGGTCTGCCCCTGGAAGAGCTGCTTTTCAAGCGAATCGAGCGCTGCGCTGGTGATGGCGTTTCCCTGGAGCAGATCGAAATACTCCAGCAGGTATCTCACTACCCGCACCGAGCCCGAGGCCCCGTAAACCACCTCGGGGGTGCCCATCCCGGGACACAGATGACAGACCTGGCTTTGCGCGCTGAACCTGGCCTGCAGTAAGCGGTTCTTGCTGATGGGTTGTTGGGGTGGGAAAAAGCGCTTGCTGAAACTCACACAACCCATGGGAATGCTATCCTGCCAGTCGGGTTCTTCCGCTGTACCGCCAGCTAATTCCGTGCTGCCGCCACCGATATCGAAAACCAGCATGTTCTGGCCATGGATACCCTCCCGCCAGGCAATGCCCCGATAGATCAGCCGGGCTTCCTCTTCCCCGGGAATGATCTCGATGGGCACACCCAGTACCTCACTGGCCTGATGCAGGAAGTCATCGAGGCTCTTGTTCTCGCGGAAAGCCTGGGTACCAACGGCCCGTATGTGGTGACGCGGTACGGCGCTGAGCCTTTCGGCAAAACGGGCAATACAGGCCATGGCCTGCTCGATGATGCCTGGAGCAACGCGCCCTGTGTGATCCACACCCTGGGCAAGGCGCACCGTTTCCCGGATACGGTCCGTGATGTGGATGGTCTCATGGACCCGGCGTACCACCAGCAGGTAGAAGCTGTTGGAACCCAGATCGATGGCAGCATAATCACCATCCATGGTTGTTTGCGTTGTTTGGCTTTCAGGATGGGACATGAGAAAATATTGTCATTGGTGTCATGCAGTCCCTTTGGTGACAGATGCGTCAATTTGACTTTGCATTGTAGCAACCAATTTTTCTTTCTGAAAAGCCACTTCAAGAAGATGGCTATGGCGGGATTGCGTTTGTATTTCTGCTCCTGGCGGGGCCGATCCTGCAAAGGGATAGTCATCCCGATGGCATCACGAGATCGGGTTTCACGCCATGCATATCACCAATACGAATATTTCGGGTTTTGAGGAGGTCTCTATGCCATCAAGGATCCCTGGCGTCTCTATCCTCTGGTGGAGCGGGACATGGCTGCAATGACCAAGGCAGGCACAACCGGCCCTGATGTGGCCATGTCCCAACAACGCATCGCCATCGAGCGCGTCACCCCATGTGTCGAAGGGGGGCGTTTTCCCGCTAAGGATGTGGTGGGGGCTCAGGTGACAGTGGAAGCGGACATCTTCTGTGATGGGCACGATGTGCTGCGTGCTGCGGTGGTCTTCCGCCATCACGACGTCAATACCTGGCAAGAAGCCCCCATGAGCCATTTCGACAATGATCGCTGGAGGGGTTTTCTGTCTCTGTCCCGGATGGGACTCCATGAGTTTTACATCCTCGCTTGGCGCGACCTCTACGCCAGTTGGCGGCATGGACTCGAGAAGAAAAAGGTGGCAAACCAGACCATCACCTCGGAACTGCTGGAAGGCCGGGACATGGTGATTGAGGCATTGCAGAAGCACCAGAAGACCGCAGCCTTGGTCAAGACCATCGGTGAGGCCTCGGGCGACGAGGCCTTGGACAGGCTGTTGTGCAGTGAGGAGACGGCCTCTGCCATGGCCAGCTATGCAGACCGCGCCAATCTGTCCACCTCGAATCACCCAGGCCCTGGCTTTCCGCTGCTGGCCTTGCGTCATAAGGCACGCTTCGGCTCCTGGTATGAGATGTTCCCCAGGTCGCAAAGCGGAGATGGTCAGCGCCACGGCACCTTCGACGATGTCATCGGCAGATTGCCGGCCATCCAGGAGATGGGCTTCGATGTGCTGTATTTCCCCCCCATCCATCCCATCGGGCACACCAACCGCAAGGGTAAGAACAACAGCCTCAAGGCGGAACCCGGCGATGTGGGCAGCGTCTATGCCATCGGAGATGAAACAGGCGGCCATACCGCCATCCATCCCGAGTTGGGCACCCTGGATGATTTCAGGCGGCTGGTAAAGGTCGCTGAGCGCCATGGCCTGGAGATCGCCCTGGATTTCGCCATCCAGTGTTCCCTGGATCATCCCTGGATCAAGGAACATCCCCAGTGGTTCCGCTGGCGCCCGGATGGCAGCATCCATTATGCGGAAAACCCGCCCAAGCGCTACGAGGACATCGTCAATGTGGAGTTCTATGGCAAAGCCTTCCCGGATTCCTGGATAGCGCTGTGCGATGTGGTGCGCTTCTGGATCGACCAGGGTGTCCGCATCTTCAGGGTGGACAATCCCCATACCAAGCCGCTACCGTTTTGGGAGTGGATGCTGCGGGAGATCCATGACTATCGCCCCGATGTGTTCTTTTTATCCGAGGCCTTCACCAGGCCAAAGATGATGTATCGTCTCGCCAAGGTGGGTTTCGAGCAGAGCTATACCTATTTCATCTGGCGCAACACCAAGGAAGAAATCACCTCCTATCTTCAGGAACTGGCCTATGGACCGCCGCGGGAGTTCTTCGGTCCCAATTTCTTCGTCAATACGCCGGACATCAACCCGTTTTTCCTGCAAAACGGCGGAAGGCCTGCTTTCCTGATCCGTCTGGCACTGGCTGGCTTGCTCTGCGGCAGTTGGGGCATGTACAACGGTTTCGAGCTGTGCGAGGCCACTCCCCTGCCGGGCCGCGAGGAATACCTGGACTCGGAGAAGTATCAACTCAAGGCGTGGGATTATGATCGTCCAGGTCATATCAAGGAGGAGATCGCTGCGATCAACAGGATCCGGTTGGAGAACAAGGCGCTGTGGGATCACCGCGGCGTCGTGTTCTATAATATCTGGGATCCCAACCTGTTGAGCTTTGGCCGATGGAGCGCAGACAGGGAAAACATGCTGCTGGTGTTCGTCAATCTGGACCCCCATCAGGGTCATGGGGCCCACTTCGAGGTGCCCCTGTGGGAATGGGGGCTTGCCGATCATGAGGCGGTGGCTGTGGAGGATCTGTGCGAGCAGCATCGGTTCATATGGCAGGGCAAGGTGCAGTACATGTGGATCGAACCTGCCCCCCTGCCGTATCGTATCTATCGCCTGACGCCACGGCTCGATAAGGGGGGCTGATTGGTCGTGATGCGCCGCTGATCCCGTGCCGCTTGCGGTGGTTTTCTTTCCGGTTTGGCCACCACTTTTTCTGATTTGGCAACCACCGTACGCCGCGGCGTCGACGTGGGGCTCGGTGCCCAGGTAAGATGCAATTCCCGGCGTTGCGTACCCTGCCCCAGAATGACCACGTCTGGCAACACCTCGGTGATGGGCAGGCCATCGAGGCTTTCCCCGACGCCGAGGCGCTTGGTTTCCTTGGTGGCGCGGTTTTCGATGATGGCGAAACGGCGTTGCCCAGAGACCACAGTGCCGGATAGACGGTAGCGCTCATCGCCGCTGCTGACAGACGCTGCCTCTGCTGCAGGCAGTTTGCGGTCGGGATAGAAAGGTGGCTGACGTAGGCTGGCGCGCAGTTCCTCGCGGCGCGGCCAGCTTGGCTGGGGTGGCTGGTCCTTTTGTTCCGGCATGGCTGCCACAGGAAGCATGGGCTTTTGGTCCGCGTCCGCCTGGTGGGCTAATGTCTGCATGGTGTGTCGACCATGTAGGATGAGCGCCAGCGCCACGGTACCCAGCAGCATAGACAGGCTGCCCAGGGAGATTGCAGCGGCGGTGCGCGGTGTGATGGCATGCAGCCTGCTCATGGCGCCTTGGCCTGGTAACCCGATACCTCCAGCATGACCTGCAGGGTGCCTGTGACGTTTGTGGTGGACGAGGAGAAGGCGTGGCGGTTGGTGATGGAGATATCCTCCACGAACAAGGCCGGTTCATGGGTTTCAAGGTCATAGAGCAGGGCCGTGAGCTGATCGGCCCGGGCCATCATCGACAGGCGTACTGCCTGTTGGGGGATACCTCCCTGGCTGATACCCGGTTTTTCCTGGGCACTGGTCAACGTGGCGCCATGCTGTTCCACCATGGCCTTGACGGTATCGGCCAGGCCGCTGCCGGCAGGCCAGTAGCCGGCACGGTCGTGGTCGCGCCGCAGTGTGGCAAGCTGGGCTTGCAGCGCGGGCAGTCTGGCTGCCACATCACGATAGCGTTGCAACGAGTCTCTGCTTGTGGCGCGGCGCTGCGACAGATCCTGGTAAGTGGATAACCAGGGAATGCCCAGCGAGACCACCGGGAGACTGACCACGAGGCACAACAGCGCCACGGCCAGGGCCCGACTACGGTTCCAGTCCTTCTTCTTCATCCAGTGCATCATTGGATAGTCCATCACCGTTTATGGGGTTGTCCTGGGTTGCCGCAGGGGACCGGCCCAGGAGCGCGCGCAGCTGAAAGCGCTCCTTATCCCGGGAGTTGTCCTCAACGGCAGGGGCCTCGAAGGTGGCATGTTGCCAATAACGGGATTTTTTCATGGCCGCCAGCACATCCTTGGCCGAGGCGGCCATGCCCCAGATGACCACCTCGCTGCCTGACTGGCGCATCATATAAACCCAGGCATCCAGGGGCAGGTGGAGGGCCAGGTCTTCGATGACCATGAAAACCGGCGGCTGCCTGCTGCGCCGTTTGGCCAGGAAGGCCGTTTCCGTCTTGATCTGTTCCAGCTGTTGTCGGATGGCCGAGGCTTCCAAGGCCTGAGCGCGCGCGCGTTGTGACTGGGTCTCCAGGATGGCCAGTTCCTGGGACATGAAATGCAACGGGAGCCACAGGGTCAGCGCCAGGGTCGCCAAGGTCAGCAAACCCAGCCATGGCAAAGGGGATCGCAGCTTCTGGCGCCAATTTCCAAGCTCCATGGCAGCAAAGAAATTCTTGATCAGCAGACCCTCGTCGCTCAGCAGGTCGTGGAGCTGGAAGCCCAGCTGTTTCAATGGCTGGATGACAGGGTCTGCCTTGGTGCGCGGGCAGACATACAAGGTGAGGTGCAGCAAGGAACCTGCTGTGTCGTGGAGATGCCAGCCGAAATAGACCTGCTCCTGGGGCCAGGGCGTCAGGCTCGCCATCTGGTAACCGAGGATGGAGTGCAGGCTGTTCCTGGCGCTGGCAGGCAGGCTCACGGCACGCTTGAGAACCATGCCCGGTGGCAATTGTACAGCGATGGCCGCAGCATCGAGCCTGAGAGGGCGCAGGCTTTCCCGGATGGCGTGCGCATCTGGTGTCCCATCATCCAGGGGGATCTCCCGGAGCGGATGCAGAGGATCCGCGGCGGCGGCAACTTGCAGCGTGTTGCCCCGGGGGCGCAGGATCAAACGCCTGTTGTCCTGCTGCAGCCATTGCCGCAGGCCAGGTGGCAGGAGCCCCAGGAGCTCCTTGCGCCACCATTGCCACCAGGTGGAGAATACCTGGCCCATGTCCATGTTGAGCAGACCTGGTTTGTTTATGGTTCGCGCCATGCCAGCACCGCAAAGGGTAGATCAGGACTGCCGATGAGATAGACCACGGCCTCCCTGGTGAAATGGGCCGTACCCAGGGTGGCCTCGGCCCTGATAGAATACACCTGGCTGAGCCCTGGCCGCAGCAGGGGTGTTGCGTTGCCCAGCATGTCCACGGGCGGCAACTGATTTTGTTGCCAGGCCAGGCGCCTGGCCTCCAGATAACGCTCAGCCACGCTGGGCGCAAGCCATGGCAGGGAGCGGATCATCAGGTCGGGCGCTACCGCAGGATCGACACCCGGTTGACGGGAATAGACCGTGATGGCCCCTGCCAGGCGTTCATAGAGATCTCCTGTCATACTGGGCAGCAGCAGCAGTTCCTCGATGCGCATGAATGGCGCGTTGGCCGGCCCGTTGCCCAGTCCGGCCTGCAGGTAGTCGCGGCGTTCGGCACCAAATGACCTGGGGTTGTCATCGCGGTCCTTGTAATCGAGCAGCTCGTCGCGCAGATGCAACGCCTGCTGCTCGTCGGCGCCGGCGGCCCTGAACAGGCCATGCAGAATCTGTTCGTTGCCGGTATTGAGATCCACCTTGCCAGATTCGGACATGGCAGTCAGCGTGATTGCAGCACCATGAAAGCGCCACGGCCGAGGACGGCCGCTACCGGGGCGGATGGGGCTGGTCAGGCTGGTCTGCTGCAGCAGGTCCTGGTACAACCCGAAGATGCCCCGGATGACCGCGGCGTCGGCCGCAGCGCGTACCTGAGCCAATTCAAGGAGATTGCGGGTGCCCACCGTCTCGGAACGGGTGCTCTGGGCGCTGCTGATGGCCAGCACACTGAGCAACGCCACGATCCAGAGCACCACCACCAGGGCAAAGCCCTCTTGTGGCGCTGGCCAAAGGCGCTTAGCGGGCCTGGGGGATGGGAAAGACATAGGTGATGGTTTTCTGTCCTGGCTTGCGCCAGGTCACGCGCACCAGGCGCGGCAATTGCAAGGTGCTGGGCCATTGGGCAAACCAGGACCCCTCTTCCAGGCGTTGTGGCGCCCCGTAATAACTGAGCCGGGCCTCGGCCACATGACGCAGCAGCACGCGGCTTTCGGATTGGAACAACGCGGCCCCGCTGCCCTGCACCGGGGCCAGGGTCAGGGAGATGGAGCGGCGGTTGCCCAGCTGCTCCTCGATGGCAATGGTCGCCATGTAGATGCCCCCGGGCAGCACCCCGGGGGGGCGGAACAGGCAGAACGTGAACTGGTCGGCTGTAGCCACGATGGCCTGTCGCATGTTGGGTTGACGGGTACACAGGCTGGGGCTCAGCGCATCCTGGATCACAGTCCGCAGCGCCTGATAGGCGATGCGCTGATTGGCACCCACAGCACTGGCCTGATCCAGGCGCACCACGCTGCTGCTGCCAAGGCGCATGGCAGTCAGACCCATGCTCATGACCAAGGCGAAGATGGCCATGGCAATCATCAGCTCCAGCAAGGTGAAGCCTGCCGATCGATGGTTCATGGATGGGTCATTCCACACTGCCAAGGCGCAATCCATGCAGGGCAAAGTGATAGGGTTGGTTACGGTCTTGCCAGGTGACCTGGACATCCAAGGCAAAAAGTCGCAGCGGCAGGCGTGGGTCCACAGTCAGACCCTGTTCCATGTAAGGCGTGACGCTGACCTGCCAGCGTGAGCCATCCGGGGTCGTCCCTTGCTGGATGCCTGGATGGAGCGGGATTTCTGCATTGAGTTCGGCAAGTTTGCTTTCAGCCAGGGCCATGGCGGCCTGACGGCGCTGCAGGCTGTTTTGGAAAAGCAGGCTGTCGCCAAAGACACGGTAGACCACCCCACACGACAAGGCAAGAATGGCAAAGGCCACCACCGCCTCGATGAGCGTGAAACCAGCCTGCCTGGCTGGCATGATGATGGGCTGTTTCATGTGGGTTTGCGTCGCACAGCCACCGCACCCGTCAACCAGTCGATCTGGATGCTGACCACGCCGCTTTTGTTGCTGAGCTCGATGACCCCACCGGTGGAGGTGCCATCAGGATAGAAACGCACCGCACTCACAAAGGCATTGACCCGTTCGCTGCGCGCCGTGGTGAGCGTTACCCTGATGCCCTTGGGCAGATGGTGACTGTGTGCATCCGCTCGCCACAGGCCATGCCTGGTATCCACCTCCAGCCTCTGGGCATGACGCCGGGCCATGGCGTTGCTCTGCACCAGGCGCAGCGCCTGGCCCATCTGTCGGGCGGCGGCCTGGAGCCGGGCCTTTTCCAGGGTGCCTGCCAGCTGCATGGGAACCACCGCCAGGGCCAGAGCCATGATGGCCAACACCACCATCAACTCCAGCAGGGTGAACCCTTTACTGTGACTGCCAGTTGCCGATGTCCGCATCTTCGTTTGTGCCGCCTTCCTGGCCATCACGCCCCAGGCTGTAGAGATCATAGGGACCATGACTGTTCTGGCCCGGCGTGCGGTAGGCGTAGGGATGGCCCCAGGGGTCCTTGGGAACGCCCTTCTTGAGATAGGGGCCATGCCAATTCCCAGGCTGGCTCGGTGGCGATACCAGAACACCCAGACCCTCCTCACTGGTGGGATAGCGACCATTGTCCAGGTAGAACTGCTCCAGGGCATGATCGAGCTGTTCGATCTGTACCCGGGCGGTATCGGTTTTGGCGCGACCCAGGTACTTGATCACGTTGGGGGCCACCACGCCCGCCAGCAGGCCGAGGATCACCAAGACCACCAGCAGCTCGATGAGCGTGAAGCCGCCTGATTGCAGGCCAGCTCGTGTTTTCCTGATTGCGGGCATCGCAGTAGCTCCTGAAAGTTGATATCACTTGATTGTTGATCGTCCCCGGTCCAGGGCTTTTGGACGGGGATCTGTTCTCGGGGTTCACATGGCCAACTGATTGATGCTCACGATGGCCACCAAGATGCTCATGATGATACCGCCGATCAGCACGCCAAGGCCAAGGATCAGGACCGGTTCCAGCAAGGAGAGCATGCGCTTGATGGACCGGTCGGTCTCCCGCTCGTAGAGCTCGGCCACCCGGAAGAGCATGGTATCCAGCTGGCCGGACTCCTCGCCCACCTGCAGCATGTGGATGGCCAGTGGCGGCAGGATCTGTGCCTTGGCAAGAGGCCCTGCCAACCCCGAGCCACTTTTGAGGCCGCTGATCGCCGGGTTCAGCCCCGCTGCCATGGCCCTGTTGCCAAGCCCTTCCTGGGCGATATTGAGGGCATTGAGCAAGGTGATGCCATTGCGGACCAAGGTGCCCAAGGTGCGGCACAGGCGGGCCGTTTCCATCTGGCGCAACAAGGTGCCGAGCAGTGGCACCTGCAGGAGATAGCCGTCCATGACCAATCGGCTCCTGGGTCTGGCGTAGGCGCGGCGCAGCAACAGAAAAAGACCAGCGCCAATGAGGATCAGCAACCAGCCATACTGTTTGAGCCCATTGCCAAGAAAGATCACCACCCTGGTCGCCAGGGGCAATTGCGCCTCGGCATCGGCAAACATGGCCTGGAACTGCGGGATCACATAGGTCAGCAGGGCCAACACCGAGATCAGGGAGACGCCAAGCAGGATCAGGGGATAGGTCAGCGCTGCGCGCACTTGTTCCTTGAGTGCCTGGCTGCGTTCGCTGTATTCCGCCAACCGGGCCAGCACCTCTTCCAGAACCCCGGCACTCTCGCCGGCGCGCACCAGGCCAATCTGCAGCCTGGAAAAGACAGGGTTCTGTGCCTCCATGGCAGCGGCGAGCGAACTGCCGCCCCGGACCTTGTCCCGGATGCGTTGTATCAGATTGACGATCCCAGGATGGGGGCTTTGGGAGGCGATGGCTGACAGGGCCCGATCCAGCGGCAGGCCGGCATGGAGCAACAGCGCCAGCTCCTGGAAAAAAGCCACCAGATCGGCTGAGCGCACCGGCTTGTCGCTGCGCTTGCCAAGCCATTTGCTGCGCCTCGATGCCTGCTGGGTGGCAGCCTCGGCGATTTGCACCGGGATCAGCTGTGCGGTGCGCAAAAAACGCAATACCTGCTCGGTGTCGGCGGCCTCCAGTTCGCCCCTGGTGGTGCGTCCCTGGTCGTCCAGTGCGGTATAGCGATAACGCGACATCAGCTGTCCTGGGTGACCCGCACCACCTCATCCAGCGTGGTGAGCCCGCTTGCCACCTTCTCCAGGCCGTCTTCGAACATGGTGCGCATGCCGGCGTGGCGGGCGGCCTCGCCGAGTTCGGCCGTGCCGGCGCGGCGCAGCATGAGCCGCCCCAACTCTTCTGTCATGGGGACGATCTCGGTGAGACACAGCCGACCGTGATAGCCGTTGCCGCACAAGGCACAGCCCCCGGGCCGTGGCAGGGTCTGATCCTGTGCCCCAAACCGTCCGAGGTCCAGTCGCTGGAAAAGCTCCTGGGGGATCGGCTCATGGTGGACGCAGTGTGGACAGAGCCTGCGCACCAGGCGCTGGGCCATGATGGCGTTGATGGTGGCGCTGAGCAGGTAGTCCTCCACACCCATGTCCAGGAGCCTGGTCAGGGTCTGCACGGCATTGTTGGTATGCAGCGTGGACAGCACCAGATGCCCGGTCAGCGCGGCCTGGACGGCGGTCTGGGCGGTTTCCAGGTCGCGGATCTCGCCAATCATGATGATGTCCGGGTCCTGGCGCAGGATGGAGCGCAATACCCGGGCGAACGTCAGCCCGATCTGGCCCTTGGTCTGGATCTGGTTGACACCATCCAGCACATACTCCACTGGATCTTCCACGGTGAGGATCTTCTTGTCCGGTGTGTTGAGGTGGCTCAAGGCGGTATAGAGTGTGGTGGTCTTGCCGCTGCCGGTAGGTCCTGTGACCAGTACGATGCCGTGGGGCTGCTCCAGGGCCGGAAGCAGCATTGCCATGTCATGCCCGGAGAAACCCAGGGCAGCGAAGTCCAGCGTCACGCCGCCTTTGTCCAGCAGGCGCAGCACCACACTCTCGCCATGCAGCGTGGGCAATGTGGAGACGCGCAGGTCAATCTCCTTGCCGGCAATGCGTACCTTGATGCGGCCGTCCTGGGGCAGGCGGCGTTCGGCAATATTGAGGTTGGCCATGATCTTGATGCGCGAGATGACCGCAGCGGCCAGCTGCTGCGGGGGTGACTCCACCTCTTCCAGGATGCCGTCGATGCGGTAGCGCACCTTGAGCACCTTTTCGAACGGTTCGATGTGGATGTCGGAGGCTCTCAGCTCGGATGCCCTGGACAGCAGCAGGCTCACCAGGCGGATCACGGGGGCTTCGCTGGCGAGATCACGCAGTCTGGCGATGTCTTCTCCCTCACCAGCCTCCTCCTCGCCCACCTCCTGGACAATCTGGGCCATGGAGCTGGACGCATTGCCGTAGAGCCTCTGCAGTGCAGTTTCCAGCTCTGTGGCCGGTGCCACCGCCTTGCGTACCGGGCGCCCTATGGCGCTGGCGATGGCTTCTGCGGTGAAGGCATCCGAGGGATTGGCCATGGCCACCAGCACGCCTTGGTCATCCTCACAGATGGGCAGTGCCTTGGCGCTGGTCAGAAAGTCCACAGAAAGCAGGTTCTCGAACAGGGGCTCCTGGGGGAAGGAGTCACTGCGCAGCAGGGGTAGTCCGTCGATCTGTGCATGGGCTTCGGCGAGGTCGCGATCGGAGACAAAGCCGAGCCTGAGCAGGATTTCGTCCAGGGTGCCGCCGTCTTCCTGGTGCAGGCGCACGGCCCGGGCCAGGTCCGCGGCGGTGACCTTGCCCCTGGATACCAGGATATCAGCTGGGGTGATGCTCATGATGCACGTATTGACATTGCTGGTTTTTAGGGATGAAGGGATGAAAGGGTTTGGCCCACCGGTGAGTGGCCTGGGTTCTATCACGGAAATGCCTTTCAGGGCATGCGCTGTTGCAGCCTGTTCTCGATGGCCTGGAAAAAGCTCCCAGCAATGCCAAGCTCAGTGGCGGCTTCGATCTCGCGCATACACGTTGGACTTGTGACATTGATTTCCGTCAGATGTTCCCCGATCACATCGAGCCCGGCAAAGAGGATGCCAAGCTCGCGCAGCACAGGACCCACCTGCCTGGCGATGTGCCAATCATGATCGGTCAGCGGCCTGACCTCGCCGCGGCCACCAGCTGCGAGATTGGCGCGAAACTCGCCGGGGGCGGCGAGGCGCGCCAGACACTGGGGCATGGGCTCGCCGTTGATCACCAGGATCCGTTTGTCGCCGTTTGCAATCTCCGGGAGATAGCGCTGCACCAGGACGAAGCGGCTGCCGTTGCAGGTGGCTGTTTCCAGAATGACCCTGGCATTGGGGTCAGCCGGATCCAGCTTGAAGACCGAGCGCCCCCCCATCTCGCCCAGGGGCTTGACCACGGCGACTCCATGTGTCGCGGCGAAGTCCAGGAGGCGCTTGCCATCACGACTCACCAGGCTGGGGGGGCACAGATGAGCAAACCAGGCAGTATAGAGTTTCTCGCTGACGCGGCGCAGCGCCTCGGGACGGTTGAGCACCAGACAGCCGTCGGCCTCGGCGCGCTCCAGGAGATAGGTGCTGTAGAGATATTCTGTGTCGACGGGGGGGTCCTTGCGCATCAGGATCACATCCAGCAACTGGGAGAGCAGGCCCTCGTGGGGTTCGCCCAGGCTGAACCAGTCCCGGGGATCATCGCGCACGGTCAGGGGCCGCATCACGGCCTTGGCCGCGCCGCCTTGCAGATACAGGTCACCCAGCTCCATGTACTGCAGCTGGTAACCGCGACGTGCGGCTTCCAGAAGCAAGCCCAGTGTGGTGTCTTTCTTGAAATGGATGTGTGCGATGGGATCCATCACCACGCCGAGACGTACCGTCATGCCGCCTCCTGCACAGCTGCCAGATGGGCCAGCCTGGCCACCACGCCATGGATCCAGTCCCGCTCGTCCATGTGCTCCACGGGCACGAACTCCATGCCCGGGGCGTTGAGGCTGTCGCTGTCGCCCCGTCCCGGGTGGATACGATAGAACGAACCCACGACCTGCCCACCGATCAAGTAGACGACTGGTTCTGCCGGGGCATGGTCTGCCTGTCGGTAATCGGTGGTGGGTACCCCTTCCTGGAGAAAGACGCGGCTTACGGTAACGCCTTCCTTACCACGGGCCATGCGCTGGCGCTGGCGCCGGTTCAGGTGATCCAGTTCCCCGGGATCCTTGATGACCATCACCGCCAGGCCATAAGTGCCCTGATCCGCCTTGGCCACCACGAAAGGACGTGTGGCAATGTGTCGCGTGACGTACTGCTCGCTGGTCTCTGCCAGAATCTCCCGGGCACGGTCCTTGAGACAGGCAATGCCCAGACCGTGGCGCAGGTCCACATCCTGGCAGCGGCCGCAGCTGGCTTCCAGCTGCCAGGGGTCCTGGCCCAATGCCGTTGCGAAATCCCGCACCGTTTGGCTGTACAGCGAGAAATGGCGCCACTTGGAGCGCTGCTGCCAGCCCATGGCCACAGGGGGTACCACCGGCACGGCGGCGTGCTGGATGATCTCAGGTACGCCCGCGGAAAGATCGTTGTTGAGCCAGAGCAGGGCGACGGGTTGCTGTCCCACATAGAGCATCTCACCCTGCCGGCGCAAGCACTCCAGGGTCAGGGTGCGCCCAGCGGACAGCCCCACCTCCATGATGTCCTGGGCATCGGTTTCCATGAGTGTTGCCAGGCGTATGGTGAAACCAGCCTCGGCAATCAGATGGCGCAGCACGGCAAGGCTTTCATAATAGAACAGGTTGCGACTGTGGCTCTCGGCCAGGAGGGCAATGACCTGATCCTGGGCAACGCGACCCGACAGATAGCGCCGCAGCGCCGCGCTGGCCTGCTGGTGGGCGCTGGGGGACAGGTTGTTGAACCCGGCGGGAAAGCAGTTGGTGTCCACGGCTGCCATCTTGAAGCCGGCGTTGCGGATGTCCACAGAGACATAGGGCAATGGATCGCAGCGCGCCAGCTGCGCATCGAGCCAGGCTTCCACCTGCTCTTTTTTTTCAAGCAGCAACTCAGCCCAGGCGGGCCACGCGCCACTGATGGTATTTGGGCTGTCCGGCTCGATGGCACATTTCATGGGTGAGAGGATTCCTTTGGGTCAAGTGGGGGTCAAGTGAGGGTGCATGCAGCGGCCATCCGGAACGGCAGCCGCTATGGGCCCTTTCAGGGCTGTGCCCCCAGGGCCGGAATATCCATCCTGAAATAGGTGTAGGTGCTCTCCCGATACAGAATGGTAAAGGCGCGTTTGTCATCGAAAAATTGATTCGGGCTTGGTTCCGGGTCATTCGGGTCATAGTAGACCTGGGTTGGAGAGCGCTGTTGGTCGAGGACAAAGGTGCGCGGCTCGTTGAGGTCCGCACAGAACTGGTTGCTCGCCGTATTGTCGCCCATGGCGTGCAAGCGGACATTGTGGTACTCGCGATAATCCTGAATGACGGTGAGCCGCGAGCCACAGATGAAGGGCGGATTCAAGAACCCGGTGCGTACCGGATCACCGCTCACGGCCCCAGGCGGGGGGGCGTCTGGGGTACGGACGGGTTCTGCGCGTAACAGGGGCACCCATGCCCCATTGATCAGCTCGCGCCAGAAGATCAGGCGATGGCGTTGCCGGTCATAGCCGATGATGTCGCTGCCATAGCTGGGGTCCTGCGCTTGTTGGGGTAAAGGGCTCAATATGGTATAACCATTGCGGCCTTGTGCTGATGCCACGGTGCAGGCGGCCACACCGAGGATTCCCAAGGAGGCGGACAGCTTGAGCGACATACCTTTCCCTATTTTCCTTTTCCCGATCAGTCCAGCGGCCTGACGCAATGCTTCCATCTCCCCCAGGGGTTGGGCTATTGAAAGATCTCGGCTGCAGTCCGGCTCATGCTATCATGGATGATATAACTCCATCAAGGTGAGCCCCGGGAAAGGTTTTTGCGCCAGCTTCCCCCAGGCGGTAGCGCTTGATCGGTTGTGTGCATTGAGTCCCTGAAGGATCAGGCTATACAATAACAACGGGTCAGTGGATCGAGCTGATCGAGCCAAAGAGTCGCCCTCATTGCCAATGGTTGCCATGCCACATCGTTCCTTGTCGATCAATGGGTCCACCTATGTTGTCGAGGTGGGCGATGATGTGCCGCTGCTGTGGGTATTGCGCGATCTCCTGCTGTTGCGGGGGACCAAATATGGCTGTGGCATCGGCCAGTGCGGGGTCTGCACCGTCATGGTGGGCGGCCAGGCGCTGCGTTCGTGTCTCCTGCCAGTGGGCGAGGTGCGCGAGGCGGTGACCACCATCGAGGGGCTCGCCGCCGATCATCCCGTCAAGCGGGCCTGGATCAGCGAGCAGGTACCACAATGTGGTTATTGCCAATCGGGCCAGATCATGCAGGCTGCCGCCTTGCTGCAACAGACTTCCAAGCCCACAGAAAGCGAGATTCGTTCCGCCATGCGTGGCGTGCTGTGCCGCTGTGGTACCTACAACCGCATCGTCCGGGCCATCCAGGTGGCCAGCGGGCAGGTATCCTGATGGAGCGACGCGCCTTTCTGGGCAGTGGGCTGGTGATGGCGGTTTCCATGACCGGGGCGCTGCCTCTCCGGGCAGCGCTGCTGGAGGACAACCTCGAATGCGGGGTCTTCCTGGAGCTCCAGGCAGACGGTCTCGTGCGTCTTTTTCTCAACAAGAGCGAGATGGGCCAGGGCGTGATGACCGGCCTTGCGCAGATCGTCGCCGATGAATTGGGGGTGGCCTGGGAGGCCATGCGCCTTGTCCAGGCCAGGGCCGAGGAGCGTTATGTGGACCCGGTGGGAGGCCGCATGGTGACTGGGGGCTCTACCAGCATCCGCCATATGTGGCGCCCATTGCAGGAAGCCGCGGCCACGGCCCGGGAGCTGTTGATCCAGGCGGCAGCTGTGACCTGGGGGGTGGAGCCTGGTACGGTGCGCATGGATGGCGGCCTGTTGGCAACCGGCAACGGGCACAGTGCGCCTTTTGGCCGGTTTATCGCCTTAGCCAAAAGGATGCCATGGCCGGAGCGCTCCCAGCTGCGCCTGCGTTCCGCCGACCAGCACACGCTGCTGGGCCGCCCGGTGCCCCGGGTCGATGTGCCGGACAAGGTCCAGGGCCGCGCCTGTTTTGGCCTGGATGCAAGACCTCGGGATGTGCCGGTGGCTGTGTTGGCCTGGCCGCCCGCCTTTGGCGCCCGCCCCGGTCGCATCGATGAGGCCGCCGCCCGGGCCATGGCCGGGGTGCGCCATGTGGTTCCCCTGGAAGGGGCTGTGGCCGTGGTGGCCGATACCACCTACCAGGCGCTGCAGGGGGCTGAGGCGCTGGGTGTGGACTGGCAAGGTGGCGCCAGGCTGGATGACCGGATCGTGACCGAATCCTTTGCCGCGGCCCTGCAGCAACAAGGGTTGCTGGCCGTGCACCGGGGCGAGGTGGAAATGGGTCTTGCGGGGGCGAAAACCATCGAGGCTTTCTATGAGCTGCCCTATCTTGCCCATGTGACCATGGAGCCCATGAACTGTACCGTGCTCTGGCACAAGGATCGCTGCCAGATCCATGTGGGCACCCAGAACCAGACCGAGGCTCTGGCCACGGCCGCCCGGGTCTCGGGGCTGCCGCCGGCGCGCATCGATATACAGACCACCTATCTTGGTGGCGGTTTTGGTCGACGCCTTGCCACCGACATGGTGGCCGAGGCGGTGGCCATCGCCAAGGCGATCGATGGCCCGGTGCAGCTGGTGCATCGGCGTGAACACGACTTCCAGGCCGGCATGTTCCGCCCCGGCTGCCATAGCCTCCTGCGCGGCGCCGTGGGGGAAGACGGCGCCATCCTGGCCTGGTCGCATCATGTGGCCACCCAGCCCCTGGCTGGTCCCGGTGGGCAAAAACCGGGGGTGGATCGGGCCGCTGTGGCCGGCGTGGCGGACCTGCCTTATGCCGTCAAGGCCCTGGAGGTGCGCTGGTCGCCTGTGACGCTGCCTATCCCGGTATGGCCGTGGCGCTCCGTGGGGGCCAGCCACAACGCCTTTGTGGTGGAGTCTTTCGTGGATGAACTGGCCTATCTGGCACAGGCCGATCCCCTGGCCTACCGCCTGAGCCTGCTGCAGGGCAACGAGGCGGCGCTGAACGTGCTGCGCCTGGCGGGTGAGCATGCCGCTTACAGACCCAAGCCAGCTGGTGGTGGCCGACGCCAGGGGGTCGCCTATCATTACAGCTTCGGCAGCAATTGCGCCATGGTGGCGGATGTGACGGTTCAGGATGGCCGGCCGAAGGTGGCGCGTGTGGTGGCGGTACTGGATTGTGGCCCCGTGGTCAATCACGACCTGGTGGCGGCCCAGGTGGAAGGTGCGGTGGTCATGGGGCTTTCTGCCGCCATGAAAGAGGCGGTCCATTTTGCCGAGGGGGGGGTGCAAAGCGTCAACCTCCATCAGTACGATCTGCTGCGCTGCGATGAGGTGCCACCCATCGAGGTGCATCTCACCCAGGTCATGCGCGAGGTGGGGGGCGTGGGAGAGCCGGCGTTGCCTCCTGTGGCCCCGGCGCTGGCCAATGGGTATTTCGCGGCCACCGGCCGCAGGATACGCCGCCTGCCATTCCTGGCCGCCCTCGACCAGCCAGTCAGGCAACACACCCCCCCGGCCGCTTCCTAAGCAGCAGCAAGCCGAGCAACACGAGGAGAGCATGCCGCAGCATCGTTTTGGACGCATCGAACGGCTACCACCCTATGTCCTGGGAACGGTCAATGAGTGGCGCCGCGCGGCCCGGGCCCGGGGTGAGGACATCATTGACCTGGGGATGGGCAATCCCGACGAGGCAGCCCCCGCCCATGTGGTGGCCAAGCTGCAGGAGGTGGCGGGTCGCAGCGGCACCCATGGCTATTCCCAGTCCCGGGGCATTCCCCGCTTACGTCGTGCCATCTGCAACTGGTATGGGGAGCGCTTTGGGGTGGTCCTGGACCCGGATCATGAAGCCATTGTCACCATGGGCTCCAAGGAGGGGCTGGCGCATCTGGCCATGGCGCTGACCGAGCCTGGCGACGTGGTGTTGGTTCCGGACCCCAGCTACCCCGTGCACCCCTATGGTTTCGTGATTGCCGGTGCCGACATCCGCCGCTTGGCCATGCCGGATGATGGCGACGAGGACCAGTTTTTCGGCAATCTCCAAGAGGCGGTGCACAACACCCTGCCCAGACCCAAGGTGCTGGTGCTCAATTTTCCCAGCAACCCCACCACCCAATGTGTGACGGTGGATTTTTTTCATGGGGTGATCGAGGCAGCACAGCGCCTGGATCTGTGGGTGATCCATGATCTCGCCTATGCCGATCTGTGCTTCGACGGCTATGTGGCCCCTTCCATCCTGCAGGTGCCAGGCGCCAAGGACTGGGCCGTGGAATCGTTCAGCCTCAGCAAGAGCTACAACATGGCCGGTTTCCGGGTGGGGTTTCTCTGTGGGAATGCCGAGCTTGTGCATGCCCTGGGGCGTCTTAAGTCCTATCTGGACTATGGCACCTTCACGCCCATCCAGGTGGCGGCCATCGCCGCCCTGGAAGGCCCCCAGGGTTGCGTGGCGGAGAATCGTGAGCGTTACCGGTTGCGGCGCGATGTGCTGATCGAGGGGCTGGGTCGGGCCGGTTGGGACGTCCCTCCCCCCAGGGCCACCATGTTCGCCTGGGCGCGTATTCCTGAGTCCTGCCGGGAAATGGGTTCGCTTGCCTTTGCCAAGCTGCTGGTGGACCAGGCCCATGTGGCCGTCTCCCCGGGCATCGGCTTTGGGGAACGCGGCGAGGGCTACGTGCGTTTTGCCCTGGTGGAAAACACCGAGCGCATCCGGCAGGCCACACGCAACATCAAGAGGGTCTTGCGTACCTAGATGTTGCTCTCGCCGCTTGTCTTGCGAGTGGGGGGGAGAGGCCCATCGACCCCCTGGGCATGCTGCGGGAGATGGGCGGCCAGGTCATGGAACAACTGGGCGCGTTCCAGAGGGTGGGCGGTATGCTGCAAGCGCTCGACCACCGCGCGCTGCAGATGGGGAGCGAACAATTCCATGAAGTCATACATGAAACCGCGCAACTGGCGCCGGGCTGCAAAGCCGATGTAGGTGATGTTCTCGGCGAACAGATGGTCTGCCTCGAGGTAGGCGAGATCTGTGTCCTCATCGGCAAGATAGGCCATGTGGGCGATGATGCCCACGCCCAGGCCGAGGCGCACGTAGGTCTTGATCACATCGGCATCCACGGCGCTCAAGACCACCTGGGGGTGCAGGCCGTGCCGGGCAAAGGCCTCATCGAGATGAAACCGCCCCGTGAAGCCATGTACGTAGGTGATGAGCGGATAGCTGGCGACGATCTCCAGCGTGAGGGATGAGCCCTGCTGGGCCAGCGGGTGATCCCGTGGTACGATGATGCCATGATCCCAGCGGTAGCACGGCAGAATGATCAGGTTTTCGTATAACCCCATGGATTCTGTGGCGATGGCAAAATCCACCTGACCCCTGGCCGCCCAGTCTGCCACCTGGGGTGGGGTGCCCTGGTGCAGGTGGACATTCACATGGGGATAGCGCTGCCGGAAGGAGGAGACGGTGGCAGGCAGCACATAACGAGCCTGGTTGTGGGTGGTGCCCAGGAGCAGTTCGCCGCTGCTCTCATCACGGTGTTCCTCGGCGATGGCTCGGATGTTGGCCGCTTCCCGCAACAGCTCTTCTGCCAATTGCACGATGGTGTCCCCAGCTGCGGTCAGCCGGGTGAGATGCTTGCCCTGGCGCTGGAAGATGAGCACCCCCAGTTCTTCTTCAAGCGCGCGAATCTGCTTGCTGATGCCTGGCTGGGAGGTGCCCAGCATGATGGCCGCCCTGCTGATGTTGAGGTCACAGGCTACCACCTCGACGATGTAGCGTAGTTGTTGCAGAGTCAACGGATATGCCCCCTGGGCGCGTTGTTCAGGCTATTATAATGACCACGATAAGGCCCCCTCAGGCGCCAACAGCTGTCTCGAGGTTGGCTGCCGGGAAAAAGCCGCGTGACCATTGCTTGTCAACAGGGCTGCCGCTTTGCTATAAACCTGAAGAAGCACCGCTTGCTTGTTGGGTATGGAGGAAAGCCAAAGCAGTGGTTTCTTTTTTGCATTGCCTTACCCAAGGCTGGTTTCATTCAGGCGGCTTGCTCATGCTGCCGGTCATTGTGCATGCTGGCCACAAGGAAGGCAAGATGCAAGCAAGCTGCATGATGCAAAAGCAATGAAATCACGGGAAATAACGAGATAAAAAACGAGAAAAACGGACTCAAAGAGAATAAAGATGATCAGACGCATTGCGCCGTGACCACTGGCATGTCCCTGGGGGGGAGGGCCCAGCAACGCGCCGCCATGACCTTTTTTGGTCTTTTTGTCTTGTTTGTGGTGGCGTGGCTGGGCGTGCGCCATGAGCGTCGCGGTCATGAAAGCGAGACAATCAGATTGTTGGCAGAGCAGGTGGCCTATCGTTTTGGTCGCGAGGTGGAGATCCATCTGGCGCTGGCCACCATGGTGAAAAGCCGTCTGCAAGACGGAGAGGCCATCGACCAGGAACGTTTCCGCGAAACGGTCTCTCATGTGCAGCATAGCTTCAGCTCCATTGCGGCCATTGCCTTCCTGACCCCGGAGATGACTGTCCGTTGGATGATGCCCGAGGGCAATTTCTTCCTGGGCGGACTGCCCCTGTTCGATCAACCCATGCAGCATGAATTGATGATGCGCTCTTTCCTGGAAAAGAAGACCGTCATCTCGCCGCCGTTGCAGGGCGACCAGGGGTCCGTCCTGCTGACGGCCTATATCCCGGTTTCCAGTCAGGGTCGTTTTGTGGGCTATCTGAGCCCCGTGCTCCGTCTGGATGTGCTGTTTCAAAGTTTGCTCAATCCGGGTTTTTTGCATTCCTATGTGGTTCGGGTGCTGGATCAGGCCAGCGGTAATATTATATACAGAAATACTACAGATGAAAAGAATGCAGATTTTTCCGATGCCCCCATATTCGTGGCTGGCCGCCATTTTGTGGTGCAGCTGGCGTCCTCCCGGTCCGACTCCTGGTTGCTGCCTATCGTGATCCTGTCCTGTGCTTTCTTGGCATCTCTGTTATCAGCCATGCTGGTCTATCAGCGCACATGGCACGGCATCGAGATGTATCGGCAGCGCGCGCGCTTCAAGGAAATGGCCGACATGCTACCTGAAATGATGGTCCTGGAGTTGCGCAATGATCCCGTGCAGCGCTGGCCCATCAGCTACATGAACAAGGCCGCAAGGCGGGCCTTGTCCAGTGGAAACGGCAATACGGAAGATCAAGGCGGGCTCAGTCTGTTCGATGTCGCCAGTGAACAGAGCTATGATGCGCTGGATCAGAAACTCGGCGAACTGCGACATATCGGCGAACCGCAGCAGGATGGGGCCTTGGTGCTGAGATTGGCGGACATCCAGCTGTATCGGGCCAACGCAGCTGCCACCTTTCCCGCCGAAATCGTCGTCAGGGCCATCTTGAACAAGGAAAACAATGAGGTGGTGGGTTTTCAATGTGTCATTCGGGACAAGACGGCGGATATCGAGGGTCAGCTCAAGCTGGAACAGGCTGCCACCCATGATGCCCTGACGGGGTTGCCCAACCGCAGCCTGTTCTATGACCGCTTGGAGCAGGCTATCGGCCGGGCCCGGCGCATGGGTTCGCGCCTGGCAGTGCTGTTCTGCGATCTCGACAAGTTCAAACAGGTCAACGATACCCTTGGCCACCACGCTGGCGATGACCTGCTGCGCCAGGTGGCAAGACGCATGAGGGAAGCGGTGCGCGAGACGGACACCGTGGCGCGGCTTGCCGGGGATGAGTTTGTTTTCATCGTCGAGGGGCTTTCTGGCAGCGCAGATGTCTGGCCGGCGGTGGATGCTTGCTGTTCCAAGATCATCGATCATGCGAGCGGAAGCTATGTCATTGGCGATGGCCATAATACCGTACATATCGGGCTTTCCATCGGCGTCAGCATTTTTCCGGATCACGGGGACAGCGCCGACGAGCTGCTCATCAAGGCTGACCATTCCATGTACCGCGCAAAGGCCTGCGGTGGCAACGTCTTTCGCATGGACGTGATCTTGTTGAGCGACGCGCCTGCCCCGTCAAGCAGTCAATAGGCGGCAACAGGTATCCTGATAAATGGCCGCCAAAAGCCCCAGTTCTTCTGGAATGACCCATTCATCAATCTGATGACTGCTCTCGTTGCGCGGCCCAAGCTCCGCCACCTCGACGCTGTGGGCATGGAAAAAACGCCCGTCGGAGGTGCCTCCCGCCGTGGAAAGATGTGGTTCGATGCCGGTGACAGCACTGGCAGCGCCAGAGAGCGCCTGAAGCAAGCGCCCCTGGACGCTGAGAAAGGGATGGGCGCCCTCCGTCCACTGCAGTGCGTGGCTGAGATGATGTTGCTCCAGAAGAGCAGCGATCAGTTGTTGTAACTGCTGGGCCGTGGTGGGGGGTGGGTAACGGCAGTTGAGTCGGACCACCAGTTCCGGCGGAATGACATTGTCGGCGCCCACGCCGGCATGGATGTTGGTAAGCTGCAAGGAGGTGGGGGCAAAGAGCGCGTTGCCATCGGCAAAATCATGGCCCGCCAGGGCCTGCAAGGCGGGCAGGGCCAGATGGATGGGGTTGTCAGCCTTTTTGGGATAGGCCACATGGCCCTGTTTGCCGAAGATGGTGCAGGCTGCGCTCAACGAGCCCCGGCGCCCCACCTTGATGACATCGCCCAGGCGATCCTCTGAAGAAGGCTCGCCCACCAGGGCGAAATCCATCACCCAGCCTTCATCGCGCAAGGCGCGCAGCGCCATGGCCGTCCCCTCGGTGGCCGGGCCTTCCTCGTCGCTGGTGAGCAGGAGCGTCAGGGTGCCGCGGTGCTGGGGATAGGCATGGACGAACCGTTTCATGGCCACCACCATGGCTGCCACGGCGCCTTTCATGTCGGCCGCACCGCGACCGTACAGCCTGCCGTCGCGGAAGGTGGGCGTGAAGGGGTCCGTGCGCCAGCGGTTGAGCGGGCCTGGCGGCACCACATCGGTATGTCCCGCAAGACAAAGCACCGGTGCTCCCTGGCCGTGCCAGGCGAACAGATTGCTCACATGGCCAAAGGGCAGGTGCCTGATCCTGCAGCCTGCTCCGGCGAGATGTTCGGCAACGAGTTCCTGACAACCAGCGTCGTCTGGTGTCACCGAAGGCCGCTCCATGAGCATCATGGCCAACGACACCACCTCATTGTGGGCTGCTGAGGGCATGGTCATGTTCCGGCATCGCGCAGCAGGTCGTTGAGCGCTGTCTTGCCCCGGGTCTGGGCATCCACCTGCTTGACGATCACAGCACAGGCCAGGCTGTGGCTGCCATCGGCTGCCGGCAGCGTTCCTGGGACCACCACCGAATAGGGGGGCACGAGTCCCGGGGGCAAAAGCTTGTTGTGCTGCCGATGGAAGAGTTTGGTGCTCTGTCCCAGGAACACGCCCATGGCGATGACCGACCCCTGTCCGACTCGCACGCCTTCTGCAATCTCGCTGCGCGCCCCGATGAAGCAGTCATCCTCGATGATGGTGGGTTGTGCCTGCAGGGGCTCCAGCACCCCACCGATACCTGCCCCGCCGGAGATGTGGCAGCGCGCGCCGACCTGGGCGCATGAGCCGATGGTGGCCCAGGTATCCACCATGGTGCCCTGCCCCACATGAGCACCGATGTTGATGAACGAGGGCATCAGCACCACATCCCTGGCCACGTGGGCACCGCGGCGTACCAGGGCTCCGGGAACGGCGCGATAGCCTGCGGCACGAAACTCGGTCTCGGACCAGCCCTGGTGGCGCAGCGGGATGCGGTCGAAGAAATTGGTCAGTGGCGTGGCCATGCAGGTCTGCTCGAAGAGCCGGAAACACAGCAGGATGGCCTGTTTGACCCAGGTGTGCACCAGGTAGCCGCCTTGCCCGTCAGGTTCGGCAGCACGGATCTGCCCGGTCTCCAGCAGCTCCAGGGCGGCAAGCACGTGCTCGCGCATGGTGGTGTCGTGCCGCAGCTCGTCGGGTCCTGCGGCGCAGGCGACGGCGATGTGGTGTGCCAGCTCTGGGTATCGGTCGTTCATGGGCACGCAGCTCCCAGATGTTGTTCGATCACTTGGGCAATGGTATCCAATTGGGCCGGATCGGTGATGGGCAGATTCTGGAGGTCTGTGACCAGGAACACGTCCTCGGCACGCTCCCCGATGGTGGCGACCCGCGCACTGCGCAGGCGCAGCTTGAGCTCACCCAGCAGCTGGCCAAATTGGGAGAGCAAGCCGGGACGGTCGGGTGCCACCAGTTCGATCTGGGTATACCCTGCCCCGGGCGTGGTGGTGACGATGGCCTGGATAGGGGTGGTAAAGGCACGGAAGCGGCTCGATTGGGTCCTGTTGACATCCAGCCGCAACTGGGTCGGTTGGGTGAGGGCCTGGGTGAGGGTTTGCTGCAGCTGACGGAGACGATAGGCGGAGGTGATGCGCTGCCCGTCTTCCTCGAGGATGGTCCATGAGGCCGTGATCCATTGATCGCGGCGCGGTAAGAGATCGGCTGCCTCCACGGCAAAGCCCATCTGGCGAATCAGCGCGCTGATCAGCACGAACAGGTCGTCCCGGGGGGGGCTGGCCACGAAGACGACTGTGGCCGAGCGGCGCTGATCCGTATACAGCGCCACCACGGCTTCCCCCGGCGGCGCTTTCAGCATGGCCATGGTCTCTGCGGCGATGTCATGACCGTCGTGCTGGCGGAAATAGTCTGGATTCAGGCGCTGCCAGAGTTGGGCGATGGCGCACAGGGGCACCTGGCGCTGCTTGAGCAGGCGCAGTGCCTGACGCTTGGCGCGCCGTTCCAGGCGCTGGGATACCAGCTGCGGCGAGGGGCTGGTGAAGGCCTCCTGGGCGCGTTCGTACAGCCTGATCAGCAGGCTCATCTTCCAGGCTGTCAGCAGGAGGGGGTTGGTGGCCCGCATGTCGGCTACCGTGAGCAGAAAAAGATGATCCAGTCGCCCGGGATCACCCACCTGTCGCGTCAGTTCGGTGATGACCTGGGGATCGGAGATGTCGCGGCGCTGTGCGGTCAGAGACAGCAGAAGATGGTTCGCCACCAGAAAGGCCACCAACTCACGCTGATCACTGCTCAGGCCATGTGCCTTGGCAAAGCGGCGTACCAGGGCAGCCCCCAGTCTGGAGTGATCGCCGCCCCTGCCCTTGGCCAGATCGTGAAACAGGGCAGCTATCGCCAGCAGTTCTGGTTTGGGGATGCGTTGCATCAACCTGGTACACAATCGATTGTGGTCATACCCCTTGCGGATCCGCGCCAGCTCCCCAACCATGAACAGGGCGTGCTGATCGACTGTATATGTATGAAATAAATCAAACTGCATGTGGGCCGTCACCCGCCGAAAGGCCGGTATGTAATGGCCCAGGACGCCATAGCGGTTCATCTCCATCAGCGTGGTGGCGCCATGGATGCTCTGGCGCAGGATGCCAAGAAACAGGCGATGGGCCTCGGGATCATGGCGCAAGGCCCGCACCACGGGGGCTGCGCTGTGCAGCTGGCGCAGGGTGACAGCACGCATCCCCCGCAGCCAGGGGCAGACTGCAAGCCACCAGAACGCCTCGAGACAAGTCAGGGGTTGGCTTGTGAACAGATCGGAGGCATGGGCTTCCAGAAACCCGGCTCGCGCTGCGAAATGGCCCCCGGGCAGGATGATGGCCCTGCCCTCGTGGCGATGCAATACGCTTTCCTCGAAATGCTGCAACAGCAACTGATTGAGGCGCTCCACCTCCCGGGCGGCTTGATAGTAGCGCTGCATGAAGCGCTCCACGGCCCTGTTGTTGTCCCCGCGGTACCCGAAGAGCTTGGCCACCTGGAGCTGGTAGTGGAACAGCAGGCGATCCTCGCGACGTCCCGCCAGGACATGGAGCGCATAGCGCACGCGAAACAGGAAATGCCTGGCCGTCAATAGGGAGGTGCGCTCGGCGGCGGTGAGATAGCCGGCTTGGACCAGGTCGCTCAGCCGCACCCTCCCGGCATGGCGACGCAGCACCCAGAAGATGGTGTGCAGATCCCTGAGGCCCCCTGGCCCTTCCTTGACGTTTGGCTCCAGCTGATAGGCGGTATCCTGAAAACGGGCATGGCGTTGTTGCTGTTCTTGGACCTTGGCGTCGAAAAAGGTCGAGGAATCCCACATGTGTTCCGGGGCGAGGGCCTGTCGCAATGTCTCGCCTGCGGCGTGCGGACCAATCAACAGCCGCGCCTCGCTCAGCGAGGTGAAGACGGTGATGTCCTGGACAGCAAGCTGACTGCAATCCGCAACGGAACGTACGCATGGGGAGATCTGGATGCCCAGATCCCAAAGGCAACGCACGAAGGCAGCCACCCGCTGGCGCAGGGCCCCGCCGGCTCTTTCCGGGATCAGCACCATGACATCCACGTCGGAGCAGGGATGCAGCTCCTGCCTGCCATAGCCGCCCAATGCAAACAGGGCCAGCTGTGGGAGGGGCTTGAAAAAAAATTCCCTGAACGCCTGACGCAGGGCTCGATCCAGGAGGCGACGTCTTTGCGCCATGAGTGCCATGGCTGGTTGCCCTTCCAGAAAGGCCTGGCGCAGCAACTGGTCTTCATGGCGCAGCGCGCTTTGGGTTTTCCCGTCTCCACCACTGGGGTGCGGTCTTTTGGTCTGGGCGGGGGACGAAGACGTCGGCAGGCTCATGCGCCATGGCTCATGGTGGTGTCTCGCCCGTGCGCAGGGTGAGGATGTCCGCCCCGGTCTCGGTGACCAGGATGGTATGCTCCCACTGCGCCGACAAGGAGCGGTCCTTGGTGACCACCGTCCAACCATCGGCGAGCAGCTTGACATGGCGCTTGCCAGCATTGAGCATGGGTTCTATGGTGATGCACATGCCTGGCATCAGCACGGCCCCCGTTCCCGGCAAGCCATAATGCAGGACCTGGGGTTCCTCGTGAAAGGCGCGCCCGATGCCATGGCCGCAGTACTCCTGGACCACGGTATAACCCCGCTCCTCGGCATAGGTCTGGATGGCATGCCCGATGTCGCCGAGCCGCACACCGGGGTGCACCATGGCGATCCCCACATATAACGCCTCTCTGGTGACCTGGCTTAAGCGTTTGGCGAGTTGGCTGGGCTGCCCTACCAGGAACATGGCGCTGGTGTCGCCATGAAAGCCGTCCTTGATGACGGTGATGTCAATGTTGACGATGTCCCCGGAGCGCAGGGGCGTTGCGCCCGGAATGCCATGGCAGACCACATGGTTGACAGAGGTGCAGATGGATTTGGGAAAGCCGCGATAATGCAAGGGAGCTGGGATGGCCTGTTGGACCTCGACGATGTGGCGGTGACACAGCGCATCGAGTTCGCCTGTGGTGACGCCAGGCCGGACATGCGCGGCGATCATCTCCAGCACCTCGGCTGCCAGGCGGCCGGCAACGCGCATGTGCGCCTGCTCCTCAGGTGTCTTGATGGGGATGGACATGGGTTTTGATTGCGAGAGCCATACCATGTATGGTATAAAAAATACCCTTTCCCATACAACTGGCCCTTTCCCAACAACTGGTCCTTATGAGAATTTCGAGGCGGCACTCATGAACATATCAATGCGTAACCTGCTGGAAGCAGGTGTCCACTTTGGGCATCAGACCCGACTGTGGCATCCCAAGATGTCCCAATATATTTATGGGTCACGTAATCGGATTCATATCATCAATCTGGAGCATACCTTGCCCGCTCTGCGCCAGGCGGCCAAGTTTGCCAAGGACGTGGCGTCCACAGGCGGGCAGATCCTCTTTGTGGGCACCAAACGCAACCTGCGCGAGGTGGTGCGTCAGGAAGCCGAACGCTGCGAAATGCCGTATGTGGTCCAGCGCTGGCTGGGCGGCACGCTGACCAACTTTGCCACCGTGCGCCGCTCCATCAGCCGCTTGCTGGAACTGGAAAGGCTGCTGCAGGAAAGGACGGAAGGACTCACCAAAAAGGAGCGCCTGACCCTGGATCGGCAGCGCCAGCGTCTCGAGCGCAGTCTCGGCGGCTTTCGCCTCATGGAGACCCTGCCCGACGCTCTGTTCGTGGTGGATGTCGGGCACGAGCACATCGCCGTCTCGGAGGCCAACCGGATGCGGATTCCGGTGGTAGGCGTGGTGGATACCAACAGCTCGCCCGAAGGAATCGATCATGTCATTCCCGGTAATGATGATGCCCGGCTGGCCGTGGAGCTCTATTGTCAGGTGATGGCCGATGCCATTCTGGAGGGTCGCGAGGCGTCGGGCCGCTCTGTTGCCCCTGATGAGCTCCTGGAGGAGGAGATGGTCCGCGGGGGGAGTTGAGGGCCATCAGGAGGGCAGCACCCCTTGCGAGAGGGATGCTTTTGCCTTGTTCAACCGCTTTTTAGCTATGGAGACTGTCATGGCGATTCAGGCAGGTATGGTGAAGACACTGCGGGAGCGCACCGGTGCTGGCATGATGGAGTGCAAGAAGGCCCTGGAGGAGACTCAGGGAGATATGGAAGCCGCCGTCTTGTTGATGCGCAAGCGGGGTGTGCTCAAGGCCGAGAAGCGCGCCGGACATGCTGCCAGGGAGGGCCGTGTTGCCCTGGTCCTGGATGAGCAGGCTGGTGCTGCGGCCATGGTGGAGGTGGATTGCGAGACCGATTTTGTGGCTCAGTGTGACGATTTTCAGCAGTACACCCAATGGCTGGCGCAGGCCGTCTTGCAGCATCAGCCACGGGATCTGGAGCATTTTCTCGGCCTTGCCATCGAGGGCAAAACGCCCGAGGAGGCCCGTCACGACCTGGTGGGCAAGGTGGGCGAGAACGTGGTGGTGCGCCGTGTGGTCTTCATGCAACGCCAGGGCGATGTGCTGGGAAGCTATCAGCATGGCCGCCGCATCGGCGTGCTGGTGGATATGCAAGGCGGCGACATGGCCCTGGCCCGGGACGTGGCCATGCACATTGCCGCCTCCCGGCCCCGGTGGCTGGATGCCGATCAGGTGCCAGCCTCCTTCTTGCAGAGGGAAAAGGATGTCTTCCAGGCCCAGGCGGCCACCAGTGGCAAGCCCGAGGCCATTGTGGCCAAGATGATCGAGGGCAGATTGCGCAAGGCCGTGGAGGAAGTGACATTGCTTGGTCAGCCTTTCGTGAAGCAACCCGAGCAGACTGTGGGCACGTTGCTCAAGTCCCGGGGTGCCAGGGTGCTGGCCTATGCCAGGTTCGAGGTGGCCGAGGAAGAGGAACAGGCGGTCTGAGTTGTCCTGAGGAGAGAGGGGTTGTCCATGGCCGCCGTTGGGGAGACATCCCGGGGTGAAGCTGGCGCGCTGGCGTATCATCGGGTTTTGCTGAAACTCAGCGGAGAGGCGCTGCTGGGTGACTACGATTATGGCATCGACCCAGAGGTGATTGGCCAGCTCGCTGCCGAGGTAGCCGAGGTGAGCCAGGCCGGGTGCCAGTTGGCCATCGTCATCGGCGGGGGTAATCTGTTTCGCGGTGCTGGCCTGGCCAGGCAGGGCATGGATCGGGTGACGGCCGACCAGATGGGCATGCTGGCCACCGTTCTGAATGCCCTGGCCTTGCAGGATGCCATCGAACGCCTTGGCGTGGTGGTGCGGGTCATGTCGGCCCTGCGCATCAATCAGGTGTGTGAGGACTATATCCGCAGGCGCGCCGAGCGCCACCTGGAAAAGGGTCGTGTGGTGGTGCTCGCCGCAGGGACGGGTAATCCTTTTTTTACCACCGATACCGCAGCCAGTCTGCGGGCCATCGAGATCAACGCCCAGGTGCTGCTCAAGGGCACCAAGGTGGATGGGGTGTATTCCGCGGATCCCATGACCGATCACCAGGCGGTCCGGTATGAATGTCTGACCTTTGACGAGGTGCTGAGCCGCAACCTTGCTGTCATGGACCAGACAGCCATCGTCATGTGCCGCGACCACAACCTGCCCCTGCGGGTCTACGATGTGCGCCGCCAGGGGGCCTTGCGCCGTATCATCATGGAAAATGATCGTACCATCGGTACTGCGGTGGTCTGTGCCACGGGAGAGGAGACATGGAGGGCATAAAAAAGGATGCCGCCGAACGCATGCGCAAGGCTGTGGCTGCCTTTCAGGATGAGCTCGCCCATCTGCGCGGCAACAGGGCGAGCCCTGCCCTGCTGGAACAGATCAATGTGTCTTATCAGGGTGCCGAGATGCCCCTCAAGTCACTGGCCACGATCGCATCCAGCGATGCCCGGACACTCACCATCACACCCTGGGACCGTGCGCTGAATGGGGCCATCGAGAAGGCCATCATGGCCGCCAATATCGGCCTTACCCCCACCGGTCTGGGTGAATCCATTCGGGTGACCATCCCGCCGTTGACCGAGGAACGCCGCACCGAGCTTGCCAAGATGATCCGTGCTGCGGCCGAACGGGGCCGGGTGGCGGTGCGCAATATCCGGCGCGATGCCCTGGCATCGATCAAGGCGGGGGAAAAGGACAAGACGCTACCGGCGGACCAGGCACGTCGTGGCCAGGAGGCCATCCAGGCTTTGACCGATCGAGCCATCGCCGAGATCGATCGACTGAGTGCCCAGAAAGAACACGATATCATGGAAGTCTGAGGGGACTCTTGCGTGTGTGCCATACGCTGCATCGAGGAGGCCCTTCCCGGCATGCCTCAGCATCTGGCTGTGGTCATGGATGGCAATGGCCGCTGGGCAAAGCGTCGCGGTCTGCCACGCTCCGCGGGTCATGAGGCCGGCGTCTCGGCTGCCAAGAGGCTGGTGGAATACAGCAGGCGTCGTGGCATCAGGTATCTCACCATCTTTGCCTTCAGCAGCGAAAACATGGGCCGTCCTCCCAGTGAGGTGGCCTTTCTGCTGAACCTGATTCCCAAGGCGCTCAACCAATACTGCGATGAGCTGCTGCGCCATGATATCCGTGTCCATTGCGTGGGAGACCGGTCCATCCTGTCACCCGAGACACAGCGGCGGGTGGACGAGGTCCTCCAGGAGACCCGCTCCGGCCAGGCCATGGATCTGGTGGTGGCCTTCGGCTACGGGGGCCGCTGGGACATCGTGGCCGCGGCCCGCCGGCTGATGGCTGAGGCCAAAAGGGGGCTGTTGGAGCCTGATGCACTGGATGAGGCGCTTTTTACCGCCCGTCTCCAACTGGCCGGTTTGCCGGATCCCGATCTTCTGGTGCGTACCGGTGGCGAGCGGCGCATCAGCAATTTCCTGTTGTGGCACATCGCCTATGCCGAGCTGTATTTCAGTGATGTGCTGTGGCCCGATTTCGACGAGGCACGTCTCGACGAGGCATTGCACTGGTACACAAGGCGCACCCGCCGTTTTGGGCTTTTGCCCGATGGTGATCATGCTTGACTGGCGGCTGATCTCGGCCCTGGTGGCCGGTCCCCTGCTCATGGCTGCCGTAGTCCTGTCGCCCATGGCCTTTGTGGCTCTGCTGGGTCTGCTGGTGATCCTGGGTGGTGTGATAGAATGGGTCAAGTTGGCTGGCCTTGGCACAGGTACCAGGGTTGTCCTGTTGGTGGTGGTGGTGTTGGCGTGGGCGTTGATGCTGGTCGCGTCAATCTTGGACCAGCAGTTCCTCTATCCCCTGTTTGTCCTTGGGGTTTTCTGGTGGTGCATCATGGGCTGGCAGATTGTCACAGGTGGGGCGCATGTCGTCCCGGTGGTGCCGGGCCTGCTGATGACCCTGTTGCCCTTGCTGGCATTGTGGGTTCTGCTGGCGGTTTGCGACCGTTATTTCCTGTATAGCTTTTTGCTCATCGTCTTTTTTGCGGATGTGGCGGCCTATGCGGGGGGCAAGGTGTGGGGCCGGAGCAAGCTGGCTCCGGCCATCAGTCCGGGAAAGACGTGGGAAGGATTCTGCTGTGCATTGACCGGTGGTTTGTCGATGGCCTTGTTGCTGGGATGGGCGCGCGGTTTTCCTGAGCTTGGCCTGCTGGGTCTCGTGGGCGTGCTGTTCTCCCAGATCGGGGATCTGACCATCAGTCTTCTCAAGCGCCGCGCCCACGCCAAGGACAGCAGCGGCTTCATACCCGGTCATGGTGGTCTGCTGGATCGCCTGGACAGCCTCGCGGGTGCCGCGCCCTTCGTGGCTGGGGGGCTGGTGCTTTGCGGTGTATTGAGGTGAATAGCGGCATCGCGATCCTGGGCGCCACCGGAACGGTGGGCCGCCAGACGCTGGATGTGGCGGCGCGCCAGAACATTCCCATCGTGGCATTGGGGGCGGGTTCCAATGAGGCAGCCCTGTACAGACTGTGCCTGAAGCATCACCCTGACTATGCAGCCCTGCATGATGTGGCGGCTGCCCAACGCCTCGAGTCCGCGATCAGACATGCCGGGCTTGCGACCCGGGTCCTGGCTGGCAGAGAGGGCCTGTGCGCGCTGGCCGCCTTGCCCGAGGCGACCTGTGTCATGGCCGGCATCGTAGGAGCAGCGGGATTGCTGCCTACCCTGGACGCCATACGGGCCGGCAAGCGCGTGCTGGTGGCCAACAAGGAGGTCCTGGTCATGGCGGGTGGATTGCTCATGGCCGAGGCAAGGACGCATGGTGCCCAGATCGTCCCCATCGACAGTGAACACAACGCCGTGTTCCAGTGCCTGGCTGCAGGGCGAGCTGGTCTGGAATACATCGCATTGACCGCATCCGGTGGTGCGGTGCGCGATATTCCCCTGCAACAGCTGCCATACATCACGCCGGAGCAGGCCTGTCGTCATCCCAACTGGACCATGGGCAGGAAAATCTCCGTGGATTCGGCCACCATGGTCAACAAGGGCCTGGAGGTCATCGAGGCCTGCGTCCTGTTCGACGTTGCTGCCGACAGGGTCCGGGTGGTGCTGCACCCCGAGAGCATCGTCCATGCCCTGGTGGGGTTCGTGGATGGCTCGGTGCTGGCACACATGGCTCACCCCGACATGCGCATTCCCATCGCCCAGGCGCTGGCCTTTCCCGGCCGCGCGCCCTCAGGGGCCTCTCTCCTGGATGTGCAGCGCATGGGCACCTTGCATTTCGAGGCCATCGATCCTGCGCGCTACCCCGCCCTTGCCCTGTGTCTCTCGGCCGCTGCACAAGGAGGCTGCGCCCCCCTGGTCCTGTCGGCCGCCAACGAGGTGGCTGTGGAGGCCTTTTTATCGGGACGCCTGCCATTCACCGGCATCACCGCGGTTCTGGATGCCGTCATGGGTCGTGCGGGGCACCATGGGGAACCTCATGGCGTGGAGGACATGCTGGCTCTGGATGAGTTGGCTCGCGGCGAGGCGCAGGTAGTGCTGTCTCGTTTTGCCGCATGATCCATGCCCTGCCTGATCTCCTGAGGGCCGTGCTGGGCTTTGCCCTGGCGGTGGGGGTGCTGGTGACCTTCCATGAGGCCGGCCATTTCGTTATGGCGCGGTGCTGCGGTGTGCATGTCTTGCGTTTCAGCATCGGTTTCGGTCGACCCCTATGGTGCCGTACCAGTCGCCGCGGCACCCAGTGGGTGCTGGCCGCCATTCCCCTGGGGGGTTATGTCAAGCTGTTGGATGAACGCGAGGCCCCCGTGCCCGCAGCCCTGGCCCAGGCGACTTTGAACAAACGCCCCATCTGGCAGCGTTTGCTGATCGTGCTGGCAGGCCCCGTGGCCAACGTGATCCTGGCTGTGGTGTTGTGCTGGCTGATGTTCATGGTAGGGACCACGGGGCTCGTTCCCAGGCTCGGTGTCGTGGCCCCCGATACCCCAGCGGCCCGGGCCGGATTGCACCAGGGAGATGAGATCGCCAAGGTGGGTGGCGTGGTGACGAAGACCTGGGGCCAGGTGGCCATGGCCTTGCTCTGGCAGGCGCTGCGGCGCGGCCAGGTCGATATGACCGTATACCCCCAGGGATCGCAGGCAGCCGAGCACCCGGTGTCCTTGGTGCTGGAGTCACGCGAAACCGATGATGGTGGACAAAGCCTCTTGTCGAGCCTGGGTCTGCAAGCAGCGCTACCCCCCATACCACCTGTGGTGGGACAAGTGGCGCAACAAGGCCCGGCTGCAGGTGTCTTGCAAGTCGGGGACCGCATCCTGGCCATCGATGACCATCGGGTCAGCACCTGGGATGAATTGGCAGACATGGTGCGGCACAAGGGTTCTGTCTCGGTGGTCATCACCTATGAGCGCCAGGGGTCCATCTATCATGACCGTGTTCGGATTGGTCAGCGTGTGGGGGCTGGGCGTGCGCTTGGGTTCCTGGGCATTGCCGCAGCGCCACCCGCCGCTGCGGCCATGAGGCCCTACCTGATTGTCGATCGCAGGCAGCCAGCCCCTGCCCTGCTGGCTGCCTGGGATTGGACCTTGGTCATGGGGGGGGCCACAGCGGTGCTGCTGGCCAGGACCGTGGAGGGGCAGGCCAGTACACGTCAGATCGGCGGCCCTGTGACCATCGCCGTCTCCGCCGGTCAATCGCTTTCCGGGGGCATGGGCTCCTTTCTCCAGTTCATGGCCTTGTTGAGCCTGAGCCTTGCCTTGCTCAACATCCTGCCCATTCCCATGCTGGATGGCGGTCACGCCTTGTTCTATATCATCGAGGGCATCAAAGGATCGCCACTTTCGGAGCGCTTCCAGCTCGTCGCCCAGCAGGTGGGCATGCTCGTGCTGCTCACATTGTTGGCCTTGGCTCTCTATAATGACCTTTCGCGATTGTTTTTCTGAAAAACAAGCTGGGATGTGCGCTAGAATGGCCGATGTTTGGCAGCAGGTTGTGAGGTATCTATGAAGCGCGAGGTGCTCCAGGCAAGGCGCCGGGCTGGAAGCATGGCGGCCCCCCTCCTGGGTGCAACCGCCGGGTTGCTGGCCTTGTCCGCGGTTTCTCCTCCCGCCCTGGCCCAGGCGGCCGCGGGGCAAGACGAAGAGACGGCCTTCGTGGTCCGCCGCATCCGCTTCGAGGGGTTGGCGCGGGTGGAGGAGGGCACGGCGCTCAACTACCTGCCCGTGAGCCCGGGGGATGTCCTGACGCCGCCGCGCATCGCGGAGTCATTGCGCGCCTTGTATAGCACCGGTTTTTTCTCCGACGTGGCCATTTATCGGGAAGGAGGCACCATGCTGGTCCGGGTCAAGGAACGCCCGACCATCGCCCAGTTTTCCATTACCGGTAACAAGGACATCAAAACCAAGGATCTCACCAAGGGACTCAACCAGGTGGGGCTGGCCGAGGGGCGCTTTTTCAACAGGTCGGTATTGGATCAGGTGGAGCAGGAGCTGCGCCGTCAATATTTTGCCAATGGCAAATATGGCGTGCAGATCTCCACCAAGGTGGAAGAACTGCCTGACAATCGGGTGCGGATTGCTGTCACCATCCAGGAAGGCGAGGCTGCCAAAATCCGCATGATCAACATCGTGGGCAACAGCGTCTTCAGCGACGATGAGCTCAGGCGTGCCCTGAGCCTCACCACCACCCGCTGGTATGCCTTCGTGGCGCGCTACCTGGGCATGAAGGATCGCTATTCCAGACAAGCCCTGGCCGGGGATCTGGAATCGCTGAGCTCCTACTATCAGGATCGGGGCTATATCAGGTTCACCATTCGCTCCACCCAGGTCTCCTTGTCTCCGGACAAGCGGGATATCTACATCGGCATCGACGTGAACGAAGGGCAGGTCTACAAGGTCTCCACCGTGGATCTGGCCGGTGAGTTGATTCTGCCGCCAGACCAACTCATGGCGGCAACCCAGATCAAGCCCGGCCAGGTGTTTTCCAGGAAGCAGGTGACCGCCAGTGAGGATGGCATCAAGAACAAGTTGGGTGACAACGGCTATGCCTTTGCCAACGTGGAGACGGTGCCCAGCATCGATGAGGCCAAGCGAGAGGTGGCCATGACCTTCGTGGTGAGACCCGGTGCCCGGGCGTATGTGCGCCATGTGCAATTTCAAGGCAACAGCCTGACCCATGATGAGGCCTTGCGCCGAGAGAGCAGGCAGTTGGAGGGCGGCGTCTTCAACACCACCCAGGTGCAGCGTACGGTGACCAGGCTGTCGCGATTGCCCTATGTGGAAAATGTCAATGTGGACACCAAGCCCGTGCCCGGTAACCCGGACTTGGTGGATGTGGAATTCAAGATTACCGAGCGCAGCGCCGGGTCGTTTCAGGTGGGCGCTGGCTATGCGGGTTCCGAGGGTCTGGTGCTGTCCACGGGCATCTCCCATTCCAATGTATTTGGTACCGGCAATGCCATGAACCTGGACCTCAGTGCCAGCAGCTATGCCCAGATCTATAGTCTGTCTCTAACCGAGCCCTACTTCACCATCAATGGTGTCAGTCGGACCGTGGGCGCCTTCTACCGCTCCACCGATCGTCTCTTGGATGTCACCTCGTCGTTTTACAGCGACAGCTTCGGCGGTCTGTTGCGCTTCGGGATCCCATTGAGCGAGTACAACAACATCACCCTGGGCGGACGCGTCAAGGACACCAGGCTGCGCACTGATCCAAAATACAGCCCTGAGCAAGTGATCAAGTTCGTGGAAGAAAACGGCGAGCATTATCTGACCACTGACCTCAGTGCGGGTTTTGCTCGGGATACCAGGAATCGCTCCCTCTTCCCCGACAAGGGATACCTGCACAATGTCACGCTGGATGTGGCGGTTCCCCTGGGGGACATGCAGTACTACAGTGTCGAGTACGACTTCGAACAGTATTTTCCTCTCAGCGAGGACCTGCTGTTCAGCATCAACAGCGGCGCGCGAGGCATCGATACCTATGGCGATGTCAATGATGTGCCCCCAGACGAAAAGTTCTTTGGCGGCGGCATTCGCACCGTGCGTGGCTTCAGGGATGGAGAACTTGGCCCCCGCGACCGCTTTGACAATCCCGTGGGCGGCGACCTGCTGACTTATGGCCAATTTGAGCTGGATTTTCCCACCCTGCTGGAGGGAATCGTCCATTCGCGTAATATGCGCATCGGCGTATTCGTGGATGCTGGGAATGTCTATGATCAATTGAACGATTTCTCTGGCAGTGGCTTACGGGTCAGCAGTGGCGTGGGCTTCAAATGGCTTGCTCCCATTGTGGGTATGCTTGAGTTTAGTGTAGCGACCCCAATCCGGGACAAAAAGGACGATAAGACCCAAATCTTCAACTTTAGCCTCGGGCAGCGTTTCTGAGCGAGCCCTGCCGGGAGGCAGGGTACCCAGGCATTTCATGGAGGGTTAGACAATGAGGCTCTATACAGCAAGACGAGCGATGCGGGTTGTGTTGGCTTGTTGCGCCATAATTCTGGCGGGGACCGCGCACCCGGCCTTGGCTGATCTTCGGGTTGCCTATGTGGACGTGTCGCGCCTCATGGAGGAATCCGCGCAGGCCAAGGCTGTGCGCCAGGCCATGGAACGGGAATTCGCCCCCCGCCAGATGGCCCTGCAAAACGAGCAAAAACAGATCGCGGACCTGGAGACCCGCTACCGTCGCGAGGCCGAGGTCATGAAAGAAGCCGAAAAGAAAAAGCTGCTGGGTGACATACGCCAGCGCGGACAGCAACTGGAGGTCAAAGGAAGGGCATTTCAGAGTGATGTGCAAAAGCGTACCGGCCTCGAGCTCAAGCGGATCAACGATACCATCAAGACCATCATGGAGTCCATGGCCCGCAGGAAAAAGCTCGACCTCATCCTGGTGGATGGCGTGGCCTATGCCGCCAATGGCATCGATATCACCGACGAGGTGCTGGCCGAGCTCAACAAGACCCATCCCTAGAAGGGCATGAGCGCGGCTGCTCCACCCTATCTCCTTGGCGAGTTGGCCCGGCGTTTCGGATGCACCCTGGCGGGCCCTGCGCAATTGAGCATCGAAGGAGTTGGCGCGCTGCACCCGGGCCAGCCTGGCACCATTGCCTTTCTGGCCAATGGCAGATACCGCCGTCATCTGCATTCGAGCAGAGCAGCAGCGGTGGTGCTGCGTCCCGAGGACGCGGCAGAGTGCCGGTTGCCGGCCCTGATTCATGACAACCCATATCTGATCTATGCCCATATTGCCACATTGTTTGCCCCCCCCGCGCCACGTCCCGAACCTGGCCGGCACGCCACGGCCTCTGTGGCCCGGGACGCCTGGGTGGCGCCCTCGGTCAGCATTGCCGCTCATGTCACCATCGGCAGTGAGGTGGTGCTGGCAGAGGGTGTGCTGGTGGGTCCAGGGTGCGTGGTGGAGCGTGGCGCCTGTCTGGGAGAAGGGACGGTGTTGGTGGGTATGTGTCACGTGGGTGCTGGGGTTACCATGGGAAAAAGATGTCATGTTCATCCGGGTGCCGTGATCGGTGCGGATGGGTTCGGGTTTGCGAGAGGCCCCCAGGGGTGGCTCAAGATCCCCCAGCTGGGCTCTGTGGTGCTGGGTGATGAGGTTGAGGTGGGCGCCAACACCACCATTGATCGGGGTGCCATAGACAACACCGAGCTTGCCGATGGCGTCAAGCTGGACAATCAGGTGCAGATCGGCCATAACGTGCGCATTGGCAAAGATACCGTGATAGCCGGCTGCACTGGCGTGGCGGGCAGCACGATCATTGGGGCGCGCTGCTTGATTGGCGGGGCGGTGGCCATAGGCGGACACCTGGAAATAGCCGATGATGTAACGATCACCGGTATGAGCATGGTGACCCATTCCCTGCGTCATCCGGGTACCTATTCTTCTGGCATAGCCGCAGCCCCCAATCAAGTCTGGCGGCGCAACGCGGCTGCCTTTGCCCATCTGGATGAATTACGCCGCGAGGTGCGGCGCATGAGGCGTGGGAGGCTCCATGAGCAGGGGTGAGGTCTTGGATATTCCGGCAATCATGATGCGCCTGCCGCATCGCTATCCATTCTTGCTGGTGGATCGGGTCACGGAGTGCGTGCCCGGAGACCGTATCTGTGCCGTCAAGAATGTGTCGATCAACGAACCTTTCTTTCAGGGCCACTTTCCAGGACGGCCCCTGATGCCCGGCGTGCTGATCGTAGAGGCCATGGCCCAGGCCACGGGGATTCTGACCTACGAGACCGTCGGGGGTTCGGGTCAGGAGGACATCATTTACTATTTCGTGGGTATCGACAAGGCACGGTTCAAGCGTCCCGTCGAGCCGGGCGACCAGCTGATACTGCGGGCCCAGCTCCTGAAAAGTCGCCATCAGGTATGGCGTTTTTCCGCAACGGCCCAGGTGGATGGTGAATTGTGTGCCGAGGCGGAACTGATGTGTGCCGCGCGGCCCTATAGCGCCAGGGGGCAGACGAGGCACGGGACATGATCGATGAGCGTGCGGTGATTCACCCGCGCTCTGCGATAGCAGCCGATGTCACCATCGGGCCCTATGCGATAGTGGGCGAAGGAGTCAGTATCGGCGAGGGTACCATCATCGGGCCTCACGCGGTGCTTTATGGGCCGACGCGTGTTGGCAGGCACAACCGCATCCATGCTTTTGCCTGTCTGGGAGGAGATCCCCAGGACAAAAAGTATGCTGGCGAGGAGAGCCTGCTGGAGATCGGTGATCACAATACCATCAGGGAATATGTGACCATCAATCGTGGCACGGCTTTGGGGCGAGGGGTGACCATCATCGGTGATCACAACTGGATCATGGCCTATTGCCATATTGCCCATGACTGTGTCTTGGGCAAAGGGATCGTCATGGCCAATGGCGCCTCGTTGGCTGGCCATGTGGAGATCCAGGACCATGCCGGTCTGGGCGGTTTCGTGCTGGTGCATCAACACTGCCGCATCGGTACCTATGCCTTCCTTGGCATGGGTTGTGCAATAACCAAGGACGTGCCGCCGTTTGTCTTGGTGGCAACTGACCCGGTACAGCCCCGGGGCATCAATGTGGTGGGATTGCAGCGCCATGGTTTCAGCAAGGAACAGTTGGCCAGGCTTCGCCGGGCCTACCGGCTCATCTACCGTTCAGGCAAGCGCCTGGATGAGGCCCGGGATGTGCTGGGCGACCTGGCTACAGGACAACCGGAGATCGCCGTCCTATGGAACTTTCTCAAGGAGCCCGGCAGAGGCATCCTGCGTTGATGCAGTCTGTTTCTGGTTCATGACATGAGGCCTGTGGATCTCCTGTGGGTGCTGATTGCCGCAGCATTGGTCTTTACCATGCAGATGGGCTTTCTCTGTCTGGAAGCAGGCTTCACCCGCGCCAAGAACGCCATCAATGTGGCCATGAAGAATGCCCTCAACTTCATGATCACCACGGTGGTTTTTTACCTGTTTGCCTTTGGGCTGATGTTCGGGCGCGACTGGGGTGGCCTGATTGGCCTGAGCTACCTGGCCATGCCATTCAGCGGCGATCATCTGGCTCATGAGGCCATGTTCTTCGTCTTCCAGCTCATGTTCTGCGCCACTTCGGCCGCCATTGTGTCCGGTGCGGTGGCCGAGCGCATGCACCTCATTGGCTATGGGCTCACGACGCTGATGGTCACAGGTCTGATCTACCCCGTGTATGGTCACTGGGTGTGGGGGCAGGGACTGGATGCCTCCCACGCGGGATTTCTGGGGATAAGGGGCTTTATCGACTTTGCTGGATCCTCTGTGGTACACAGCGGGGGGGGTTGGGTATCATTGGCAGGGGTGCTGGTCCTGGGGCAGCGCACCGGCCGTTTCGATGCCCAGGGGCGCCCAGTGTCCATCCCGGGCAGCAACGTGCCCTTTGCCACCCTGGGCATGCTCATGCTCTTTTTCGGCTGGATAGGCTTCAACGGCGGCAGCACCCTGGCACTCAATGCCAGTGTGCCCATTATAATCACCAATACCCTTGTTGCAGGATGCTGTGGCTGCCTGGCGGCCACCGTCATCGATCGGCTGCGTACCGGGCTGGTCTCGCCCGAGGCCCTGATCAATGGGGCCATCGCCGGTCTCGTGGCCATCACGGCCAACTGCCATGTGGTCAATACACCGATTGCCATGATGATCGGTGCCGTTGGCGGAGTGATCATGCTCGTGGTGCAGGACATACTGTTGAGGCTGCGCATCGATGATGCTGTGGGCGCCATCCCAGCGCACCTGGGGCCCGGGATCTGGGGCACGCTGGCTGTGTTGTTTGGCGACAAGGCGCTGATTGGCACGGGCCTGAGTCGCATGGATCAGCTCTGGGTGCAACTCTTTGGCATCGTCATCTGTGGCACATGGTGCTTCGGGGTGGGCTTTCTCATCCTCTGGACAACAAACCGGATCAGGCCCTTGCGCATCACGAAGGAGGATGAATACCAGGGCCTGAATGTGACCGAGCATGGGGCTACCACCGAACTGATCGATCTGTTGCAGGTCATGGAAGCACAAGCACAGGAGCAAACGGCCGATCTCTCCAGGCGTGCCCCAGAGGAGCCCTTTACCGAGGTGGGGCAGATCGCCAAGCTGTACAATCGGGTTCTTGACAGCCTGGAGCGGGCCACCGCCAGGGCCTCGGCCATCGTACGCGATATGCGTGATGCGGTCTTGACGCTGGCCCCCACCGGGGCTGTCATGTCCATGAACCCCGCAGCCCAACAGTTGTTTGGTAAAACCGAAAGCGAGCTTTGCGGCACCCCGCTGGACATGTGGCTGTCGGCCGATGAGGGCAACCACCAGCCCGTGGATCTGATCCAGAAGTTTATTATGGCCCAGCAGCAGGATGTCGCCCTGGGGGTGGATGTTCTCGAGTGTCTGGCCAGGACGGCAAGCGGGCCATGCCCCGTGGAGGTCTCCTTTGGGCAGGCCATGAACGAGGAGGGTTTTCTCACGGCGGTGATCCGTGACGTCCGTGCCCGGCGCCAGGCGGCGGATCAGCTGTATGCCGAAAAACAGCTGGCCGAGTTTGCGCTGCAGACCACCGGTGATGCGGTGGTGCGTTGCGACAAGAATCGTCGCATCACCTACATGAATCCCATCGCCGAGGGCTTGACCGGGATACCCATGAGGGATGCGCTCCTGCGCCCACTGCTGGAGGTGGTGCAATTGGCTCATGACGAGGCCGGTAACACCCTCGTCGACCCACTTTCCTTTGCAAAGCAGCGGCCCACAATGTCTCCCGGCGACTATTTCTGGCTGATCCATCGCGATGGAGCCAAAAGGGCGGTGACCTTTTCCGCTGCCGCCATTCCCGATGCGCACGGTCACCTGACAGGCTTTGTCCTGGTGGTGCGCGACATGAGCGAGCAGTACAGGATTACCCGAACGCTGTCGGATCAGGCTGATCATGATCAGCTCACGGGTCTGGCCAATCGCCGCAAATTCGAGCGAGAGCTGGAAAGCACGCTGGGGATGCTCCGGGACATGGTTCCCTCCTCCCCGGGTTCTGTCCTGGCATTCATCGACCTGGATCGCTTCAAGATCGTCAACGATACATGCGGTCATCTGGCCGGGGACGCCCTGCTCAAGGACATCAGCAGTCTGCTCAACAAGGAAATCATTCACATCCGCAATACCGACCTATTGGCCCGGCTGGGTGGGGACGAGTTTGCCGTACTGCTGCGGGATTGTCCTGTGGACAAGGCGGTGGAGCTGGCCAATGGCTGGCTGCAGGCTCTGCGCGCCTTTCGCTTTCACTGGAATGGGCGGACCTTTTCCATTGGCGCCAGCATCGGCCTGGTGCGCCTCGATGGCTCGTCCAGCCTCAAACAGATGCTGGCCGATGCCGATGCAGCCTGTTATGCCGCCAAGACCTCCGGTCGCGATCAGGTGCATGTCTATCGGCAGGACGACCGCCAGTTGGCGGCCCTGCGCCGGGAGCAGAGCTGGGCGCAGCGGATCACAGAAGCCCTGGAGCAGCACCGCTTTCGACTCTATACCCAAAAGGTGATGCCCACAGGAGCCACCCCTCTCTTGCAGCCCTATGAAGAGGTGATGGTGCGCATGGTAGTGGAGAACGAGGAGATCATCTCTCCCGAGGCCTTTCTTCCGGCTGCCGAGCGCTTCAATCTGTCCAGCGCCATCGATCGTTGCGTCATCGAGGAGTTTTTTGATTTTCTTGCCCACCAATCCCCGGATGAACTCCAGGGCCCCTATTCGCTGAATCTCTCTGGGTCATCCCTGGAAAACAAGGAACTGCTTGGAGAGATCGAGCACTTTTTGCAGTGCCATCCCCATCTGCATGGCCTGGTGTGGTTCGAGGTAGCCGAACAGCACGCACTGTCCCGCCTCGACGAGGCCGTACGCTTCATGCAGGCCCTGGCACAGTACGGCTGCCGCTTTACCATCGACCATTTCGGGACCAGTTCCGGATCCATTGCACAGCTGGGTATGCTGCCGGTGCATATCCTCAAGTTTGACCCACAGCTCATCGTGCATGCCATCGGCAACGAGGACCGCTTTCGGCTCGTCCTGGCGTTGAACCAGCTGGCTCATGCCCTGGAAATGTATTCCGTGGTCAAGTTCATCGAGGACCCGGTTACCCTGGATCGGATCAAACGCTTTGGCGTGGATTATGTCCAAGGACAGGCTGTCGCCCCCATTGTCCCGTTGGGCTTGTCGGCACAAGAGACAAGCAGTTCATACCCCATACCATAGTGTCCGGAGATGAGCGCTGACCTCGAGACCAGCCGGCACGCAGCGCTGCGCTGTGACCTGGAGCCTGAGGCAACCCTGGCGGACATGGTGCTGGCCGAGGCGCATTGTGACGACGCCATGCGCCAGCGCATCTTCCTGCGCGGCACAGCATTGGTGTCCCTCCTGCGTCATCATCCCCCCCGGGGCCTGGATGCCTTGTTGCATACCTATGCCCTGGATACCAGGGAAGGGATTGCCCTGTTGTGCCTGGCCGAAAGCCTGTTGCGCATTCCCGATGAGGCCACCTGTGAGCAGCTCATTGCCGAACGGCTGAGCAGCGGGGCCTGGGAGCGTGCCAAGGCGGAAGACTTCTGGGCCCATGCCTCGGTGTGGGGCTTGATGTTGGGTACGCGCTTTGTGGATATGCGCCTCGAACCCGGGAGCATGCTGCGCCGGCTGATGGGCAGATTGGGGGAGAGCGTGGTGCGCCGGGCGGTGGTTCAGGCGGTGCGCCTGATGGCCCGGCAGTTCATCGTGGGCCGCACCATCACAGAGGCTCTGGAGCGTGCCGACCAGGAGGGCTTTCCGTGCTGCTCGTTCGACATGCTTGGCGAGGCCGCACGAACCCGTGAGGATGCTGAGCGCTATTTCATGGCCTACCAGCGCGCCATTGGTACCATTGGTGCTCGCTGCCAGGGCAGCAAGTCCCCTGCTGTGAGTCATGGCATTTCCATCAAGCTTTCGGCTCTGGAACCGCGCTTCGAGCCCTTTCATTTACCCCATGTCCTACCGGGACTGATCGAACGGGTCCGGCTCTTGGTGGAGCATGCCGCGGCCTATGGCCTGGGGGTGACGCTGGATGCCGAGGAGAGCTGGCGGCTCGATGGCACCTTGCAGGTCTTCGAGGCCTTGCTGGCCAAGCCGGGACTGGCCCACGCCCATGGCCTGGGACTGGCCGTCCAGGCCTACCAGAAGCGCGCCTTTGCTCTGGTGGGCTATCTGATCGAGCTTGCGCGCGCCCGCAACAGGCGCATCACGATCCGCCTGGTGAAGGGGGCTTATTGGGATACCGAGATCAAGCGGGCCCAGATGCTGGGACTGGATGGCTATCCGGTGTGGACGCGCAAGGCGGCCACCGACTGTTCCTATCTCGCCTGCGCAAAGCGCCTGTTGGCGGCACGGGATGTGCTCTATCCCCAGTTTGCCACCCACAATGCGCATACGGCCGCAGCCATTCTGGAGCTGGCCGCAGGACACGTGGCAGGGTTTGAACTGCAGCGCCTCCACGGCATGGGCGAGGCCCTCTATGCGGCCATGCCCGAAGTGCCCCATCGGGTCTATGCCCCGGTGGGCTCCTATGAGGAATTGTTGCCCTATCTGGTGCGCCGCCTCCTGGAAAACGGTGCCAACACCTCGTTCATCAACCGCATTGCCGACGCCACCTTGCCCATCGCGACACTGCTGCAGGATCCGGCCGAGGCGCTTGCCGCCTGTGAGCCCAAGCCGCACCCAGGTATCCCTCTGCCTCGCCTGATTTTTCCCGATCGCCTGGCCGCCCAGGGGCTCGACCTTGCCAATCCAGTGGTGGCAGATCCCCTGTGGATCGCCGTTCAGGGCGCTCGCCACAGATACTGGCACGGTTCATCCATCATTGCTGGCCTGCCAGTGTCCCAGCGTCATGCAAGCCCATGTGCCAGCCCGGCCGATCAGGGCCATATCCTGGGCAACAGTGTTTCCGCAACACCCCAGGACTGTGAGCAGGCCATGGCTACCGCCCATGCCGGCTTCGCGTCGTGGGCGCTGCAGGCGGTGCAAGAGCGTGCCGCCATTCTGGAACGAGCCGCCCAGCGTCTGGAAGCCGATTATGCCCCATGGCTGGCCTTGCTGATGCTGGAGGGTGGCAAGACCATGAGCGACGCCCTGGGGGAGGTGCGCGAGGCTGTGGATTTCTTGCGCTTTTATGCCCTGCAGGCAAGGCGCCTTTTGGCTGGACCCAGGATGATGCCTGGCCCCACCGGCGAGGAGAATCAACTGTGGCTGGCGCCCCGCGGCGTGTTCGTCTGCATCAGCCCATGGAATTTTCCCCTGTCGATTTTTCTGGGCCAGATCAGTGCTGCTCTTGTGTGCGGCAATGCTGTGGTGGCCAAGCCGGCCGAGGAGACGCCGCTGGTGGCGACGGCCGCCATCCGCTTGCTTCTTGAATGTGGCGTGCCTGGCGATGTCATCCAGCTGGTGCTGGGTAATGGCCCGGAGGTGGGCGAACCACTGCTCAAGGATCCCCGTCTTGCAGGTGTTGTCTTTACTGGCGGTACGGCAACCGCCTGGCGCATCCAGGCCGTGCTCAGCCAGCGTCGTGGCGCGGTGGTGCCTTTCATCGCCGAGACGGGGGGGCAAAATGGCATGATCGTGGACGCCAGTGCCCTGCCCGAGCAGGTGATTGACGATATCATCTGGAGCGCCTTTGGGGCTGCCGGCCAGCGCTGTTCGGCGCTACGGGTGTTGTGCGTGCAGGAGGAGCTGGCACCGCGGCTGCTTGCCCTGCTGCAGGGTGCCATGGCCACCCTGCATGTGGGGCATCCCCTGACGCCGCACACCGACATCGGTCCTGTGATCTCCAGTGCCGCCGCCCATGCCCTGGAGGAACATGCCCAGCGCATGGCCCAGGTGGCACAACCCATCGGCCATACTCCTCTGCCCGTTTTCCTGCCGGATGGACATTATGTGGCTCCCAGGGCCTTTTTGCTCGAGGATCTGGGCATGCTGCAAGGCGAGGTTTTTGGCCCCATGCTCCACGTGTGCACCTTCCCCCATGACAGGCTCGAAGAACAGGTGCTGGCCCTCAACGCCACAGGCTATGGTCTGACCATGGGGGTGCACAGCCGGCTGCAGAGCACCATCGAGACCGTGCGGCGCACAGCCCGGGTGGGTAACCTGTATGTGAACCGTTGCATGGTGGGCGCAACCGTGGAGTCCCAGCCCTTCGGCGGCGAGGGGCTGTCAGGCACCGGCCCCAAGGCCGGCGGCCCGCACTATCTGTTGCGCTTCCTGACGGAGCGCAGCGTTTCTATCAACACCACAGCCTGGGGCGGCAACGCAACCCTCATGAGTCTTGCGGAGTAGACAAGGGTCTCGAGATAACGTGCGATGGAGCCTGACCAGAACCGCGGTTCCCTCCGGGATTTTCCCGGGAGAAAGGGCTTGGGGCCTTGTCCTGTCCAGGACAGCACCCGGGAGCGCAGAGGGGCGCGGTGGAGCAATGGAGTATATGGGCTATTTGCGCCCTGCAGCCCAGCGGAAGCCGAAGCCGAAACCCTCATCCATGAGCTGTTGATCGCGGAAGTAGCGCACCTGTTTGGAAATACGTATATTGCCGCCCTCGTTTTCCAGAAGTGCAATGGCACAGCAGCGCTCGTTGCTGGCTGTGCTGTCCATGTTGACCACCAGTTCAGGATGGCCTGGAGCCCTGATGGTGACCACGCCGTCGGTCTGTGCCCAGTTGGGCACGCCCTCATAGATGAAGGCATAGACCAGAGCGCGCTCGAATTGATCCCAATATGCGCCATTGAGGCGCAGATTTTCGCCCTCGGTAGCACTGCCGGTGCGGTCATCACCCATGAGCTGCAGATAGGGCCACTGCTCAAAGAAGCCGAAATTCTCACCCAAGGCCTGGATGACCGTTTTCTGGCCGTCCCGGTAGGCCGCCATGCAACCCAGGTCCAGGTCGATGCCGCCTGAACCGCGCAGGCGCTGCAGCAATCCTCTGGATTGCTGACCCGCTGGGCTGCGATTCCAGTTGAGGTTGATGAGCATCTCGCCCAGACCGCGGCCCTTTTCCAAGGAAACAGGCTTGTTCTTTTCCAGGACCACCTTGTGCAGGCGCACGCCCGGTGCGGACTCAGCCGAACTGGGCGGTGGCGCGGCAGGTGCTGCAGCTGGCGGTTGGGCTGGTCGTTCTTCTGTGATGTCCACACCGAGATGGCTGGCCAGTGCGGCAAGCCCGCCCACGAATCCCTGCCCCACGGCACGCACTTTCCATTGCTCCTTGTGGCGATAGATCTCGCCCATGATGAGGGCTGCCTCAGCCATACCTGCTGTGGGCAGGCGGAATGTGATGGTTTCGCCGCCATCATGCACCTGCATCTGGGCTGCTGTGATCTGGCCGAAGGTTTGGCGGCGCGTCGTTCCTTCGTGGATGGTCAGGACGAACTGGATCTTGCTTGCGGTCCGCTCCAGCCGCCCCAGATCCAGGGTAAAGGTGCCGGGATCACCAAGCGTGACGGCACCCTGGCCGAAGTCCTTCTGGCCATAGAAGATGAAGGCGGCATCGCCCAGCACCTTGCCATCGACCCCCAGGACAAAGGCACTGGCGTCGATCTCCATGCCCTGTGGCACACCCTGGGTGGTCAGGGTGACGCGGGGTGATGCGGTGCGCAGGGGCTGGTTGGCGCCTTGTTGTAGATCCATGCTGGTCTCCCAGGTCTAGGCGGGGTGCTGATCAGACGAGGTTGTGCCCATCTCCGGGCTGGTGGATTGGGGGCTGGGTTGGCGTGGGGTCGATTTGCGCTGCCCCTGGTCATCAGCAGCAGCATCGATGGTTATCGCAACCCCAGAAGCGCTCTGGTAGGAACCGGGGGCCTCGGCCACCAGCAACGCTCTCCAGCCCTGCCCCTGGGGGGCCAAGCGCAGCACATGGCCCGGGGCATGGCTGCCGCGCTGCTCCGGGGTGGTTGTGGCGCTGTAAAGAGGTGTGCCCGGCTCCAGCCATTGGGCTGCCGTGCCATGGTACAAATGGCGCTTGACCTGGCCGCGAAAATGCACCCGGGCTACGATCTCCTGGCCGGGATAGCAGCCTTTCTCCATGCTGAGGCCGCCTTGCTGCTCCAGGTTCAGCATCTGCGGCAGGAACAGGCCGCTTGTGCCCGGCAGGATCCAGGGCATCCCAGTCGCTATCTCCTGGCCATGGAAAGCCGCCCATGGGGATGGCGCCGCTGGCGGGGCATGGGCTGGATCCCGTGGCGCGCTGGTCCAATGGAGCACCCAGCCGTTGGGCCAGCCAAGGCTGTATTGCTCGCCTTCGCCTGCCGGACGGATGAAGCCCTGCCAGGGTGCTGCTCCTGGTTGTGTTGCCAGCGGCTCTTGCAGCTCAATGGCGCCCTGCCAGGAAACAAGGCGCACCTTGGTGCGCAGGATATAGCGGGACAACAGCCTGCTGGTCTCGGCGCGCATGATCTCGGGTACAACCAGCCACGCCTGCTGGGGGCTTGCGAGCGCCACCACGACCACAAACAGGACCCGGCCCTGGGGGTTCAGGAAAGCAGCCGGTACAGCCTGGATGGTTCCCGCCGCCGGTGCCAGGGCGCGCAGGTCGGCGGTGAGCAGGTTCTGTAAAAATGGTTGCGCTTCAGGGCCGGTGACCTGGAGCAGCGCCAGGGGTGGTGCCCAGGCTTGCTCTTCTGTTGTGCTTGGGTTGTGGTTGGCATCCATGGCATCTTGTCCGCAAGTGGTCCAATGAGGTTCGGGGGGCGACCCACACAGGGAATTATACGCGCTTCATCCAGCCTAGCACAGCGCACGCCGCCGAGGAATGTCAGACGTTGCTGACCGCCGGGGCTGGCTTGCGCACCACGTGCGACATGGCCAGTAGTCCATTGATCAGCAAGACGGCGCTGGTGGCCAAAAAGAGCGCGTGGAAGCCGAACCGGGACGCCACCAGCCCCCCCAGCATGGGGCCGGCGATCTGGCCCAGGCACTGGCTGGTCTGCATGTAGCCATAGACGCGCCCTGCCACCTGTTCTGGGGTATGGCAGCGGATCAGGGCGCTCAGCGCTGGCAACAGGCCAGCCAAGGTCATGCCCATCACCAGTCTCGAGGCGACGAAGGACCAGTAATGGGACAGCATGGGCTGGATCATCAGGACCAAGGCTGTGCCCAGCAGGTTCAACGTGGCCATCCGCAGATGGCCCAGGCGATCGGCCAGGCGCCCCACGCCCGGGGCCAACAACATGCTGGAGAATGCCGGTGCCGAGACCACAAGCCCTGCCAGCAAGGAAGGATTCCTGGCATGGGGCGCCAGCTGACCCACGAAGACGGTGACGATGGGCTCGATGGACATCAGGGAAAACTGCAGTGACATGGCGGTGAACAGCACCATGATCACCAGGTGCCGGTTGGTAATGGAGGACCATAGGGGCGGCAGTTGAACCTGTGCGGCGGCGGTGTGCGGCGCCTCATACACATACAACCAGGTGAGCAGGCCGCTGATCAGCAGAAAACCACCTGTCACCAGGAAGGTGCCCCGTACCCCGATGTGGTCGGCGAGGAAGCCACCCAGCAGAGGGCCCAGCAGGTTGCCAGCCAAAGCACCACTGGACAGCACACCCATGACCCAGCCACAGCGCTCCTGGGGCACCTGATGGGCCAACAGGACACCGGCGGCAGGGACGTAGCCTGCCACCATGCCCATCAGCAACCGCATGGCGGTGAGCTGGTAGACATTGTCTGCCGCGGCCATGGCGGCCATCACCACCGCCATGCCCAGGCTGGCACGCAAGAGCATGGGCTTTTTGCCATACCGATCGGCCAGGCGACCCCACACGGGCGCCATGATGGCTGCGGTGATGAACGTGGCGCCAAAGGCTACCCCGGACCAGCGCACCACACCGGCCTGGGTGTGGATGCCGAGGTGTTCCACATAAAGCGGCAGGAAGGGCAGGACCAGTGTCAGGCCCATCACGCAGATAAAGGCGCAGATGGTGCATACGAACAGGTTGCGCCGCCAGATGGAAGGAGGGGTCAAAATGCGCCTCGAGTCGCCATGCCCCACAAGGGCATGACAAGACATCAAAATAGGCTATCCTATCACAAAGATGCTATCAAGGCCACAGTCGGGTTCATGCCGGATGGCTCAGGGTACCCGGATGCCCACCTCGTCCAGATGGCGCAGCAGGTCCAGTGGATCCTCATAGACCCGGTAGGCCCCGGCGCGCACCAGTTCATCCTGGCCGTAGCCGCCAGACAGCAGGCCCACGCCCAGGCTGCGCGCACGCCGTGCTGCCAGCAGGTCCCAGACGCTGTCACCCACCACCACCGCCTCTTCGGGAGCGATGTGCAGGCGGCTTGCGGCCTCCAGGAAAAGATCGGGGTCTGGCTTGGCATGGCGTACCTGATCCCGGGTCACCAGGGGGGTATCGGGCGGCAATGGCAGCACGGCCAGGACCTGCTGGGCGGTCTCCCGGCGACCGCTGGTGGCGATGGCAAAGGGCACCTGCTGAACCGCCAGATGGCTCAACAGAGCCTCGGCACCGGGCAGGGGTCGCACCCGGTGGGCGTGGGCGGCGTAGGCATGGGCATGCAATCCCAGCAACTGCGCCTGGGCCTGGGGGTCGATGCGCCCGCCGGTCTCCCGCAGCAGCGCCTGGGTGAGCAGGCCGCCACTCATGCCCACCTTGCGATGGATGCGCCAGGTCGACAGATCGATGCCCACCTGACTCAAGGCCTCCTGCCAAGCCAGCACATGCTGGTAGACGCTGTCCACCAGTGTGCCGTCCAGATCGAATATCACGCCTCCTGGCCTGCCCATGACCACACTATAGCGCCAATCCGCGGTGTTTGTCTTGCCGCCCCCAGTGGTTTTGTGCCGGCCTGAGCCCCTGCGAAGCGCTAGCTGTCTGCAGCCCATGCCCAGGGGCCAGTGCCGAGACAGCCTGGGCGAGGATTACTCTCCGGCAGGCGCTGCGGCGAGGCGAGCGGCAAAAAGCTCACCAAGGCGCTTGGGATCGCCGCGGCCTGCCGAGCGCTTCATGGCCTGACCCACGAAATAGCCCAGCAGCCGATCCTTGCCCTGCCGATATTCGGCCACTTGCTGGGGGTTGGCGGTGATGATCGCCTCCACCAGCTCGTGGAGCACGGCATCATCGCGCACCTGGCGCAGCCCCAGGCGATCGATGAGGGTATCGCAGTCCTCCGGGGGCTCGCCTTGCTGGCACTGCTGCCACAGCACCTCCAGGATCTCCTTGGCGGCCAGTCTGGAGATGACCCCTTGCTCGAGGCGGGCCAGCAACGTGGCGAGCCGCGCGGGTGCCACCAGGGGCGCGCCCTGCCCCCTGTGCAGCGCCAGCACCTCACCGGTGACCCAGTTGGCCGCCAAAGCAGGCGGTACGGCAGGCTGTACCGCCAGCACCGCCTCAAAGTAGTCGGCAAGATCCTTGTCGCTGGTGAGCAGCGCGGCCTGGGCCCGGGGCAGGCCATAGCTGGCCTCGAGGCGCGCTCGCCGGGCATCGGGGAGTTCGGGCATGGTCTCGCGGATCGCCTCGATCCAGGCCTCGTCGATGACCACCGGCAAGAGGTCAGGGTCCGGGAAATAGCGGTAGTCCATGGCCTCTTCCTTGCCGCGCATGCGACGGGTTTCTCCCCTGGCCGGATCGAAAAGACGGGTTTCCTGTTCCACCCTGCCACCGCTTTCCAAGACGGCGATCTGGCGCTCGATCTCGTAGGCGATGGCCTTTTCCACGAAGCGAAACGAGTTCAGGTTCTTGATCTCGCTGCGCGTCCCCAGCACGGTGGCGCCGACCCGGCGCACCGAGACGTTGGCATCGCAGCGAAAGGAGCCTTCCTGCATGTTGCCATCGCAGATGCCAAGCCAGCGCACCAGGGTGTGCAGCTTGCGCAGGTAGTGGCCCGCCTCGGCGGCGCTGTGCATCTCGGGGCCCGAGACCACCTCCAGGAGTGGTGTGCCGGCACGGTTGAGATCCACGCCGCTGGCCCCACCCAGGCCCTCATGCAGGCTCTTGCCAGCGTCTTCCTCCAGATGGGCGCGCACCACGGTGATGGGGCGCTCGCCCTGGTCACCCTCGATCAGCAGCACGCCGTCTGCCACGATGGGCTGCTCGTACTGGCTGATCTGGTAGCCCTTGGGAAGATCCGGATAGAAATAATGCTTGCGAGCAAACACCGACTGCCGGTCGATGCGCGCGCCCAGCGCCAGGCCGAAGCGGATCGCCATGGCGATCGCTTCCCGGTTGGGCACCGGCAGCACGCCGGGCAAGCCCATGTCCACAGCACAGGCGGTGGCATTGGGTGGCGCACCATAGCTGGAAGCCGCCCCGGAAAAGAGCTTGCTTGCGGTGGCAAGCCGCACATGGACCTCGAGACCGATGACCGCCTCCCAGCTCATGGCGCTTTCCCCGGCATTGCGCTTAGCGGCGTGCTGGCCATGGTCACGAAAAAGCCTCTGGAAGGCGGCGGTGGTAGTCGGTGGCCTGCTGGAAGCGGTGCGCCACGGCCAGCAGGAGTTCCTCGCTGAACGGCCGGCCGATCAGCTGCAGTCCCACCGGCAGCCCGTCCACCTCGCCACAGGGGATGGAGATGGCCGGTAGCCCGGCAAGGTTGACCGGGATGGTGTTGATATCACTTTGGTACATGGCAAGCGGATCGGCCGTCTTGGCGCCCAGGGCAAAGGCTGTCTCCGGGGCAGTGGGCCCCAGCAGGATGTCTGCCTGCTCGAAGGCGTGGTGAAAATCAGCGGCGATGAGATGCCGGGCGCGCTGCGCCTGGAGGTAGAAGGCATCGTAATAGCCCCGGGAGAGCACGTAGGTGCCGATGAGGATGCGTCTTTTCACCTCGGGCCCGAAGCCCTCGCTGCGGCTCCTGGCGTAGAGCTCGTAAAGGCTGTGCGCCTCGGCGCAGCGATAGCCGTAGCGCACGCCATCGTAGCGCGCGAGGTTGGACGAGGCCTCGGCGGGCGCCAGGATGTAGTAGGTGGGCAGTGCCAGATGCAGCTCGCGCAGATGGGCCGAGGTGCAGCGCAGGCCGAGGTTACCGAGGATGGCCGTGGCCTGTTCCACCACGGCGGCCACGCGACCATCCATGCCGGGCCCGAAGAATTCGTCAACCACCCCCACGCGCAGCCCGGCCAGGGGGTGCTCCAGGTGGGCCATGTAGTCTGGCACCGCCGCGGTGGCGCTGGTGGCATCGCGCTCGTCGAGCCCGGCGATCACCTGCAGCAGCAGGGCAATATCCGCGGCACTGCGCGCCATGATGCCAGCCTGGTCGAGGCTCGAGGCAAAGGCGATCATGCCATAGCGCGATACCCGCCCATAGGTGGGCTTCAAGCCGCTGATGCCGCACAGTGCGGCCGGCTGGCGCACAGAGCCGCCGGTATCGGTGCCGGTGGCCACAGGGGCAAGGCCGGCTGCCACCACCGCAGCCGACCCGCCCGAAGAGCCACCCGGCACCCTGCCTTCATCCCAGGGGTTGCGCACCGGGCCGAAATAACTGGTCTCGTTGGACGAGCCCATGGCAAACTCGTCCATGTTGGTCTTACCCAGCAGCACCATGCCTTGTGCCGCAAGCCTGGCAACCACGGTCGCGTCGTAGGGGGCCTTGAAATTGGCCAGCATGCGCGAGCCGCAGGTGGTCAGCAGCCCTTTGGTGCAGAAGATATCCTTGTGGGCCAGCGGTATGCCATCCAGTGGCCCCAGGACCTCGCCGTGCGCCCGGCGCCGATCGGCGGCCTGTGCTGCCGCCAGGGCTCCCGCCTCGTCCACGGTGATCCAGGCGTTGAGCCTGCCAGCAAACCGGGCGCTGCGCTCCAGGAAGTGCCGGGTCAGCTCCATGCTGGAACAGCTGCCAGAGGCAAGAGCCCGGCTCAGCTCAGTGACACTGCGCCAGTCGGTCATCGCTGCGCGTCCATCACCAAGACCGCGGACGCGACTGCGCCATCGAGGCGCTCACGGCGCATCCAGCACCATGGGCACCAGGAAAAGGCCATCGTGCAACGCCGGGGCATTGGCAAGCAGGGCCTCCCGGTCATCGCCTTCTATGACCAGGTCGTCGCGCAGGCGCACGGCGCTCTCGAAGGGATGGGCCATGGGCGTGGGCGGACAGGGGGCGTTGGCGAGGACACCAACGAACGCCACGATGCGTGACACCTGCGTGGCATAGGCGGCCTGTTCCTCGGCCGTGAAGAACAGGCGCGCCAGTTGCGCCACATGGCCCCATTGCTGCTCATCCATCATGAATCCTGCCTTAAGCTCTGATAGAATACATCGTCCAACCTACCGAGGGATCTACATGGCCACCATCAGCTTAACAGGTTTTTTCTCCAACGACCTCTCCATCGATCTTGGTACGGCCAACACCCTGGTCTATGCCCGGGGGCGGGGCATCGTACTCAACGAGCCCTCGGTGGTGGCAGTGCGCGAGGACCCGCGGCGCGGCAAGATCATCGAGGCCGTCGGCGTCAAGGCCAAGGCCATGCTGGGCCGTACCCCCGCCAACATCACCGCCAGCCGCCCGCTGCGGGATGGGGTCATCGCCGATTTCACCACAGCCGGCAAGATGATTCAATATTTCATCCGCAAGGTCCACAACAACCGTTATCTGCGGCCGCGGCCGCGGGTGGTGGTGTGCGTGCCCCACGGCTCCAATCCGGTGGAGCGCCGCGCCATTCGCGAGGCCACCGAGGCCGCCGGGGCCCGGCGCGTCTTCCTCATCGAGGAGCCCATGGCCGCGGCCATCGGTGCGGGATTGCCGGTGAGCGAGGCCCGGGGCTCCATGGTGCTGGATGTGGGCGGCGGCACCTCGGAGGTGGCCATCCTGTCGCTGAACGGGATCGTCTATGCCAACTCCGTCAAGCTCGGTGGCGACCGTTTTGACGAGGCCATCATCAGCTATGTGCGACGCAACTACAGCACGCTGATCGGCGAGTCAACCGCCGAGCGCATCAAGAAGGAGATCGGCTGCGCTTTTCCCAGTGACGAGCTGCTGGAGGTGGAGGTACGCGGCAGCAACGTGGCCGAAGGGGTGCCGCGCAGTTTCTCGCTCAACTCCAACGAGATCCTCGAGGCCCTGGACGAGCCGCTCAAGAGCATCGTGCGCCTGGTGCGCACTGCCCTGGAGCAGACGCCTCCCGAGCTGGGCGCCGATGTGGCTGAATCCGGCATCCTGCTCACAGGAGGCGGCAGTCTGTTGCGGGGGCTCGACAAGCTCATCATAGAAGAGACCGGCCTGCCGGTGATCCGTGCCGAGGATCCGCTGACCTGTGTCGCCCGCGGTGGCGGCCGGGTCCTGGAGATGATCGATGAACAGGGCATCGATGTGTTCACGCTGGAAGAATAGCGCATCACGGTTGGGGGCGGCATGAGCGGGCGCCCCATATTTGTCAAGCGCAGGCCGCTGGGTGCCAGGTTGTTCATGGTGACCGCTACCTGTGCCGTGTTGCTGGTGGTGGACAGCACCCATGTTAACCCAGGGGGTGTGTTGGGGCGCATCCGTCCTGCGCTGGACGGGTTGGTCCAGCCATTCTATGTCGTGATCGATGCCCCCTTTCGGATGCTGCGCCACGTGGGGCTCTATGGGCGTCGCCAACAGAGCCTGGTGCAAGAAAATCAACGGCTTCATCAGGAAAACCTGATTCTTAAGTCCCAGGCGCAACGGCTCGCCGCGCTCGAGGCCGAAAATGGCCGCCTGCGCCGCCTCGACCGGCAGATCCAGCACATGGATCGCAAGGCCGTGCTGGCTTCCATTCTCATGGTGAGCCTCGATCCTTTCCACCATGAGGTCATCCTCAATGTGGGTCAGCAACAGCTCATCCAGCAGGGCTCCGTGGTGCTGGATGAAAGGGGCGTCATGGGCCAGGTCATCGCCGTCTCCTCACGCACCTCCCGGGCCTTGCTGATCAGCGACGCCGACCATGCCTTGCCGGTGGAGGTGCTGCGCAATGGCACCCACGCGCTTGCCCAGGGCACGGGCGACATGGGGCGGCTCAGCATCCAGTATCTTCCCTTGACCACCGATATCCGCCAGGGGGACTTGTTGGTGACCTCTGGTCTCGGCGGCCGTTTTCGGCGTGGCGACCGGGTCGCGGTGGTCCAGCAGGTCAGGCGCGAACCAGGCGCACGCTTCCTGGAGGTGGATGCCGCCCCCGTGGCTTATTTGAGTCGCAGCCGCGAGGTGATCGTTCTGCCGCCCTATGACCCCCTGGTCGGCTATGGCGCAGGATGACATCTATTGTGTTCTGGGGCTGGCATCCGCGATACTGGCCTTTTCTGGCACGTTTTTTTCTGGCAGCCGGGGCTGCCCTGCTCCTGACCATCTGGCCCCTACCACCATCCTGGGCGCTGTACCGACCGGAATGGTGTCTTCTGGTGGTGTGGCACCATGCCATCAACCGCCCGGATCGCGCCAGCTTGCTGGGTCCCTGGCTGGTGGGGTTGCTGCTGGATGTGTTGAGCGGCGGCCCGCTGGGTCTTTATGCCTTGCTGCTGCCGGTGGTGTCCGCCATGGCGGTACGCTGTGCTGCCTTTTTTGATATTTTCGCCATCTGGCAACAGGCCTTGCTGCTGGTCCCCATGGTGCTGCTCTACGAGATTTCTTCGTTCTGGCTGCATGCCCTGCTGGGTCAGCCCAGTGCCCTGCGTTGGCAAGCGCTGTTCTGCAGCGTCCTGGTGTGGTGGCCCCTGGAGTGGCTCCTGCAACCCTTGTGGTCGCAGTCACGCCAGGACAAACATCTCGGCTCCTGAACGCCCCCCCTGTCCAGGCTTCCGGAGCCGGCGGCCTGCCGGGATGAGTGGCCCTCCAGGCGATTGCCTTGCGCAACGCTTGCAATTGAGAGACAATATTTCCTTTTCAGGGGATTTGATGAGCATGCGTCATTATGAATTGGTCATTCTGTTCCATCCGGAGCAATCCGAGCGGGTGGGCGAGATGGTGGAACGCTATTCCACATTGATCCAGGAACAGGGCGGCACGGTACATCGCCTTGAAGACTGGGGGCGGCGCACCCTGGCCTATCCCATCCAGAAACTGCGCAAGGCGCATTATGTTCTTGTGAATTTCGAATGCGACAACGCCACCTTGGCTATACTGGAAGAGCGTTTGCGCTTCAACGAAGCGGTGCTGCGCCGCATGGTCCTGGCGCGGCCCAGGGCAGAAACCACGCCCTCTCCCCTGGAACGCAGTCGCGATCAGGAAGGCCGCGAGCGCTATCGCGACGATGGCGATGAATATGGGTCCGAGGACGACCGGCCCCGCCGCGCCATGAGCGAGTCCGAGGACGACCGGCCCCGCCGCGCCATGAGCGAAGAGTAAAGCGGAGAGCCGGCCCGAGACCCAGTAGATACCCTGTGTTGTGATGCCATTGTTGACAGGAGGTCCCCATCATGTCTGCTCGTTTTCCCAAGAAGGCGCGCTTTTGCCGTTTCACCGCCGAAGGGGTGGAAGAGATCGACTACAAGGACATCCAGACCCTTCGCTCATATATCTCTGAAACAGGAAAGATCATCCCCAGCCGCATCACAGGTACCAGTGCCCGCTATCAGCGCCAGCTGGCTCGGGCCATCAAGCGGGCTCGATTCCTGGCCCTGCTGCCCTATACCGACCAGCATCGCCTCAGCTGACCGGACAGTTTGACCAGACACCCTTTCCATAACACAGCGTAATCACCAAGAACATGGTTGCTTTGGCGCGCTGGTCCCTGCAGGGGCTACCCCAGGCGTTGGGCGTCATCATCCTTTTTGGCGGCCTGGGCATGCTGATCGGTCCCCTGTTCCATTGCCTGGGCGGAGCCATCGCGCTTCTCTATGCCCTGCAGCGTGGCCTGCGGCCAGCCATACAACTGGTGGCGCTGGCCATGGGCTGGTTCGTGCTCATCGACTGGCTGGTCTTTGGCGGCCTGGGCCAAGCCAGCCTGCTGGCGGCCCTGACCTGGCTGCCCATGCCGCTGCTGGCCCTGGCCATCCATCGCGGCGATGCCCTGCAGCATGGCCTGTATGGCGCCAGTGCGCTGGCGGCCTTGGCGGTGGTGATGGTGTTTGTGATCCTGGGTGATCCTGCGCCCTGGTGGGAAAAGATGCTGACCGCCCAACTCCAGGGTGCGCCCTTCCACAAGCTCTGGCAGGAACTCAAGACCGATCCCGCCTCCCTGGCGGCCCTGGTGGCCCCATGGCTGTCCGGCGTGCTCGCGGCCTGCTGGTCCGTGCTGCTGGCGTTGAGTGCCCTGCTTGCCAGGGCTTGGCAGGCGGGCTTGATGCGTCCGGGTTTTTTCAGGACCGAGTTTCTCGGGCTGCACAATGGCGTGGTTCTGACGGTACTCCTGGGCCTGTGCGCCCTGCTCGGCATGGTCTCGCCCTTTTTCCTGACGCTCTGCGGACCCCTGGCCGCCCTCTTTTTCTATCAGGGGCTTGCGGTGGTGCATGCCATGGCTGCCTTGCTGCGCTCGGGGGGGGTGTGGCTCGCCTTGTTTTATATCCTGCTCATTTTCATGTTGCCCCAAGTGGTGATCGTGTTGATCATGCTGGGTTGCCTGGATAACTTCGTGGGCTTTCGCAAAAGAGCCGGCCATCAACAGGCCAACAAGCCGGACAACCCTGGACCATGAAGCGGCGCCTCATTGTTGCCGTGTACAATCTCATAAGGAACTCATAAGGAAACCAGAGGCTCCCCCAGGGGCGCCCTTTGATAGACCATTGATAGACATATAGACATAAGGAGAATGTGATGGATGTCATCCTGCTCGATGCGGTCCATAATCTGGGCCGACTTGGCGACCGGGTTTCGGTCAAGCCAGGCTATGCCAGAAATTATCTCATCCCCCAGGGCAAGGCGGTGCGCGCCACCCCAAAAATGATCGAATCCTTCGAGCAGCGCCGCGCCGAGTTGGAAGCCCAGTCGGCGGCCCGCAAGGAGCAGGCCGCAACCAGGCGCGCCGCCCTGGATCAGGTGGTGGTGCGCCTGTCTGCCCGGGCCATCGGCGACGAACAGCGGCTCTACGGCTCCATCACCGCCACCGATGTGATCCATGCCGCCAAGGCCCAGGGCATCACGCTGGAGCGCAGTGAGCTGCGGCTGCCCAACGGCCCCATCCGCGAGCTGGGCGAGCATCGTTTGCAGGTGCATCTCTATACCGATGTGGAGGCCGTCATCACGGTGTTGGTGGAAAAACAGCTCTAGGCCATGGCCAGCAGAACCCCGACACCGGCAGTACGCCTGCCGCCCCATTCCCTGGAGGCCGAACAGGCCCTGCTTGGTGGCCTCATGCTGGAAGAGGCCCATTTTTTCGAGATCGCCGACCAGCTCCAGGAGGATGACTTCTACCGAAGCGAGCATCGCTTGATCTTTCGGGCCATGCAGGAGCTCTCGGAGCGCCACAAGACCATCGATGTGATTACGGTCTCCGAACGCCTCAAGGCCGCCGGGCAGCTGGAGCAGAGTGGTGGCCTGGTGTATCTCGCCACATTGGCCCGTGAGGCGCCCGGGGTCACCAACCTGCGCGGTTATGCCGAGATCATCCGTAACCGGGGGCTGTTGCGCCACATGATGGAGCTCGGCAGCCGCTTCAGCACGGAAGCCCTGGACTGGGGCGATAGCGATGCCGTGGAATTGCTGGATCGCATGGAGCAGGAGCTCTTTGCCCTGGGCGACCACAGCCAGAAGCGCCGCAGCGCTTTTGCCAGCATCGGTGAACTGCTGGGTGTCGCCATGCAGCGCATCGACACCCTGTACCAGGCAGGAGGAGACGCGGTCACGGGCCTGGCCACGGGTTTCACCGAACTGGACGCGCTGACCGCGGGGCTGCATGCCGGTGAACTGATCATCCTGGCTGGCCGGCCTTCCATGGGCAAGACCAGCTTCGGCATGAACATGGTGGAGCACATCGCCCTGCGCCACAAGGCGCCGTGTGCCATCTTCAGCATGGAGATGCCCGGCGAGCAACTGGCGTTGCGCCTCATCGCCTCCCTGGGGCGCATCGAGCAGAACAAGATCCGTACCGGTCAGCTCCAGGACGAGGACTGGGACCGCATCACCTCGGCGGTGAGCCTGCTCATGGATGCGCCCATTTTCATCGACGATACAGCGGCCCTCTCTCCCATGGAGCTGCGCGCCCGGGCAAGGCGCCTCAAGCGCGAGCGGGGCCTCGGGCTGGTCCTGGTGGACTACCTGCAGCTGATGCGCATTCCGGGCACCCGGGAGAACCGCACCAACGAGATCTCGGAGATCTCCCGCAGCCTCAAGTCGCTGGCCAAGGAACTCAGCGTGCCGGTGGTGGCGTTGTCCCAACTCAACCGCAACCTGGAATCCCGCCCGGACAAGCGGCCTGTGATGTCTGATCTTCGCGAATCGGGCGGCATCGAGCAGGATGCCGATGTGATCGCCTTCATTTACCGTGACGAGGTCTACAATCCCGAATCGCCGGAAAAGGGCATTGCCGAGATTCGCCTGGCCAAGCAGCGCAATGGTCCCACCGGCGTGTTCAAGACCACCTTCCTGGGGACCTATACCCGCTTCGAGAACTTCGCCCCCGAAAGCATCATGATGACCGAGGCCGCCTTTCCCTGAGCCAGGGTGCTGCGTCAATCCATTCAATCCAGGTTGCGCGGGCCGTGTTCCAGCAGCAAGGCCATGCGATCATCATCATGATCCAGGTCGCCCAGGAAACAGAAGATTGCACACGAGCACCCCCCCGAACGCCCAAGCCCGCCCACCACAATATCTGCCTTGTCGTGGCTTTTTCCGATACCCGCGTGAGCCAGGCCGGCCTGCGCCGCGCAGTAACCGTCATGCGTCTCGCCTGGCCAGCCCAGGCAGCCTGCTGCTGCCCGCCGCTGCCCGCTTTGCCATGTTGCGGCTGGACGACCAGGCAGACCAAGGAGTGGTCCTGCATGTTCTGCGGGGATGGCCCGTTACCCTTGCTGTAAAAAACCATGGCCCTCTAGCTGCGCCGGACTGGCGGTATCCTGCGGCAGCCCAATGAACCCGCCACAGTCCAGGCCGGCCTATTACCCTCCCCAAGCCCTGCTGCCTGTCCTTGAAGAGGAAAGGAAAGCGCCCTTCAGGCCGCAGATGGGGCTTGCCCGTGGGGATGAAGCGGACTGGATCGCCGATGGTCATCTCGAATTATTGCCCTTGCGTTGGTCGCTGCTGGATAACCGCCATCAGGAGGTCTTCGCCGCCCTGCCGCATACCCAAGCCATGGGGCAGGAGGCACAGGCCATGCTTGTGGCTCACCTGGCTGGGCGCTTTCCGCAGCGATTCAGGTTGCAAGAGGCCAGCGGGCGATTGCTGGACCAGGCCACCGGCCACAGCCATGATCTCACGGCACCAGGCCGCCATCCCCTGGAACGGGCCGCCCGGCTGGTGGCAGAAGACCTGTGCCTGCTGGCCAGCGATGCACCCGACGAGCCCTACCGCCTGGTGGCAGCCTGCGTGTGCTTTCCCTCGCGCTGGCTGTTGGCCCACAAGATCGGGCAGCCCCTTGCCGCCATCCACCAGCCGGTGCCCTGCTACCAGGAGCGTCTGGCCACTCCCATGGATAGGCTCTTTGCCGGGTTGCGCCCCGGCATGATGTTGCAGCGCAGCAACTGGACCATCCACGACAGCGCGACCCTCTTCCAGCCGCAGCCACCGCCGGCCATCACGCCGCAGGATGCCCCCGGAGATTTCTTCGTGCGCAGCGAACGCCAGACGCTGCGCCGCCTGCCCGAGACAGGGGGGATCCTCTTTACCATCCTCACCAGGCTGTGCCCATTGACCGATTTCCTGAATGAGCCCAGCTGTGCCGCAGCCCTCTTGCAGGCTCTTGACAACCTGCCCGTAGAGGTCATCTGTTACCGCGGCCTTGCCCCTTACCGTGAGCTGCTGCTGGAGCTGCTGCGCAGGCACAGTGTGCCTGGCTG
>WOZS01000014.1:65568-79024 GCA_011620135.1 Gammaproteobacteria bacterium
CCCATGCCCGGCACGGCAATGCCCCAGGGGATGCCATTGCGGCTCATGGTCATGCCCTGGCCGGTGTAAGCGCCCCCCGTGGGCAGCCAGTAGAACTTGTCGAAGAGATTGGCCATGCCGCAATCGACCCGCAGCTTTTCCCGGGTGTAGGCAAGGCGCAGGTTCACCAGGCCATAGCCCGGGGTCTGGATCTCGTTGCGCACCGTGGAGACATGATTCTGGCGCTGGACCAGCTCCAGTTCCAGGGCGTTGTCCCAGTGCGCGGTCTTCTGGGTCAGCGTGAAACGGGTGTTCAGGGGCATGATGTTGTAGAGGTCGTCGCCTGTGCTGCGATTCTTGCCGTCTGTGTAGTTCAACAGCCCTTCGAGGCCCAGGGCGCCGTAGGCGGTGGTGGCCAACGGCATGCGGCCTGCGAGGTCAAGACCATAGAGGCGCGCCTTCTGGTTGGCATACCGCAGCGTGACGAACGCATCATCGCTGCTCGGCATGCTCGGGCTGTCCAGGCGCTTGGCATCGATGTAGTCGGTCACCAACGCATAATGGGGCGTGGCCCGGAAGGCCCAATCGCTCCCAGCCGTGTGCCAATCATAGGTGGCGCTCAGTGTATGGGCACGCTCCGGCTTGAGGTCCGGGTTGCCCACGTAGCCGTTGCCATCGCCGGCAAAGTTGTTCATGACAGCCGCCATGGAGTTGGTGGACCACGCATAGCGCTCATAGAGATTGGGCGAGCGGGACGTGATGCCATAGCCCAGCAGCAGGCTGCGGTTCTCGGCCATTTGATAGCGCAGCAACGCGCTCAGGTCTTTGTTGTTGTCGCTGCGGGCCCGCCCATGGGCATTGAACGCCGCCGCATCGGCCCCGTACATCATGTCGTTGTAGCCATGGACGGGCCCTGCGTCCATCAGCACGCGTTCCCAGCGCCCGCCCAGCAGGGTGGCCCATTGGGCATCGAAATGCCGCTCCCATTCGGTGAACAGGGCACGGCGGTCGCGGCGCCCGTTGTTGATGTTCCAGAACGTAGCGGGCGCCATGCTGCCCACGGCCACCCCTGGGGGTAACTCTTTTGGAGAAGGCTGCCACCAGTCGTCCAGCTTGTAGCGTTGATAGGCGCCGCCAAGATGCAGCAGGTCGTGCTGACTCAGCGTCACCGTGGTGGTGAGCTTGGCGCCCGTGTTGCGGCCCCTGGTGTCCATGGGCATGCCCGGAGCCACCAGGGGTGGTGTGCCATAGAAGAATTGCCTGTCATCGCCAAAGTCCATCTCGTGGCGTATGGTCTCGTGGTAGAGCCGCACGTCCACGCTGCCCCAGTCGAAGCGGCCGAGGTGGTGCAGATTGACGCGGTGTGCGGTGTTATCCACCATGTCCATGCGCTGGTTGGGGTAGAGCTCGAAGGGGATGTGCTGGTAGCCATACCTGGCCTCGAACAGCTGGTCGCCCTGGCGCAGGGCAAGCCCCAGCAGGTGGTTCTGGCTCTTGTAGGCGCTGGAGCCCACCTCGTCTTTGTCCAGACTGTGACCGGGGCGTCCTGTGGCGGCGAAGTTCTTGAAGTCGCCGCCGGCATGGTAGTCGTCGGCCTCAGCAATGGCGCCGCTGTAGGTCATGTTGAGGTGCCTGCCGGCCATGGTGGCGGCAAGCGTGCCGGTGCGGCCGTTTTCATTGCCGCGATAGAAGCTGCTCGCCTTGCCATTGAACAGGGTCTCCTGCCCTGGGGCGGCAAACGCTGGTTGGCTGCTTTCCACCGCGATGGCTCCACCGAGGGCATCGCCGCCCACGCTCACCGGCGCTACCCCGGTCCATACCGTGACAGCGCCCACCTGGGATGGGTCCAGGTAGGAAAGCGGCGGGTTCATGTGGTTTGGGCAGGCCGCACTGGTGTTCATGCCGTCCACCTGGATGTGCAGTCGGTCATCGGCCATGCCGTGGATCACGGGAAAACCCGAGACCCCGCCATTGCCGTTGCGGCTCACGCCCGGGACGGAACGCAGCAAGGAGGCGGTATCGCTGGAAGCAGCCCGGGCCCGGCGCATCTCGGCCTCATCAACCGTGAAGCTGCCAAAGGCCTGCGGGCCGGCGTGTTCGGAGACGATGATCCGCGGCAGCTCGGTCACTTCCGCTGCACCACACACCAGTGGCAGGGACAGCGCCAGCAGGCCGGCCCTGCCATGGCAGCCCTGCATCAGGCGCAGGCAAAGATGAGCCCGTCCAATCATGATCACATCCTTAACTCAGTCACACCCACAATGGCTCGTTCATCCCGCCTGTATCGGCACCTCCCTGCCGGGCAGCCCGTCGTCCATGCCTTGGGGCGCTAGCCTGCCGCCAGGCAGCAGAATACACCAGGCAGAATCCTGTGATACAGTGGCAGGACATGCTTGCGACTTTCTGCGCACCATGACCAACCCCTATCAGGACGATGTTCTGCGCTATCCCCAGGCGCGCGATCACGTGCTGCGCGCGCTCGCCAGGATACTGCCGCCGTCTTGTCTCATCGGCAAGCCAGAAGCCATGCGGCCCTACACCAGCGATGGTCTGCCGGTGTTCAGTGCCATGCCTGTGGCGGTGGCCATTCCTGAAAACGAGCAACAGCTCAGCGCCACGCTCCGCATACTCAACGACCAGGGCGTGCCCATCGTGCCTCGTGGCGGCGGCACATCGCTTTCGGGGGGTGCCGTGCCCCATCCCCAGGGCGTGGTGCTGTCTCTTGCGCGGTTCAAAAGCGTGCGCTGGATCGACCCGGCCCGGCGGCTGTGCCGCGCCCAGAGCGGCGTGCGCAACGCGGCCCTCAGCGAGGCCGCCGCCCCCCATGGCCTGTTCTATGCTCCGGACCCAAGCTCGCAGATCGCCTGCAGCCTCGGCGGCAACATCGCCGAGAATGCAGGCGGCATCCATTGCCTGAAGTACGGTCTCACGTGGCACAACGTGGTGTCGGTACGGCTGGTGTGTGCCGATGGCACGGTGCTGGAGGTGGGCGAGGAGACCGGGTTCGATCCACTGCCGTTGGTGGTGGGCAGCGAGGGCCTGCTGGGGGTGGTCACCGAGGCCACAGTGCGCCTGCGCCCCATCCCGCCCTGCACCCGATTGTTGATGGCCGCCTTTTCGCAGATCAGCCATGCCGGCGCTGCGGTGGCTGCCATCATCGCAGCCGGCATCGTGCCCGCCGCCCTGGAACTCATGGACCATCTGGCGATCGTGGCAAGCGAGGCTTTTTGCCATGCGGGTTACCCCCAGGAGGCTCAGGCTATCTTGCTCTGTGAGCTCGATGGCATCGAGGAACAGGTGGCCGAGGACGAGTCCTGCGTGCGCGAGCTCTTGCAACAGCACCAGGCCACCTCATGCCGCGCGGCGCAAAACGAGCAAGAGCGCACCCTGTTCTGGTCGGGCCGCAAGGCGGCCTTTCCAGCCGCAGGTCGGATGGCGCCGGACTACTACTGCATGGACGGCAGCATTCCCAGGCGGGCCCTGGCCGAGGTGCTGGGCACCATCAACACCCTGGGCGAGGAATACGGCCTCAATGTGATGAATGTCTTCCATGCCGGTGATGGCAACCTGCATCCTGTGATCCTGCTGGACGCCGATGATCCAGACCAGCTCGAGCGCGCCCAGCGTCTGGGCAGCGCCATCCTCACCGCCTGCCTCGATGCAGGTGGCTCCATCACAGGCGAACACGGTGTGGGTGTGGAAAAGCTCGATGAGATGTGCGCCCAGTTCTCCACCACGGAACGCGAGCGCTTGCTCGCCACCAAGCAGGCCTTCGACCCCAAGGAAATCCTCAATCCCGGCAAGGGCCTGCCCACGCTGCGCCGCTGCGCCGAAGGCGGGGCGTTGCTGGTGCGCGGCGGCCAGCTACCCCACCCGGAACTGGAACGCTTCTGATGGCCGACCGCACGGCAGTCATCAGCGAGCAGATCAAGACAGCCTGCCAACACCAGCGCCCCTTGCGTCTGCGGGGTCACGGCTCCCGGGGCATCGCCGATCACCTCCCCGGCGACTGGCTCGATCTTGCCGAACACAGCGGCATCATCACCCATCATCCCCAGGAGCTGGTGGTCACGGTGCGCTGTGGCACGCCGCTTGTGGAATTGGAAGCAGAGCTTGCGGCACACAGGCAGACCCTGCCCTTCGCAGCCCCCATGCCCAAGGGGCGTGGCACCATTGGCGGGGCGGTGGCCCTGGGGCTTGCCGGCGCAGCCCGGCCCTATCTGGGCTCGGTGCGCGATGCACTGCTGGGAATGCGCCTCTGTGACGGCCAGGGCGAGGTGCTGCACTTCGGTGGCGAGGTCATCAAGAACGTGGCGGGCTTCGATGTGACGCGCTTCATGTGTGGTGCCCTGGGCAGCTTTGGTGTTTTGCTGGAGCTTTCCCTGCGGCTCATTCCCCTGCCCGCCGCCCAGTGCACCCTGGGCTTTGTCATGGACATCCCCCAGGCCATCACGGCTTGCTCCGCCTGGGTGCGCCAGGGCTGGCCTGTGGCCGCCATGCTCCATGATGGCCAGCAGTTGGTCATTCGCCTTGTTGGCGGCAGCCGGGCCGTGGCCAGCGCCAGGCGGCAGCTGGGTGGCGGGGAGCTGGATGGGGCCATCTGGGATACCCTGCGGCTGGAGCAGGGCGGCCCCTTTGCTGCTGCCTTGCCGCCATGGCGCATTCATGCCCGAACCGCACCAGGCAGTCTGCCGCCCCAATCGTGGTTGCTTTGGGAAGGCGAGCTGCTCTATGTGGGTCGGCAGGCAGAAGGTGGGAGACATGACATGGACCACCTGGCCGGGCCGGATGGCCAGGTCATGATCCATGGCGCGCTGCCGCCACCGGCGCCGCCGCGCTACCAGGCACTCTACCGGCGCCTCAAGCAGGTCTGGGATCCGCAGCATATCCTGAACCAGGGGTTGTGGCTGGACGATGCCTGGCACCAGTCCAGGAGCCTGGCGCAGGTCCGGCATGGCTGAGCTCCATCCGGCTTTGCGCGCCGAAGCCCAGGCCATTGCCAAGCGCTGCGTGCACTGTGGTTTCTGTCTGGCCACCTGTCCCACATTCCAGGTGGTGGGCGATGAGCGCGACGGCCCCCGGGGGCGTATTGATCTTGTCACCGCTGCCTTGCGCGGTGAGCCCATCAGCAAGGAAACACTGGTCCACCTGGACCGCTGCCTGTCGTGCCTCGCCTGCGAGACCACGTGCCCATCTGGGGTGCGCTACGGGCGTCTGGCCACCATCGGCCGCGAGTATCTCGAGAAGGAGCGCAGCCCCATGGGTCGGCTGGTGCGCCGCGCCATGGGCTGGCTCATGCCCCATCCGCGGCGTTTTGCTGCCGCGTTGCGCCTGGGGAGGCTGGTGCGCCCCGTGCTGCCCGCCGTCCTGGCACGGATGATCCCGCAGCCACGCCACCATGGCCTTGCGGCGGACCAAGCCCAAGGGATTGTGGCTGTGGGCCCCACCCCCGCAGCGGCTGGGCGCCACGCCGCAGGAGAGGTGCTGCTCTTCCATGGCTGCGTGCAGGATGCCCTGGTGCCCGCCATCAACGAGGCCACCACCACCCTGCTGCATGGCGCAGGCTATGTGGTGCGCGATACCAGACCACAATGCTGTGGGGCGTTGCCGCTGCACCTGGGCCAGGCAGAAGACGCCCGGCAGATGGCGCGCACCCTGCTGGACCACCTGCAGCCAGATCTGGAAAAGGGCATCCGCTGCGTGGTCAATGCCTCGGGCTGCCTGGCCCACATGCGCGACTATGGCGCGCTGTTGGCCCAGGATGCTTGCTATGCCGCAAGAGCCGAGCGCGCTGCCGGGCTTTTCGTGGAGCCAGCCCAGCTCCTGCAGCAGCTGGTCCGGCGTGACCCATCCGCGCCCCGGCACATCATGCTGCATGCTCCCTGCACGCTGCAGCATGGCTTGCACGAGGCCGGCAGCGTGCAACGGCTCCTGGAAGAAGCCGGCTTCACGGTGGCCCAGCCGGCCGAGGCTCACCTGTGCTGTGGTGCCGCAGGACCCTATGCCATCCTGGAGCGCGCCATGGCCCAGTCCCTGAAGGCGCGCAAGCTCGCCCACCTCGAGGCTGGCGAGGCGAGCATGATCGTCACCGCCAACATCGGTTGCCTCATCCATCTTGCCGAAGGCGCGCACCTGCCGGTGCGCCACTACCTGGAACTGCTGCAGCCGAAGCCCTGACCAGAACCCTGCTGGCATTTGCCAGAACACCGAGCAGGGACTAGGATCAGAAGGCAGTATCTGAGTTCTTCACGGGGGCAACCCCGATCAGGAGGCCGCACCATGACCAGCGCCAAGGGCCTTGTTTTGCAGGCGCCACGGACGCTCAAAGAGCAGTCCTTCCCATTGCCCACCATCGGCGACGACGATGGCCTGTTGCGCCTCGAGGCCTGCGGCCTGTGCGGTACCGATCATGAACAATATACCGGCATGCTGAGCCCGGGGTATGCCTTCATTCCCGGCCACGAGATCGTGGGCCTCATCGCGGCCATCGGCAGCAAGGCGGCCCAGCGCTGGGGGGTGGCCAAGGGCGATCGGGTGGCCGTGGAGGTCTTCCAGTCCTGCCACCAGTGTCCGGCCTGCCAAAGCGGTGCGTATCGGCGCTGCCAGAAGCACGGCATCATGGACATGTATGGCTTCTCGCCGGCCGACAAGCCACCGGGGCTGTGGGGCGGCTATGCCGAGTATGTCTATCTCTCCAGCGATGCCCTGGTGATCCGGATTCCCCAGGAGATGGACCCGGTCATCGCCACGCTGTTCAATCCGCTGGGCGCAGGCGTGCGCTGGGGCGTCGACCTGCCGCAACTCAAGAAGGGTGATGTGGTTGCCGTGCTGGGGCCCGGCATCCGCGGCATCGCCGCCAGTGCTGCTGCCAAGGCGGCCGGCGCCAGCTTCGTGCTGATGACCGGCCTCGGCCCCCAGGATACCCCACGCCTGGAAATCGCCAGCCGTTTCGGTGTGGATCGCACCGTGGATGTGGCCAGGGAAGACCCCAGCGCCGTCCTCAACCAGGAACTGGGCCGGCTGGCGGATGTGGTGGTGGATGTCACCGCCAAGGCGCCTGCCGCCTTCGGCCAGGCGGTGGATCTGGCGCAGCCCGGAGGAACCATCGTCATGGCCGGCGTGCGCGGCAGCACCGATACGCCGGGGCTGATGCCCGACATGATCATCTATAAGGAATTGCGCATCCTGGGTGCCCTGGGCGTTGATGTGAGTGCCTACCAGAAGGCCGTCCACCTCATCGCCGAGAACCGCTACCCCTTTGCCGAGCTGCCGCGGCGCACCGCTGGTTTCAAGAGTGTCGCCCGACTGCTGGAGGCCATGGCCGGCGAGCATGGTGCCGACCGTCCGGTGCATGGCGTCTTCGTGCCCCAGGACAGCTAGCACGAGCACCATCCTTCATGCAATTTCCTTCATAAGGAGCAATGACCATGAGCAAGCCCCCCATCGAACTGTTGACCCCGGAGCAGGCCAGGGAGGCTGCGGCCACCGTGGGCCTGCCCGAGATGATGGCCAATCTCAACGTGTTTGCCGGGTTGCTCCACGATCCGCCCGTGGCCAAGGCCATGGCCGACCTGCTGGCCACGCTGCTCTTTGGCGGCCAGCTGGATGCCAGGCTTCGCGAATTGGTCATCATGCGCCTGGGCTGGGGTTGTGGCTCGGTGTACGAATGGACGCAGCACTGGCCGCTGGCCCTGGGCGTGGGCCTCTCCCAGGAGGCCTGCCTGGCGGTGCGCGACTGGCGCGGGTCCAGCCTGTTCTCGGAACTGGAGCGTGCCGTGCTGGCCGCCACCGACGATACCATCTCCGGCACCAGCATCAACGATGAGACCTGGGCCGTGCTGCGCCGTCAACTGCCCACCGCCCAGTTGGTGGAGTTGGTGGTGGTGATCAGTCACTGGCGGCTCTACGCCAGCCTGCTCAACACACTGGAGATCCCACTGGAAGCAGGGATCGCGCCCTGGCCGCCGGACGGCAAGAGCCCGGGAGGCTGACCAGGGCCAGCCGCTGCTGCTCACCAGAGCCCCTAATACGCCGCCTGTCATCATGGCGTCATTGCCGATCCGTTAGGCTTTAGACCTTCTGCGCAACACGGAGGTCGATGATGCATACGGAAAGAGCCACGCCTGCATCAGGCGGTGGGCGGCGCCTGTGCGCTGGACTGGCCCTGCTGGCCTGGGCCACATGGGTTCATGGCCAACAGCTCCCGGCTCAGCTCACGCTGAGCATCCCCGGCGACCCGCGGACCACCATGGCCATCGCCTGGACCACACCCAGGGCGGCCCCCGGGATACTCAGCTACTGGCGCGAGGGCGAACCCGCCAGGCAGTCGAGCGCCACCAGCCAGCCCCTGGTGCACAGCGGCACGCGCCACACGGTGGTGCTGCGTGACCTGGCCCCAGGCAGCACCTATCATTACCGCATCGACGCCAGCGAGGCCATCTTCCGCACCGCCCCTGCCGATGCCAGCGCGGCGGTAACCTTCGTGGCCATGGGTGACTCTCGGCAGGATGTGGGCGAGACCGATCTGGAGCGCTGGGCGCAGGTAGCTGGCGCCGCTGCCCAGGAATCATTCGATGTGACACTGTTCTCGGGCGACATGGTGCTGGCGGGCTTCGTGCCGCGCTGGTGGGACATGTGGTTTGCAGCCGGCGCCCCGCTGCTGGCCAAGGCGCCCTTCATGGCTGCCATGGGCAACCATGAAATGGCCAGCCCCGCCTTCCAGCGGCGCATGCCCACCCCTGGGGATGCCACATGGTACAGCTTCGACTATGGTCCGGTGCATGTGAGTGTGGTCAACACCGATCCCAGCCTGCCGGTCACCATCAGCCCAGGCCAGTTCCCGGCCCCGCTGGGGCCGGGCTCGGCGCAATACAGCTGGCTGGAGGCGGATCTCTCCGCTGTGCCTGGCCACATGTGGAAGGTGGTCATGCTGCACCGCCTGCCCTACAGTGCGGCCGAGCATGGCGATCAGCAGGATGTCCAGGCGCTGGTGCCGCTGTTTGACAGCCACCATGTGGACATGGTGGTCTCGGGCCACGACCATGGCTACCAGCGCTTCTTGCCCATGGCCGCAGGAGCGGTCGTGCCGGCAGGCACATGGGGAACCACGTATGTGGTGGCCGCCGGTGCCGGTGCCCCACTCTATGACGTGAACAGCGCCGATCCTCGTCTCGCATCCGCCGCCAAGGCGTTCAATTACGTGCTCATCCATGCCGACAGCACCTGCATGACCATCGAGGCCAAGGACGCCATGACCGGGCAGATACTGGACCAGGCCGTTGTGGGTGTTGCACCGCAACCTCGGCCGAATGACTTGCCGGCTTGTGCGACGACAGGAGGATGAGCATGGGCAAATGGACACGCCGGACTTTTCTGCAAGGTGCAGCAGCCCTTGGGCTCTCTGGTCGCCAAATCCCCAGGCTCGCTGCCCAGGAACTGCCTACCCTGCCCGATCCGCGTACCTGCGGCATTGACCATATCATCGTTGTGATGATGGAAAACCGCTCCTTCGACCATCTGCTGGGCTGGGTGCCGGGTGCCGAGGGTCGTCAAGCGGGTCTCACCTATGCGGACACAACGGGTGCGCCATGTGCCACCCACGACATGGGCGCCGCCGGCAATTTCCAGGGTTGTGGCTGGGCTGATCCAGGCCACAGCTTTTCGAGTGGTCGCCGACATGTCAACGGTGGCGCCATGGATGGTTTCCTGCAGACCGCAGATCCTGGTGATCTGTTTCCCATCAGCTACTACACAGGAGAACACCTGCCCTTCTATGCAGGAGCAGCGGCGCATTTCACCATTTGCGATCGGTATCACAGCGGGATACTGTCCTCGACCTACCCCAACCGCATGTACATGCACTGCGGCCAGACCGACCGCATGAGCAATACCATGGAGATCAGCACGCTGCCCACCATCTGGGGCCGCCTGGCTCAGGCCGGCATCGCTGGCCGGTATTATTTTGCCGATCTGCCAGTGATTGCGCTCATGGGGCCGCAATACCTCGCCATCTCCAGGCCACTGCCCGCCTTCATGCGCGATGCCGCCAGGGGTGAGTTGCCAGCGGTGAGCTTTGTGGATCCGCACTTTGCCATCGAACCCCTGGGCACATCCAACGACGACCATCCCATGGCGGATCTGCGTCGCGGCCAGGCGTTCCTGAACCGCATCTATGGGGCACTGGCCGCATCCCCGCAATGGGCAAGGACGCTGCTGGTGATCAACTACGATGAATGGGGTGGTTTTTTCGATCATGTGCCCCCGCCCAGCGCTCCTGTCTCGAGAGAGGAAGCCGCCCTGGGCAATGATGGCCTGTTGGGCATCCGGGTGCCCTGTGTGCTCATGGGGCCCAGGGCAAGGCCGGGCTTTGTGTGCTCGCTTGGGCTGGACCCCAATTCCATCCTCAACTTCATCTGCTGGCGTTTTGGGCTGGAGCCGCTGGGGGTGCGCGGGGCAAGTTCCATCAATCTGGCTCATGCCCTGGACCTGGAAGGCCCTCCGCGGCTGGAAGCGCCAACCTTTGCTGTGCCCGCCGCCCCCATGAACACGGTGTGCCTGGCCGCGCTCACGGATAAAGCTGCCCTGTCGGTCCAGGAGCACCTGGCAGAACAACGGCAGCTGCGTCAATTGGCCAAACAGCTGGGCTATATACTGTAGCGGAAAGCGGAATGATTGGGTTGCAAGGCGTGCATGATGCCATCAGACATGGAGATGCTCATGCACCATGGCCTCGCTCAGTGCTGCAATGGGGCCTGCTTGGACCACGGCACCGCGTTCCATCAGGTAGAAGCGCTCCGCCAGCATCCTGGCAAAGGCAAGTTTCTGTTCCACCAGCAGCACGGTCAGACCCTCTTCCTGATTCAAACGGCGGATGATCCGCCCGATATCGGCAACGATATTGGGCTGGATGCCTTCTGTGGGTTCGTCCAGGATCAGCAGGCGCGGCCGCAGCACCAACGCCCGGCCGATCGCGAGCTGTTGCTGCTGCCCCCCGGACAGATCACCGCCGCGGCGCTGGCGCATCTCATGCAACACAGGAAAAAGCTCGTAGATCCGCCCTGGAATCCCGCGCCCCCGGGTCCTGGCGGCAGGCAGGCCAAGCTGCAGATTTTCCTCCACCGAAAGCCGCGGAAAAATCTCTCGGCCCTGGGGCACGAATCCAATGGCGCGGCGCGCGCGTTCATGAGCCGGCTGGCCAGCAAGATTGGCGCCCGCAAACAGGATCTGGCCGCTGCGAATGGGCAGCTGGCCCATGATGGCCCGCATCAAGGTGGTCTTGCCCACGCCATTGCGACCCATGACACAGGTGCAGGAGCCTTGCGGTACATCGAGAGCGATATCATGCAGGATGTGGCTTTGCCCATAGGCCTGGTTGAGGCCGGCCAGCCGGAGCAGGGGCGCACTCATGCCACCACCTGGCCCAGGTAGACCTCCTGGACACGGGGGTCCGCCTGGACCTGATCCATGCTGCCTTCCGCCAGCACGCTGCCTTGGTGCAGCACCGTCACCTTGCGGGCGATGGCCCGCACGAAAGCCATGTCGTGCTCGACCACGATCACCGCATGCTTGCCCGCCAGGGCATTGAGCAGCTCCGCGGTACGCTCCACCTCACCGGGCGTCATGCCCGCCACCGGCTCGTCCACCAGCAGCATGCGCGGGTTTTGCATCAGCAGCATGCCGATCTCCAGCCATTGCTTCTGGCCATGGGACAGCAGGCCCGCCAGGCGGTCCCGTGCTGTGGTCAGGCCGATCAATGTGAAGACCTCATCCAATTGCTGCCGCTGCACAGGCGTCGGCTGCGCCAAGAGACTCGCACGCACGCGTTTGTCGGCTTGCATGGCCATCTCCAGGTTTTCGAAGACTGTCAGCTGTTCGAACACAGTCGGTTTCTGAAACTTGCGCCCGATGCCGCAGGCCGCGATTTCCCACGGTTCCAGGCGCAGGCAATCCAGGGTCTGACCGAACCAGACACTGCCGGTATCCGGCCGGGTTTTGCCGGTAATCACGTCCATCAAGGTGGATTTGCCGGCGCCATTGGGCCCAATGATGCAGCGCAGCTCGCCCTCATCCACGTACAAGGACAGCTCGTTGAGCGCCTTGAAGCCATCGAAGCTGACGCTCACGGATTCCATGTACAGCACCACGTCCCGCCGTGTTTCGAGGCGCTGGGCGCGATCTGCCTGTGGAGCAGGGGGCAGGCGGGCGTGCAACCAGTTGGGCAGGCGTATCAGGCTTTTTCTCCCCGGCGTCCACCCATCAGGCCCAGCAAGCCGCCGGGCAGCCACAGCGTGACGGCGATGAACAGGGCAGCAAGGAAAAACAGCCACAGATCGGGATAGGCCGCGGTGAGCCAGCTTTTGGCGCCATTGACCACCAGTGCCCCGAGCATGGCGCCCAGCAGCGTGCCGCGCCCCCCCACGGCAACCCAGATCGCCATCTCGATGGAATTGGCCGGATGCATCTCGCCGGGATTGATGATGCCCGCCTGCGGCACATAAAGCGCACCGGCAATGGCACACAGCAAGGCCGAGAGTGTCCAGACGAAGAGTTTGTAGTGCAGGGGGTTGTATCCCAGAAACATCAACCGGGTCTCGGCATCCCGTATGCCAACCAGCACCCGGCCCACCTTGGCGCGTACCACATAGCGACACAGCACATAGGCAACCGCCACGCTCGCCACCGCGATACTGTAGAGTGCCGCTCGGGTCGTCGGTTGCTGTAACGAAAATCCCAGCAGCATCTTGAAATCGGTCAGCCCATTATTGCCCCCCAGACCCGTCTCGTTCAGGAAAAACAGCAGCATCATGGCATACGTGAGCGCCTGGGTGATGATCGAGAAATACACACCCCGGATGCGGGAACGAAACGCCAGGTAACCAAAGCCGAAGGCCAGCAGACCCGGCACGAGCAAGAGCATCAGCAAGGCCCAGAGTGGATGGTCAAAGCCGGTCCAGAACCATGGCAGACTGTCGCGCTGCATGAATTCCATGAAGGGCGGCAACGCCGTGCGGTAGAGCCCGGCCTGGGCTGCGGACAGGCTCAGGTGCATGCCCATGATATAGCCGCCCAGGGCGAAGAACACGCCGTGACCCAGGCTCAGGATGCCGCAATAACCCCAGATGAGATCCATGGCCAGCGCCACCAGGGCATAGCAAGCAAACCTGCCCAGCAGGGGAATCAGGTAGTCCGGCACATGCAGTGGGCTGTCCACCGGCAAAGCCAGATTGAGCAAGGGAATCCCGCCTGCCAGCAACGCCAGCACCGTCCCGAATAAGGCCCAGCCGTGCCAGCCAAAGACCCGCGGCGGGCACGGCTTCGCCGATGCGGCCGAGGTGCCCGCGCCAGAATGACTGGCGACAGTCATCGATTCATCCCTCCGCCGCACGGCCCCGCAGGGCAAACAGACCCTGCGGGCGCCATTGAATGAACAGGATGATCAGCCCCAGCACCAGCACCTTGCTCAGCACCGCGCCGATGC
>WOZS01000012.1 GCA_011620135.1 Gammaproteobacteria bacterium
GTTGTGGGCAAGGCGCACGAAATCGATGGTCATCATGGGCTCGTGCTTTTCGATGGTCGCCCGCGCTCCCCGGATGGGCCAGTGCATCAGCCAGAAGAAGGCGCAGGCCATGCATAACGCAAGACCAAAAGAGACCAACATGCGTAGCGGACCGGCGGCCATCAGGCGCCAGGCAGACGTGCGGCAATGGAGACCATCTCCACGCCGCCGGCGCGCACCTGGTCCATGACATCGGACACGATACCCGTCTTGGCCAGGTGATCGGCCACGATCACCACGGTGTCCTCGGGACGTTCGGCATGCATGCGCTCCACCAGAGCCCGCACATCTTGCACAGCCACGGGTTTTTTGTCGATCCACACCTGACCATCGGGACGCACCGCAATGAGAATGTTGCCCCGTTCCTGATGGGTTGCGGTCTGGGCAGTGGGCCGCAGCACCGTGACGCCGGGCTCCTTGATGAAGGAACTCGTCACGATGAAAAAGATCAGCAGGTTGAGGACGAAATCCAGCATGGGGGCAAGGTCGATCACGGTCTCCTCTTCCTGCCCCGCGTGGCGATGCGGTCTCATGCCCACCTCATGTGCATGGCCCATGACCAAGTCCTGCTGTATCCCATGGATATCACGACCCCATATTTCCGGTGGCCAAAGAAATGTTCTGCACGCCACCCAGCCGCACCTGATCCATGACCTCCACCCACACGCCGCTTGCCACCTCCCGGTCAGGAATGATCACCACAGGCGCTGTGGGTTTCTGGGCGTGGAGCCGCTCGATATTGGCTCGCACCGCCCGCAGATCCACGACCCTTCGATCCACGAAGATGACATCACCAGGTCGGATGGCCACCACGATTGCCTCGCTCGCCTTTTTCTCGGCAGAAGCAGCACCCGGTTTGCTCACATTCATGCCCATCTCCTTGACGAAGACAGCGGTCACGATGAAAAAGATCAGCAGGTTGAGGACGAAATCCAGCATGGGCGCCAGATCGATACCAGCCTGCTCCTCCTCGAGATGTCGCTGCCGCCTGAGTCTCATCCCGGCCTCTTCATTTTCAATACATCAGACGGTCCGCCACCAGCTCGGTCAGGCGGCGGATGCGGCTTTGGAACTGATAGATGGGAAACAGGCCGCTGATGCTCACCGCAAGCCCCATCATGGTACAGATCATGGCCTGGGAAATACCGCTTGCCATGGTGCGGGCATCGGCCGTGCCGCGTGCCGCCATGGCATCGAACACCTCCAGCATGCCGCTGACGGTGCCCAACAGACCCAGCAGTGGACACAAGGGCACCAGCACCCGCAGCACCGGCATGCCGGCGCTCATCTCCACGCGCAGACGGGAAATCATGGCGGTGCGAATCATGCGGGCAAACCAGGAATGGTGATCGGTGCGTCGTTGCCACTGCTGTTGTAGCTCACGCATTCTCCGGGGCAGGATGACCCAAAAAAACCAATAGCGCTCGGCGATCATGGCCCACAGCACCACACAGGCCACGAAGATCCAAACCACAATCGGCCCCCCCGCCGCCATCAGCTCGCGCACATCGCGCAATGGCCCCCATCCCAGCAGCATATCAAGCATGGATCTCGGCCTCGAGACGCTCGGCCAACAACCCAGCCGCCTGCTCGTCAAGGATCTGCAGAATGGACTTGGAACGTGCCGCCAATGCCGCATTGATAAACAGCAGGGGCACGGCCACCCCCAGACCCAATACGGTATTCACCATGGCCTGGGAAATACCCGCCGCCATGATCTGTGGATCACCCGCCCCGGATTCAGTCATGCTCTGGAAGGTCACGATCATGCCCACCACCGTGCCCACCAGCCCCAGAAGCGGCCCTGCAGCCACCGCCAGCTTCAAAAAAGACTGGAAACGGTCCAGGGCAGGCATCTCCCGCAAGACGGCTTCCGACAGGCGCAACTCCAGCACCTCGGCGCTCTCCTTGTCCTGCAGCCGGGCAGGATCCCCCTTGAAAGCGCCCAGCACCCGCCCCAGGGGATTATTCGGCTTGGGCTCCTTGATCTGCCGCAGCTGGCGCTTGACCCGGCCACCCACAGCCCATAAATGAAAGAACTGATAGACCGCCAGCAGCGCAGCGATCACCCCGACCGTTATGATCACATAGGCCACGATGCCGCCTTGGTTGATTCGTTCCAGCAAGGTGGGCCGCTGGCTGTACAGCGCCAGGATCACGCCGCGGCTGGGATCCACCACTGCCTTCACGAAACCAGATGTGGCCTTGCTGAGCGACTCTGCCATGGCGTGCAGGCGTCCGGATGGCTGTCTCGAGAGCTCGGTCAATTGCCTGGTGGATGGCAGATAGGTCAGATAGTGCCCGTCAGCCACCGCCGTGAATGGACCAATGCGCACCACCTGCGTTTCCTTGGGCTCCCCGGAAGCCAGGATCACCCTGGTCTTGAAACGGCTCACGTGGGCGGTCTCGGTCATCTCCCGGAGCATCTCGTACCAGAAGGCCTCGAGCTTGCCCATGGAGGGCAGTGTCCTGGCCTGGGAGAGATCGCTCAGCACGCCGTCGCGATCAGGGTACTGGGCTGTGATCATGGAATTGTGCAGGATACTCGCCACATCGCCACTGACCTGCTTGACCACACCGAAGATCTCCCCAAGGCTGCCCGAGCGATTCTCCAGGGCCTGCTGCAACGCTGTCAGCTTCTTTTCATTGTCATCGAACCTTGCCGAAAGGGCCGCAGAGTCCTTGCTCAGGCGCTGATGCTCGGCGCGCGCCTCGGCCAGCAAGGCAGCACGCTTATCGCGCTGGGCCAAGAAGGCGGCCTCGCGCTCCTCGTTCAGGCGCGCTTCTTCCTGCCGTGCCTGGCGGGTGGCGCGCAGCAGCTCATCCAGGCTCGCAGGGGCTGCGTGCAGCTGTGCCCATGTCCCCATCGCCAGAGACCAGGCCAGCAGGCCACGGCCCAAAAGCATGGTGCTCTTGCCTTGGCTCAAGCAACTCATGACGCGCCCATCCTGGCGGCCGGCACAGGAGCGATGATCAGGTCCGGAGCGGCCTGCTTGCGGGCAATCTTCAGCGCCAACCGCATGGGTTCCGCATATTCATTGGCAATGACCCATTTTTTCTGGCCCTGGTCCCAATAACCCGCTTCACGGCCATCCATGGTCCGATACATGAGGCCAACACGCCCCAGGCGCAGGAAATCCACGGTGCGTTCTCCCAGCTGGCCCTCATAGGACTCAACCGTCCGTCCGTACTCCATTTCTATCTGATAGGCCTCCACGAGGCGGCGGTATTTCTCGGCCACCGAGACATCGGCACGATCCATCATGGCCTGTAGGCCATCGAGGCGCTTGCGGCGTTCCTCAGGTAGAAAAGGCATGTCGAGCTGCACGAACGAGTTGAGGGTCTGGAGCATTCTGGCCATCATGGGCAACACCTCCCGGGAGGTGTTTTCCACCTGGCTGATCTGCTCGTTCAATGCCGCAAGCTCCTCGTCCTGGGAGCGCACCTGGGCATCGAGCTGCTTGACATAGCCGCGCAGGCTGTCGTTCTGGGTCATCAGGTCGCGATATTCGTTCAGCATGCGCGTGCTTTCGTCATCCAGGGAGTCGATGCGGCGCTGGGACTGCTGCGCCATCTGCTCGGTCTTGATTTGCTCATTGACTACTTGCCGTGCCGCACCGGTTTGCGCCCGGGCGGTTTGACTGCCCCCATCCAGCCCCACCAGAAGGACTATCGCCAGGAACATACAACTCGTTTTATTGGACACCATCACCTCACCTCGTTGGGCCAGTGCAGAGCGTTTGCCACGCCCACACACCATCACAGCAAACGCTGTTTTGCAATTTACTTGCCAATGATGGAAGAGACACCCCCCACAGTTCCTCACATGTATCTTTGATGGTTAGACAGCGAAAGTGAGATAGGCGGTTGCGTTGAGGTTCAGGCGCAGGGCTAGCCGTCTCCCTTTGCGGGTGGTGCCATGGACTACCAGCACAGCTTCCTTATTACGACTGGTATCCCTTACTCCCAGGTAGATGCCGTCCAGGAAGAGGTGAATTATTTCCTATTTCCTCGAGGGACAGGTCACGGCGGTGCCAGTTGTTGAAGGGTTCCTTGAGGGCTTGATGCGCCCGTGAAACACTGGAGCGGGAGAGCCGCTCTTTCCCCACAGCGGCCCCGGTGCTCTCATGGACACCCCCAGCTCTGACACAGTCAATTCCGGTCCCCTACGGGATCCTTTCTGCATCGGTATATCTTCACCCTGATGGTTGGCTTTCCTCAATAGGTTAGGATATACCGATATTCCACCACTTTCGGGACACCATGCTCTATTTGTCAGCAACCTTTTTGATGTTCTCGTGGATCTTAAAAAGTACAATCAACAATTCACACCAAATCCTTGCTGCCACTGCGCCACCAACAATCATCCCAGTCCCCATGAGGATCCCACTGGAAGTTACTCCACCATAGCCTCTAAACATTGAACCAAGCCCTGAGACAACAGAACCAAACAATAGTAACCAATAAACAAAAGTGATAATTTTCGGGGTTAACATTGCATCAAAAAAGAAAACGTCTCTCATGTGATGACCTCCTTTGTGTTTTAAGATAACGCTTCGTAATTCACCGGAAGCAAAAAGCAAACTGAGGAACGAATGGCCCTTTGCGCGCAAAGGCTGCACCCCATAACAGGTGGAAATTCGATCCAGCCACACCCTATACCCTATCTACCATCTCAATCAATCATTGTAAGCAAGCAGTGCCTCCTCTAAGGATGCCAGTTTGATTGCTTCTTGCTCCAACGCCTTTGATGCCTCCTCTATCCAGGAAATATCCTCAGCTCTCATCCTGACTTGCTCCACATGAGCCTCTCTTCATCTGGGAAACTGAAAAACATCGACGGGGCCGCGGTCTCGTTCGGCAAGCGGCCCACCACTCTGGTGCTTCTCTCAACCTCTTTTTGAAGGCCCGCTCGATGACATTGCTGGTGCGGATGTGTCCAGTGACGCTCGGGGAAGCGGTAGAAGGCAAGGCATTCCTCAAGGCGCCTGGCTAAGGTCTCACAAGGGGTGGGGAACTCCGGGCTGTAGCGGGACATAAACTGTTTGGCTTCATCCCGGGCATCGTCCAGAACAGGCAGCAGAAGATATGATTGAGGGCTTTCTTGGGCGCTCTCACCAGCACATTTCGGATACGGTGAATGGCACAGCGCTGCCGGACAACCTCAGGCCAGACACCCTCTTATATTACAATTGATGGGAAATTAAATCGCTCATCGGGTCCAGACTCATGTTTGTTTATGCCCGGTTTATTTATGCCCGGCTTTTAAAAAATCCTCGGCCATCTTGTTGTACTTGGACGTTTTGGACGCTTCAATATATTTTGATTTTTTCACCATCTTCATCATGCTCTGTAAGCTTTTGAAGGGCGTCGACTTGATATTGCTATTGGCAATTCCGGGTGGTACGCCGGATCCAAGATCCGGATCGATCATAAAAGTGACTCTGGTGTGCTCCCGGTCTACCCACTGGAGCGTGAACAGTGAGTGAAATGAAGGCATCCGGACATATCCCTTGCCGGAATCATAGGGCAGTTCATTTGTGGAGTCGGCATAAACCAGGTTGGTGCTGTTTTGCATATCAATCACGGTTTTGCTTTTCAGAATGATATCCCGGTCTGCCAGCAGAGCAATATGCTGACGGAACCAGAAGATGAAAACATCCTTCTCATCATCGATCGTTTTCAACATTTTTGTTGCTTTGCAGTCGTGCATCCATTCTGGGTAGTTCGGGATGTCTCGCAAAACTGTGGCAATCACTTCTATTCGTGTAGGAATAATGCATGTGGTCTTGGCCGCAATATACTCTTTGCCGGGAACGGCGCTGGTATATATCTGGCAATCTTCTTTTGTATCGACGAGTTTCCACTGATATTCATCAGAGGAAAAACAGGTTGCGGCAGTCATCAAAAACATCAGCACGACGGTAATACAACCATTTTTCTCAGACATGAAAAATCCTCCTGGTGTGTATTTTTAATATCCTTCTTTTGCTCTTCTTTGATATGTGCTGATGTGAGTATAGGATATGATTTCATTGCATGGCATGTCCCATACATTGATCCATGGGACATACCATGCACCACTGTGGACGCTTCGTAAAGCGCATGCACCATCCTGGTTCATAGCCTGAGAATTGCTGCCCTGTGATGCATTGCTGACCAGGTGATCGCCATGAACGAGGCAAAGCATGCTATGGTGGTTCCCATGAAAACCACGCAGGGCAAATGCGCAGCAGAGATCAAGCGCTTCCTGGATATCCTCTGGCTCAACGATGGCCTCGCCGCCAACACCGTCGCTGCCTACGGCCATGACCTGGAGGATCTGCGCCTTCACCTGGGGCAACAGGGCATCCCCCTGCTGGAGGCCAGGAGACCCCACCTGCAGGACTACCTCAGCGCCTGTGCCGTTCGGGGTGACAGCCCGCGCACCGCTGCCCGACGCCGCGCGGCGCTGCGACGCTTCTATCGCCACCTGCTGCTGGAGGGCACCATACAGGAAGATCCCACCGCCACCTTGTCAGGTCCTCGCCTGGGGCGCAAACTGCCACATTTTCTCAGCGAGACCGAGGTGGACGCCCTCTTGCAGGCACCTTCTTCGGCCACGGCAGAGGGTCTGCGTGACAAGGCCATGCTGGAAACCCTCTATGCCACCGGGCTGCGCGTCACAGAACTGGTCGATCTGCCTGTTTCCAGCCTGAACCTCCGTCAGGCCACCGTGCTGGTGCGCGGCAAGGGAGGCAAGGAACGCCTCGTCCCCATGGGGGAAGAAGCCATGCACTGGGTGCAGCGCTATATGGCCGAGGCGCGTCCCGCGTTGCTGGGCCGCCATCAGGCCGATGCCCTCTTTGTCACCAGGCGCAAGGAGGCCATGACCCGTCAAGCCTTCTGGTATCTCATCAAGCGCTATGCCATCCGGGCTGCCATCACAAGACCCCTGTCCCCCCACAGCCTGCGCCATGCCTTCGCCACCCACCTGCTCAACCATGGCGCCGATCTGCGCACCGTTCAGCTGCTCCTGGGCCATGCCCAACTGAGTACCACACAGATCTACACACATATCGCGCTCAGCAGGTTGCAGGCCATTCATCAGGCCCACCATCCCCGGGCTTAGGGCGATCACAAGCCCTCAATCCTTGCCATGAATGGCTTGCCTCTACCCAGGATGAGCGCTATGATATGAGCTTTTCTGAGGCGAATCATGGCCAACACCAAACAAGCCAAGAAAAGGGTCCTGCAGAACGAGGAACGTCGCCTGCGCAACCGCAGCCATCGATCCAGCATGCGCACCGCCATTAAAAAGGTCTTGAGTGCTGTAGCGGCAGGCTCGACCGATGAGGCTCAGATCACCTATCGGCAAGCCCAGGGCATGATCGATAGCATGGTCAACAAGGGCGTCATTCACAAGAACAAGGCGGCACGCCACAAAAGCAGGCTCAGTGCCCGCATCCTCGCCCTCAAACTTGCCCAGCAGGCGGCCAGCAGTCCGGGCGAGACCCACACCTGACCATCTGGCATGCCACTCCCTGAGAAGCCTGGTGGCGCGTTATCTGGTTCCGCTGATTTCGGTTTCTGGGGTTTCGGCGGCGCGGGCTGCATCTGCGGCTCCATCGCCCGGTAAGGCAGGGGAACCGATGAGCACCAGGTTGTCGCGATGGATGAGTTCAGGCTCATGGGCATACCCCAGCACGGCGGCAATGGTATGGCTGGGGCAACCCATGATGCGCAAGGCCTCCTGGGAGGGATAATTACTCAAGCCCTGGGCAATGAGTGTGCCGCTGCTGTCCGTGCAGCCCACCATATCGCCCCGCTCGAAAGTACCTGTCACGGCCTGCACGCCGATGGCCAAAAGACTGCGCTTGCCGTGGTGCAAGGCATGGACCGCGCCATCGTCCACCTGAAAGGTTCCCCTGAGGCTGCGCTGGGCTGCAAGCCAGGATTTGCGCGCCTGCAAAGCCGGAGCAGCGGGCAACAGGACCGTGCCTGGCGGCTGCCCCGCTGCCACTGCCAGCAGCGGCTCATGGCTCCTGGCCGCAGCCACCACTGTGGTGGTCCCGCCCCGGGCGGCCTGGCGGGCGGCATCCAGCTTGCTGGCCATACCACCGCGCCCCATGGCTCCGCCCTGGGGCGCGGCAGCCCCGTCAAGCCATGGCTCATTGACGTGAGCCTTGCTGACCAGCTGGGCACCCGGCTCGTCCGGATGCCGATCATACAATCCAGCCTGGTCCGTCAACAACACCAGCCAGCGAGCCTCCTGGAGATTGGCCACCAGCGCTGAGAGTGTATCGTTGTCGCCGAAGCGCAACTCTTCTGTGGCCACCACATCATTCTCATTGATGATGGGGATCACCCCGAGACCCAGCAGTCGGCGCAGCACACTGCCTGTGTTCAGGTAACGCCGTCTATCCCTGAGGTCGTCATAGGTCAGCAGGACCTGGGCAATGCGCAGTTTCTTGTGAGCAAAGCAATGCTGGTAGGCGGCCATCAGATCCACCTGCCCCATGGCAGCCAGCGCCTGTAACGAATCCAGCCGCGCTGGCCTGTGCTGCAGACCCAGGCGCGCTACACCGGCTGCCACTGCACCCGACGATACCAGTACCACCTGCCAGGCATCACGCCGCAAGGAGGCGATCTGTTGCGCCAGGGACATCATCAACTGCAGATCCAGGCCCCGACCATGGTTACTGAGCACCGAACTGCCCACCTTCACCACCATGCATTGGTTCATGTTCGTCAGGCAGCGGGGCAAGGGAGTACGGCGCTCTCCTCCTGGGAAAACACGGCATGACTGCGTCGTGTCCGGGTCGCAACCGCTACGGCATGAGCCAGTTGTTGGCACAGCGCCTCTACGCCACTGCCGTCACGGGCGGAAACCCAAAAGCAGGGCATGGCTGGATCGAGCATATCATGCAGCGCCAGGCGCAACTGATCCTGCTCGTTGTCGGTCAACAGATCCATCTTGTTCAGCACCAGCCAGCGCGGATACACATTGCCTTCCAGGCCGAAGGCATGCAGTTCGTGTTCCACCACGGCAATCTGCTCTTTTATCTGCTGCGCATCGGCACCTGCGGCATCCACCACCTGCACCAGCAGCCCGGTGCGCTCGGCATGGCGCAGAAACTGATTGCCCAGACCCACACCACCGGCGGCACCGGCCACAAGCCCCGGAATATCTGCTGCCACAAAGCGGTGTTCGTCATCAAGTTCCACAGTGCCCAAATGGGGATGTAAAGTGGTGAAAGGATAATCGGCCACCTTGGGACGGGCAGCACTCATGGCGCGCAGCAGGCTGGATTTCCCGGCATTGGGCAGTCCCACAAGGCCCACATCGGCCAGGATCTTGAGCTCTAGCCGCAGCTCGGCCAACTCGCCTGCCTCCCCAGGAGTGGCCATGCGTGGCGCCCGATTGGTGCTGGTGCGGAAATGGCGATTGCCCAAGCCATGTTGGCCACCGCGAGCCACGATCAACACCTCCTCGGGCTCCAGCAATTCGCCCAGCAGGGTGTCGCTATGGGCATCAAACACCATTGTCCCCAGTGGAACCTGGATCACACAATCGGCACCTCTGGCGCCTGCCTTGTGTCGGCTGCCACCATCGCCGCCGCGCTGAGCCCGGAATAGACGCCGGGCACAAAAATCCACGAGGGTGTTCAGGTTGGCGTTGGCCTGCAGGACCACATCGCCTCCATCACCCCCATTGCCACCATCCGGACCACCCCGGGGCACAGCGCGCTCCCGACGAAAGCTCATGCAACCCTGACCGCCATGCCCTCCTTGGACATGGATCAATGCCTCGTCCACGAATAACATAACAAAACCCCGCCCGCAGGTGCTTGACGCCGCGATCCCATGCCCCAAGACCGCGTGTCAGGGCCCTTTGCTTGTTCTAGACAGCCTCAGCAGCGGATGGCTGAACTGGCAGAGGCTCGATGGCCACGGTGGGTTTGCCCCAGTGGCAACCAAAGACCACTCGACCAGGCACCGTGGCAAACAGGGTATGGTCACGGCCCATGCCCACGCCGGCGCCAGGATGGAACCTGGTACCACGCTGGCGCACGATGATCTCCCCGGCCCCTACCAGCTGCGAGCCGAAGCGCTTGATGCCCAGGCGCTTGGAATGGGAATCGCGCCCATTCTTGGAGCTGCCCCCTGCCTTCTTGTGTGCCATGATGATCTCCCTGCTATGCGGTGCTGCGCTCCTGCATGCCCTCCGCCCCTACAACCTATACGGCAGATGATGCGACGGCTGTTTGCCCCTGCTCGATGGCCACGATACGCACCGCCGTGTAATGCTGCCTGTGGCCCTGTCTTTTCATGTAATGCTTGCGCCGGCGCATCTTGAGAATGTGCACCTTGCGTTCCCGGCCAGCGCCCTGGACCACGGCCCGTACACAGGCCCCGGCCACATAGGGCCTACCCATCACCACCGCAGCACCGTTGCCATGCGCCAGCACGCGGTCGAACACCACCTCTTCCTCGCCGCCTGCAACCCCAGCTGCCCGCAGCGCTGCAGGCAGGCGTTCCACATGGATCAGCATGCCCTCGCGCACGCGATACTGCTTGCCGCCGGTTTCGATGACCGCTTCCATGCCTTACCTCATTTCAATGGAAAGACTTTTATTATCATAAAAAAACCATGCTGGCGCAAGAGCCATTCATGATGTACGGCCGACATACCGTTTCAGCACGATCAACAACTGCTCCTCGAAAAGCCACACGAAAACCGCCAGCACCATGGCCACCACAAAGACACCAAGCGCGACGTGGGCGTTTTCATCGGCCGTGGCCCCCACGAAGGTCAATACCGCATGGCCCGGGAGACGTCCCAGAATGGCCACGGCAACAAGCCGCCCCAGGGGCAACCGACTCAATCCGGCCAGAAAACACACCGCGTCATCAGGCAGGGCCGGTAACAGGAAAATCATGAAGAAACCCCACAAGCCACCCCGTTGTACCAGGTCGTCGAAACGCTCCATGAGGCGCTTGGATACAAAGCGCCGCACGGCATGCTCTCCAAACAGCCGCCCGATCCCCATGGCCAGCGTGGTGCCAATGGTCAATCCCACCAAGGAGAGCGCCATACCCTTCCAGAACCCAAAGAGAAAACCCGCCGCCAGACCCAGTATCGTTCCGGGAATGGGAGCCAACAACACCTGCGCCACCTCCACGGCTATGAAGAGCCATGCGTTGCTGAGCAAGGGGATCGAAGCCGCGCTGTGGCGCAGCACAGCCAATGCCTCTGTTGGCCCGCCATCAAGTTCCAACAGACCCCGGTAGGAGGGGGGCAGATGCTGCAGTAGCAGCAAGGCAAGAGGATACAACACCACACTGCATGCCACAGCGCCCCCCAGGATCACCGCCAGAAACAACAGCTTTTTGTGCAAGCGCTGCCATGCTGCAGCCAGCAGTCCATTCACCATGGTGCTATCCTGATCTCTGATCGTGGCCCAGCAATGGCGGAAAGCAGCCTGTCCAAAAGATTTTTCTATTTGGTCCACAGCCACAGACAATCATACAGATGACATACAGATCCAGGATGCACCTGACCAAGTCCCGCTGCGCAGGGCCCCTCCTGCAGGCTGCAACCTGGCCATCCAGGCCGACCCTCGGCAACACGCCATCACCAGGCGCAGGCGATTCCCGTCCCACCGAGACCGCAATACCCTTCTGGATTCTTGGCCAGATATTGCTGGTGATAGGGTTCTGCAAAGTAAAAGGCATCCAGGGGCTCGATGGCTGTTGTGATGGGAGGATATCCCCTGATGGCCAGGCATCGAGCATAGGCCTCCTTACTGGCCAGGGCAAGCTCCCTTTGCCCTTCATCGGTCCACAGGATCATGGAGCGATACTGGGTGCCGACATCATGACCCTGGCGATTGCCCTGGGTGGGATCATGCCCCTCCCAGAACAACTGCAAGAGGCGCTGCACAGCGAGGTGCTGCGGATCGAAAACCACCCTGACCACCTCGGCATGGCCCGTGCGGCCACCGCAGACCTGGGCATAGGTGGGGTTGGCGGTTTGCCCTCCGGCATAACCCACCGCCGTCACATACACACCAGGCTGGGACCAGAACAGGCGTTCGGCCCCCCAGAAACAACCCATGCCCACATGAACCACGGCCATGCCCTGAGGATAGGGCGGAGCCAGAGGGCAACCCAGAACCTCATGACGCAACTGACTCACATCCGTGGTAACCATGCTTCCCTCCAGGACCGTCAGAGGCCGCGGCTGCCCCGGATGATTCTCTAGTCGTGTCCAGTTTAGGACACGGCAAACCCGTTCAGCTGGTGATGCAACGCTGCCAGCTCCCCCAGGAGCCGGTCCGAGGCCATCCCGACGCGCTCAATGACTTTCTCATTATCCCGCACTCCGCACTCCAATGCCAGCAGAGCCTGGGACATATACTGGGTACCGGCGTCCTGTTGCAGCATGGCCTCCTCCACCTGACCGAGCCGGTCACGCACGGCAGCAACCGCCTGGGTCAGCTCCCTGGTCAGGTCCATGGACTGGTCCAGGGTGCTGGTGGTATGCGTGGTTTCCCGTAACAAGCTCGCAAGCCAGCTGGAAATGCCTTGCAGTTCCTGGCGCACCCGGTCGGCCAGCAGGCGGATCTCCTGGGCAATAATGGCAAAACCGCGGCCCTCATGACCGGCCCGGGCGGCCTCCACCGCTGCATTCAGAGCCAGGATATTGGTCTGGAAGGCAATCTCGCGGATGGTCTCCACCACATCGACGGTCTTGTGAGCCTCGCCTGTCATGGTCCTGACCGCCTGGGCCGCCTGTTCCATGGTCAGCAAGCTGGCCTCGGCCAGCGAGGCAGTCTGTTGGGCAGATCTATTGGCGTCCCCGGCCATCTGGGCAATGGCGCGGTTGCTGAAAGCCATCTGTGTACCTGTCACGCTGAGCTGTTGCAGGTGGTTCATCTGGTGTGTTGTGCGCACGTTGAGCGCCTCCTGCTCCTCGGTCAGCGCCTGAGCCGTGCCCTGTAGCATATCGGCCGTAAGGCCCACCTGGCACAGAAGATCACCGAGCTTATGCATGGCCTCGTTGTAGGTCTGCTGCACCTCCAAGGCAGCACCTGTGAGACCGGCCTTATCATTGAGCCGCAAATCCCCATGGGCCAGATCGTCCATGAGAGTCCGAGCCAACTCCACCACCTGCTGCTGGGCGGCGAGCAGCTGGTTGATGCCCAGGCGCAGCTGGCGGATGGTGGCTGTGGAGCCCTGGGCATCCAACCGGCCATCCAGCTGGCCGGTCTTGGTCAAGTTCTCCAGCAGCGTGGCAATTTCCTGCTCGATGCGTTTTTCTTCCGTGATGTCGTTCCACAGCACCACCGAACCCACGCGCCGCTGCTCCTGGTCCATGAGCGGCAGACTGCTGAAGCTGAAGGTGGATGGCCCGAAGCGAATCTCTGCCCGATGCGGTTCATGGGGATTCATATGCTCGATCAATCTGGCCACGTGCTGTGGATAACGATGGAACTGGTCGATGGAACCGCCGATCATGGTTTCTGGCCTGAAGTCCGGCAGGCGCTGGCGAATGTGCTGTACCTGGGTACTGAACAGCTGCTGGGCAGCCTTGTTGGCAAAGGTGAGCATGCGCTCGTTGTCGGCGATCATCACCGGCGCCGGTACGAAGTCCAAGGCCTGGCGAAACCGCTGCTGTTCATCCTCCAGCTGCCTGAGGCGCTGGGCAGTCGCCTGATTCTGCTGGGCATCGTAGCCCAACAGCACCTCGATCAGGTGAGCGACATGGCAGACAGCCAGCCACAGCCGCTCGCGCTCCTGCTGTGCCGGCAACGCCTCTGGCTGTTGCCAGCCAAGGCTGCCAATAGCGACAAATCGAACCAGTTCTGCGACAAACGCGACCATGTCACGCCCCAGGGCCTGCTGCTGCTGGTGCAGGCACACCGCCAGCAGCTGGTAGTCCACGGCATCCTGACCCAGATTGCCGAGGCACTGCAGCAATTTGCTCGCAAACTCGGGCGCCATCTGGCAGCTCTCTTCCTGGTGCGGCTGCTGGTAGAGCGGCATGGACTCCTGCTCCCGCCTGGCCATCTGCAGCTCCAGGGTGGTCAGCAGGGTATTGGCGACAAGCTCCATGGATGATGTATCTTGTACCTGGTCTAACATGATGACCTCCTCGAGCAATCGGGCATGACATGATGTTGTCATATGCACGACATATGCCAAGCCTGCCATGACCCGCATGGCCCACTGGTGCCCAGTGATGGAGAGCAATGCTGAGAGGACGACGAGGTGGGGGGTTACAGGCCGCGCATGTCCAGCGAACAATCCAGAGCGCGGGCGCTGTGGGTCAGCCAGCCGGCTGAGAGATAATCCACGCCTGCCTCGCCATAGGCGCGGACATTGTCAACCGTGATGCCACCAGAAGCCTCCAGGGGCACACATCCAGCCACCAGGCGCACGGCCGCGGCACATTGCCCTGGCGTCATGTTATCCAGAAGGATCATGGCCACTCCCCCGGCAAGAGCTTCCTCGAGGCCAGCCAGATCCTCCACCTCCACCTCGATGGGACACATGGGCCCCACCCGGCCTTTCACCCGCTGGATGGCCTCACCCACCGAACCGGCCAAGGCGATATGGTTGTCCTTGATGAGCACCCCATCCCCCAACCCCAGGCGATGGTTGACGCCGCCGCCAAGCCGTACGGCGTACTTGTCCAAAGCGCGCAGCCCTGGCATGGTCTTGCGGGTGCATAGCACCCTGGCCCTGAGCCCTTGGAGCCGCTCCACCAGGTGTGCAGTGGCGCTGGCCACGCCACTCATGCGGGCCAGCAGGTTGAGTGCGGTGCGCTCGGCAGCCAGCATGCCGGCCGCAGGCCCGTCCAAGCTCACCAGCACCGTGCCGGCAGCCACATGCGCGCCTTCGCGGACCTTAGGCAGCACCGCCACGCTGGCATCCACCAGATGAAAGGCCAGGGCAACCGCCTCGAGTCCGGCAATCACGCCAGCCTCGCGGGCCACGATCTCCCCACGGGCCATGGCGTCTCCAGCCACCAGCGCGCCACTGGGGTCTCCACCGGGACCCAGGTCTTCCAGCAGTGCACGACGCACCACCTCCTCCAGGACCACTGCGGGCAAGGGGATCATGCGGACAGCTGCAGCATGCGCTCGATGGCTTGCCGGGCCCTTTGGGCTGTGTGGACAGGAATGGTGACCACCTCCCGTTCGGACTCGAGGCACTGGAGAATCTTCGGCAGGGTGATCCGCTTCATGTAGGGACATAGATTGCAGGGCCGCTGGAAATCCACCTCGGGATGCTGAACCGCCACATTGTCACTCATGGAGCATTCGGTGAGCAGCACCACCCGGCTGGGCTTGTGCTGGTCCACCCAGCGAGCCATGGCTTCTGTGGAGCCCGAAAAATCGGCCTCCTGGAGCACATCGGGGGGGCATTCCGGATGCGCCAGGATGGCAAGCCCGGGATCGGCCTCGCGCAACTCACGGATGTCGCGGGCCTTGAACTGCTCATGGACAATGCAGCGCCCATCGTGGGCAATGATCTCCACGGCGGTCGCGGCGGCCACGTTGCGAGCCAGAAACACATCGGGGATCATGATCACCCGTGGCACACCAAGGGATTCCACGATCTGCACCGCATTGGCCGAGGTGCAGCACACGTCGCTCAACGCCTTGACCTCAGCCGAGGTATTCACATAGGCCACTACAGGGGCATCGGGATAGGCGGCGCGCAACCGTTGCACATCGTCAGGAGTGATGGATTCCGCCAGGGAGCAACCGGCCTCGGCATCTGGAATCAGCACGGTCTTGTCCGGATTGAGCAGCTTGGCGGTTTCCGCCATGAAGTTGACCCCGCAGACCACGATGCGTGTGGCATCAGTCTGTGCTGCCTCCCGGGCAAGACGCAGGGAATCACCCACCACATCGGCCACGCCATGGAAAATCTCCGGCGTCTGGTAGTTGTGGGCCAGGATCACTGCATCGCGCTCTTTTTTCAGGCGATTGATGGCCTCGATCAGGGGCTGATGGACGCGAAACTCGAGCTCGGGCATGACGCGCGCCAGCCGGGCCTGCAGGCCCGGCGACGACTCATCCCGTGGCAGAGGATTCATGCTGGATGCTGTCATGGGCGCAGGATGTGGTCTCATGGGGCTATGGGAGCTATGGGAGCTATGGGATAGATGGTTGCATAGGTGCCTGTGGTGGGCTCGATGGCGAAGGAGCGCCAGATGTCATCGGGACCCTCAAGCGTGCTGACCTGATCGAACACCAGGGAGCCATCCTGCCATGCCCTGATCCGCGCCTGCACTGCACCCACGCCTGCTGGATCCTGCAGATATTCTGCCTCGACCGCATAGAGCTTGGGAAATTGGACAGGATCTGGAAAGGACTCCAGGGTAATCCTGCGTATGGCGCATGTTGTGGGCCTGTTATCCACATACCGCAACGGCGGCTCGGTGGGGAGATTACATTCCTCATTCCGAGGTTCCATGTGCGGATCATCCTGGGAAGAAGGCCCGCCCCAGCGCACCTGCGGTTCTGCGCTGTGCACCGCATGCCAGGTGTCCTGCATGTCATAGAACCGCAGATCCAGCTGGGCCTTGGGTTGATCCCAGGTCAGTTCCAGCTCGAGCTGGGCAGCCTGGGACCAGGCACAGCAAAGCAATCCAGCCAAACCACCCAGAACCACCACTTTGCGCATGACGTCCTCACTGCACGGCCTTTATGAGATTATATGACATGACATGGAGCTGGCGACAGGAATCGAACCTGCGACCTACTGCTTACAAGGCAGCCGCTCTACCGACTGAGCTACGCCAGCCTGATCCTCCAAAACGTCCTGACTTCGCACCGGCCCCGCCTGGTTCTGCCCAAGCGGGGTATCGCCAGGAATCCAACTTGCCGGTGGAGCAAGCTGTTCATTGTGCCTCATCTGACCCCATCGCGCGATCACGGCCAACCCCTGCAGCACCAGGTGCTGCTCATGGCGGGTCTGCCGGGGCAGGTAGGGCAACAAACGCCCTGCGTCGCCGCCTGTGATCAGCACCGTAAAACCTGTGGGCCAGCGCTTGCGCAACATCAGCAAGGCCCGTTGCACAAACCCCACCACCGCCTGAAAACAGCCATTACCCACACACCCGGCGGTATCCTGACCCAGGAAACCTTCCGGCTCCAGGCCATTCAGGGATGGTTCAGCTCCCAGGGCAGCACGAATGCCCCCTGTCTCCTTGAGCAGAGCGCGCTGCATCAGCGCGAACCCCGGCGCGATCAGCCCACCGAGATGCTGACCCGTGCTGTCCAGGGCATCCAGGGTCAGCGCCGTGCCACTATCGAGAATGCAGGTATTCTTTTCTTTCATGGTAGCCCGCGCAGCCACCAGCTTGGCCCAGCGGTCAGCACCCAGGCGCATGGGTGCTTTGTAGGCACAGTGCACCCCAAAGGCCTGGGGCTTGGCATAAACAAACCGCGGGTCGAAATCCCAGCGATCCCGCACCGCAAGGCGCAAGCGATGGGCCACCTCGAGACCGGCCACATTGGAGATCCACACCTGCTGGGGCGGGACCTGATCGGGCCAGGCGCGCAGCAAGATGGCATCCAGCGAGGCTGCATCCAGGATGGCCACGCCAAACGCGGCTGGACCAGCTGAGCCCAGCACCGCCCATTTCATGCGACTGTTGCCCACATCGATCAGGAGCACGCCGCAACCATCCTTACGCTGGCCTCGCCACACATCACCTCATGGAGACAACCATCCGCCGTCCTGACCCGCAGGGCACCAAGCTCCGAAACCCCGAGCGCATGGCCCAGGGTCTCCCTCCCCTTGATGCTGACACAAACCATCTGCTCCGCCAACGCATCGTAGCTGAACCAGCGCTGCTGATAGGGCGCAAAACCGCTTTTTTCAAAGGATAACACGCCAAAGACCATGGCATCGAGAAGCGCTGCAGCCGCAGCCAGCCGATGCGGGTAACCGGTGCCGCACAGCGTGGCAAGATCCGTCCAGACCCGATCCGCAGGGCCCACCCAATTCGCGGGCATGGCCACGTTCAAACCAATGCCGATCACCATGGCCTGCTGGCGTTGCCCTGCACTTTCCATGGACAAGATCACGCTCTCCAACAGAAGCCCGGCGAGTTTTTTCTGCTGCGCCACCACATCATTGGGCCATTTGATGGCGAGCCCCGGGACCCCGAGACCGCCCAGGGCATCGACCACCATCATACCGCAAGCCAACGGCAACGCTTGGTACCAAGCCACGGGGTGACGCATCACAAAGGCCAGCGACATGGCCAGCCCACCCCCGAACGCCCCCAGCCAGGACCGCCCCTGTCTTCCCCGGCCTGCACTCTGGTGTTCCGCCAGCACCACAGACATATCTGTTGTGGGGGGGTTGAGCTTCAGGTAGTTGTTGGTTGAATCCAAGGCAGCAAAGACCTTCACAGAACCAACGCGCTCTTTTGTGCCCGGGGCGCAGCGCGCCAGAAGTGCCTCTGCATCCAGCCATGGTTCAGGTTCATGGCGCAGGCAGACGCCATGGGCATCCAGCGCCAGCGGCACACCCTCTGCCATCAGGCGCTCAGCGGTCTCTCGCAGCCGGCTTGCAGAGCGGCCATCATCCATCAGCGCTTCCCAGGCCACAGCGCCGTGGTCCCGCAGATGGCGCAGCAGAAAATCGGCCAGCACATCACTCATGGGTGTCTCTTGCGCCATTTGCCCCCGGGAAGCCATGGCAGGGCAAAGCGGTTTTCCGTGCCGGCCAACAGGCGGCCGATATTCTCACGATGGGTCCAGAGCAGAAAGCAGGGGGCGGCAATAGCCAACCACAGCAAAGGTGAGGCAAGCCCCTGTTGCAGGGAAATGTAGACATATCCGGTGAAGGCAAGGCTCGCCAGAATGGTAAAGGGAGCCACATAGCCAGTAGCCAGCACACCCAGCACCCAGACGCCCAGCATCCACGGCAGCGCACCGGGACACAGCACAGCCGTCCCGCCCAGGGCGGTGGCCGCCGACTTGCCGCCTTGAAAATGATAAAAAAGCGGATAGGCATGCCCTGCCATGGCCGCCATGGCACCCATGGCTCCTGCAACAAGCTGTCGCTCAGGAAACAGCAGCCAGGGCAGCAGACCGGCTGCCGCCATGCCCTTGCCCACATCGATCAGGATCACACCCAGGGCAAACCAGGGGCCCACGGTACGCAAGGCGTTGGTCGCCCCGGCACTGCCACTGCCGCGGCGGCGGATATCCACATTCCTGAAGCGCCCCAGGACCAAAGCCCCCACGCAGGAGCCCAGCAGATAGCCGAGAAGCGCCATGCTTGCTAGCGACCACATAAGTTATTGCCCCATCACATGACCTGCGGCCGTCCACACCGAAAGGCGCACAGCTGTTCATGGAGGCCATTTTGGAACCAGGCAGCCGCCCTTCGGCACTTCCTGTATGGCATTATTCCATGTCATGCACGCCATGGAAAGAAAAAAGCCCCGCGACCATAAGCCAGCGGGGCTTTTTTCTTTGATAAAAATGCCTGGCGACGACCTACTCTCACACGGGGAAACCCCGCACTACCATCGGCGCTGGACCGTTTCACTTCCGAGTTCGGAAAGGGATCGGGTGGTTCCAATCCGCTATGACCACCAGGCAAACCATGAACCGCATGATACAAATGAACTGCATAATGCGGTAAAACTTGTCGAAGCACACAGCAAAGATGCTTGGGTGTTATATGGTCAAGCCTCACGGGCAATTAGTACTGGTTAGCTCCACACATTGCTGTGCTTCCACACCCAGCCTATCAACGTGGTGGTCTACCACGGCCCTTCAGGGACCTCATGGGTCCAGGGAGACCTCATCTTGGGGTGGGCTTCCCGCTTAGATGCTTTCAGCGGTTATCCCGTCCACACTTAGCTACCCGGCAGTGCCACTGGCGTGACAACCGGAACACCAGAGGTGTGTCCATCTCGGTCCTCTCGTACTAAAGACAGCTCCCCTCAAATCTCGAACGCCCACGGCAGATAGGGACCGAACTGTCTCACGACGTTCTG
>WOZS01000025.1 GCA_011620135.1 Gammaproteobacteria bacterium
ATAGAGTCTTGAGAGTCTTGCCCAACAAGCCCTCAGGTTGTTTCCTGGCTCACGCTGTGATTTTGATCTATAATGAGTTATTTAACGTAGGCTGTTGGCCATTTGATTCACAGGCAGTCTTTAAGGCTGTGATCCTAGGCCAGACAAGACAATGGGGTTTGTGAAGATGAGTCATATGGTAACCGTTTACCCTTCCGGCAGGCGTTTCGAGGTGGCCGACAACCAATGGTTGCTGGATGCGGCCCTGGAAAACGATATCCCCATCCTCTACAACTGCCGTGTTGGGGCATGCGGAACCTGTCAGGTGCGCCTCTTGTCCGGAGAGGTGGCGATGACCTCCGATGTGGTCCTGAGCGATGAGGAGATCGAGGCTGGCCACATCCTGGCCTGCCAGGCCCATGCCAAGACGGATGTCGAGATCCTCATTGCCGAGGATGCCATGCAGGTCATTCCTGCCAGGGTCGATGTGGTGGAACACCTCTCCTCGAGCATCATTCATCTGCGCTGTACCCTGGATAAGGGCATCTGTTATCAGCCGGGCCAGTATGCCCAAGTCAACAGGGAGGGTCTTGATCGCCCCCGGGCCTATTCCTTCGCCAGCGCCTGCCAGGCCCAGGACAACACCCAGGACAAGGTGGATTTCTTTGTGCGTCTCGTGCCCGGCGGCCGTTTCACCACATGGCTCTTTGAAGAGGCCAAGCCCGGCGATACCTTGGAGCTGTCTGGCCCCTTTGGCACCTTCGGCTTGCGCAAGAGCCAAGCGCCCATGATCCTGGCGGCGGGTGGCAGCGGGCTTGCGCCCATCAAGGCCATCATGGAAGGGGTTTTGCAGCAGGGGCTGGCACGGCCTGCCTGGCTCTTTTTTGGTGTACAGACGGAAAAAGATCTTTTCGATCTGGAAGATATCCAGCGTATCCAAAAGGCCTGGCCCGGCGATTTCAGCTTCGTGCCTGTATTATCCAATGAGCCGGATGACAGTCCATGGCAAGGAGCCCGAGGTTTCGTTCACCAAGCCATCACAAAAGCACAGCAGCTTCCTCAAAACGCGGAAGCCTATATCTGCGGTCCACCGCCCATGGTGGATGCCACTGTCGAGGCTCTGTCCCAGTTGGGACTGGCTCGCAACAAGATTTACGCCGATCGCTTCTTGGACAGCAGGGATCTGCTCCATGCCATAGAGAGCCGGCCGCGCTGAGCTCAGGTTTCTGCCATAGAATAGAAGAGCAGACCACCATGCATTGGGATGATGGTCTGCTTGCCCAACGCCAAATTAGCATCCCCGGCCTCCTCCTGGCTGAGCGCTCATACCCTGTCGCGTATCAGGAACGTCAGATGCTTGCCGAGACGTGACTCCAGCGACATGCGATCGGAACCGTCGTCGTCCACCACATCGATGTGGATGTCCTTGCCCCGATAGAAATCGGCCCAGGATCGTTCCAGCAACAAGGGCAGGTCGTCGGTGGGCACCTCCAGATAACCGAATGTCTTGTCCTTCTCGAACAGGCTCATGGTGGTGCCTTCGCAGCAGCCACCGCCCACCACCAAGGCCACAGGTTCACCCACCCTGTCCTGCACCTGTTGAATGACCTGGCGGGCCTCTGGGGTGATCTCCAGGTGCGTGATTGCCGCGATTGTCTCATTCAGTGCTTCCATATCTATGCTCACTCCAATCCATCAAGAAAGCGCTTGATCTCAAGCCCTGTTTCCTCAGTCCGTTCCAGATGAAAAAAGTGCCCCGCCGCAATGGCCTCGACCCTGCTCAAGGGGTGCTCCCAACCCTTGAGGGCATCGCGAAACATGTCAGGGCCGATGCAACCATCAGCGGTGCCATACATGACAAGCGTCGGGATGGGGTCCGGCGTGGCCTGCATGGTCTTGATGGTTTGCCACCACAATTTCGGGCCAAGCAGGGGATTGAGCGTGGTCCGATAATAGCCCAGGGCCTGCTCCAGGCAGTGCGGCTGTGACAGGACTGCGACGGTACGCTGCAGTTGCTCGTGATCTTCGGGAAGCACCGGCGACCAGCGTCGCCACAGCAGGCGTATATAGCTAAAATGGCGTCTGCGAATCCACCATGCCACGCCCGGAAGCTGGAAAAGGTACATGTACCGCGAGCGCCAGATCTGCTGGAAATTGATGTTGCGGCGCATGGCCCCAGCCGGGGGCACGGCCATGAGCACCAGTCCCCTGATGGGGAGCAGATGCCTCGCCCACAGGATCTGCGCCAGAGCCGAGCCCCAATCATGTCCGATCACCACGATGCCGCGGGAAAGAGCCTTTTGGCCCAGGATCCGCTTGGTGAAATCCGCCAGTTGCTCTGCTACTGCACTGAGTGCCGCCCCGCCATGGCGCGGCAAGGTGGAGCCGTCATAGCCCGGCAGGAAGGGAACCAGGCAGGCGTGGTCTGCTGCCAGTTCCTGCAGCAGAGGGAAAAAAGTGGCCGGTGTATCGGGAAAACCATGCAACAGGAGTACCGGCAGCCCCTGGCCGTCGCCGTAGTACTGCATGACATAGCCCGGCCCTTCGAACCGTTGCACAGGCCATGACACGGCTTTGTCGCTGGCCGTCATGGAGCGGTCTGCTCTGGTTCATGATCCATGCCACTTATCTTAGGCGATGCCGCACCCCATTGCATCCAGCAATCTGATGCATCGGTCTATACGACCGAAAAAAGGGAAGCATCAGGCATGGGCCACGGCGTCATCGAGACAGGCCGGCAGACCGTCTAAGAGCTGGATATCCAACTGGGCGATGAAGCGCAGCTCGTTTTTGGTCAGTTCCCTGGGCAGTACGGCCCCATGGGGACTGCTGCTGCGCTTGATGATCTGCCGGGCAAAGATGCGCTGGGTCTGGTCGGCAAAGGACATGCCCAGGAACAGGAAACCGCAACCGCTGCGCCGTCTTTGCACCTCGGCAGGGATAGGTGTCTGGATGTCGATCTCGGTCAGTACCTCCACGAAGTCGGCATCTGAAATAACGGCTCCTCCTTGCGCCGTGCCCAGTGGGGCATAAAGCAAGGTGGTCCACTGGCTTGCGGTCTGTTCATCCACCACCTGCCCTGCGGCATCCACATAGCGAAACCAAGCACCATCATGGCGGTTGGCCTTGCTCATGCCCTGCACCTGGCCCCAGGAACCAGCGGCTTCACCAAGGGCTGCAGCCATGGTCTCGTCGTACCACAACGTGCAGATCAGGGGTGGAGCCAGGGCTGCAAGGCGCCTGTGCAGCGGCGTAGGGGGTGTGCCGGCGGCAAAGGCGGATTGCATGAGTTGGTCCAGCGTCTTGCGGTGGCGACGACTTTCGATGAACTGGGCCACCTGGTAGGCATTGTTCCTGATGCGCCCAGGAGGGGTCACCTTTGCTGCCAGGTAACTGGCAAGTTCGGGCAGCGAGGCGGGCACAGCCCCTGGGCTGGGCAGCAAGCCAGCGCCCAGGAAAGGCACCAGGCGCCTTTCCTGGAAGGCAAGCCCCCAGGGGCAACCCTGATGATCCATGCACTCAGCTTGTTCCATGATATGGCTCTCCTTGCAGGTCAATAAATAGCAGCACCGGCACCTATGTTCACCGTGGCATCCTTGAGCGTGGCCACGATGAACGCTACATCTTCCTCGATCATATGGGTATGCAAGGGCAACACCACCAGCCGTGGCGCAATCTGGTCGGTCTTGGGTAACCGGGCAACCTGCTCGCCGGCGCTCAGGTACAGGCGCTGGCGATGCATGGCGGGCGGATAGAGCACAGCCTCGATGCCAGCGCCCCGCAGGTCTTCCACGATCTGCGCCACCGCCGATCCAGTAAACCTGGCTCCCAGGTGTACGCCATAGATCGGGCGATGCAGCACATCCACGCCCGGGGCACAGAAAGGGTCCTTGATCCCCTCGAAGGATTGCAGGGCATCCCAGTACCAGGCCACTACCTCGGCACGTCGGGCGAGGATGGTGTTCAGCCGCTCCAGCTGTGCCACGCCCAAAGCGCCTTGCAGTTCGCTCATGGTTGCCTGCAGGGGGGCCACTCCCGAGGCCACCACCGAGCGTCGTGCCGTCACAGGAACATGGCGCTCCTGGCGCAGGGCATGGGCAAGCGTGGTATCGTCTGTGCACAGCACAGCCCCATCGCCCATGGTGATGGCCTGCGGGGTGGAAAAATCGAACAGGGCGGCATCCCCGAAACCACCCACCATGGTACCCTGCAGGACTGAACCCAGGGCTTCTGTGGAATCTTCCAGCAAGAACAGGTCGTGTTGCCGGGCAAGCTCCCGCAGGGCTGGCCAGTCGGCCGGGTGACCCAGGGTATTGCCGGCCATGAGGATCCTGGTGCGCGGGGTGCAGACCGCCTGCGCCTTTGGCGGGGCCAGCGTTCCCGACCAGTACTCGATATCCGCAAAGACGCAGCTTGCTCCAAGCCAGCTGAAGGCATGACCTGCCTGGTGCCACGAGAGCGCCGGCAGGACCACCTCACACCCCGGACCCAGGCGCAAGGCCTTGCCCAGAGCCAGCAGGGCAAGATTGGCGCTGGCAAAGGCGATGGCATGGCCTCGTCCGAGATATTCGGCAAAGCGTTCCTCGAAGGTTGCCACCATGGTCCCGGCACCCAGGTTGGCCTGATGCAGGGTCTCCACCACGGCCCGAAGCTCGACCTGAGTGATGTCTGGATCGCACAACGCGATGGGCTGCCGTTCCAACGTAGCCATGCCTCAACCCTCGAGCCGCTTGGCTTCGACCGTCATCGGCCAGGTGTCCTTGGGGGGCGTGGCCGGCAACTCGAGGCGCCAGCCATTGGCCAGGCTGATCCAGCCGCCCCACAGGGCATCATGCTCACTGGCCACCACCTCGGTTTCCAGGTCCTTCTTGGCGATGTAGGCGCTGACCACACCCTCACGACTCTTGCGCAGCATGATCTTCATGACAGCACCTCGCATTGGACGATGACCTCGGCCAAGGCCGCGACAGCCTGCTCGATATCCTGAGCCGTGGTGGCAGGAGAGAGGGAAAAGCGCACCGAGGAGAGAGCCTGCTCGCGGCTCAGTCCCATGGCCCGCAGTACATGGGATGGCTCGGTATCTCCAGCCACACAAGCTGCACCCTGTGAGGCAATCACATCGTGCTGTTCCAGCAGCATCAGCAAGAATTCTGCCTCGATCCCAGGAAAGGTGATGTTGCAGGTGTTGGCCACCCTCTGGGCTTGAGCCCCGTTCACCATGGCACCCGGATGCAGGCTCATGCAAGCTTGTTCCAACCGGTGGCGCAGCGCGGCCACCTCGTGCATGCAGGCCAGGCTCCTGGGCACCAGCCGGGCTGCCTGGGCCAGGCCCACGATGCCGGGCAGGTTTTCGGTACCGCCCCGGCGGTTGGCTTCCTGATGGCCATTCAACAACGGCGTCAAGGTGAGGCCACGACGCGCATAGAGCGCCCCGACCCCCTTGGGGCCCTGGAGCTTGTGGGCCGAAAACGAAAGCAGGTCGATGGGCAACTCGCCAATGTCGATGGGCACCTTGCCCACCGCCTGAGTGGCGTCCACATGGAGCAGGACATCATGGCGGCGGCATTGTTCGGCAATGGCGGCCATGGGAAACAGCACGCCAGTCTCGTTGTTGGCCCACAACAGCGACAGGATGGCACTCTTGGCATGCAGGCCGAGCACCATGTCCAACAGGTCGAGGTCCAGTTCGCCATGGCGGTCCACCGGCAGGCGGATCACCGGCTGGCCGCTTGCTTCCAGGCGCTCCAGCAACAGCAGCGTGGCTGGATGCTCCACCACGGTGCTGATCACCGTGTGGCGTTCGTCATCCAGCGTCCCGAGAATGGCCATATGGATGGATTCTGTGGCACTGCTGGTGAAGATCACCCCACGGGGATCGGTGCCAAGCATGCGCGCCACCTCCCGCCGTGCTGCACCCAAGGCGCCATGGGCATCCTGCCCCAGGACGTGCTTGCTGGACGGGTTGGCGAAGTGCCCGCTGAAATAGGGCAGCATGGCGTCTACCACGCTGGGGTGACAGGGCGTGGTGGCATTGTGATCCAGGTAGATCATGACTGCTCCCCTGCTGCATGGGGCAACGGCGTGTCATCTCCAGCACCCTGATCTACCGGAACAGAGCCTGTGGCTTCCGTTTCTGCCTCGACCCGTTCCAGTTCTCGGGCCTTCATGCCCACCAGGTTGCCCCTGGTATAGAAATCCACCCCATAGATATAGAACTGCTGCAGGAAAGTGCCGATCGAGGTCACGTACCCGGGATCCCCCTTGCGCACCAGGATCTCGCCGATCTCCCGGCCCGGAAAGGTGCCATCGTTGCGGATGTGCCGCTTGGCCCGCACCAGCTCGCCATAGAGGAAAGCCGGTGGATCGTTGATCTCCACATGATCACTATCACGACTGGTCATAACACCAATCCTCCCTACCCCATCAGAACAGGAGAACCACCAACGAGCGCCCTCTTGGAGGCATGGGCTGCCCCCGGGCAACACTGCCCGCAGGGCATGTAGTCCGGAAAACGGCCCTCCAGCTCCAAGGCGCTGCATCTGGCCACCACGGTCACCTCGGCCATGGTCATGTGGCCCACGTGGCTTGGCAGATGTTGATGTGCCAGGCGGTGGATGGAGCGGGTGGGATGATGCACCACCCAGGTCACCCGCTCCACACCCCGTGGCCCGCTCATGAGGCGAGCTGCACCGAGGTGCCGCAGCCACAGCGCTTGACCGAGTTGGGCGCGATGAACACGAGCCCCGAGCGCATGATGCTGTCCTCGGCATCGATGGTCATGCCGTTCATGTAGGGCACGCTGTCCTGCGGTACAAAGATGGTGAGCCCAGAGGCATGCACCACGGTATCCTCGGGGCCAGGACCCTGCTCCACAGAAAAATCATAGGTGTAGCCCGCACATCCACCCGGCTTGAGCGCCAGACGAAATCCGGCACCTGGCGTGGCACCGCCGAAGCGCATCATGCGGGTGATAAAGGATTGGGCCTTGGGGGTAATGGTCAATTCCATGGATTGCTCTCCTCTTGAATATGGATCTCATGGGCAGATGGCATCAGGCCGGAATGCAGGTGTCGTCGATGGGGCACACAGAAGCGCACTGCGGCTCATCGAAGTACCCTTCACATTGCGTGCATTTGTCCGCATCGATGGCGAAGAGGCCGTTTTTGGTCTCATAGATGGCATCGTTTGGGCATTCCGGTTCGCAGGCCGAGCAGCCAGTGCAATTCGCAGCGACGATCTTGTAGGCCATGGTTCTTTCCTCCTTACAAAAACAAGACCAGAAGAATATCTAAGGAACAGGACAACGATCGAATCATGAGGCCATGTAGGCACCCTGGCGAATCAAGGCATCGCGCCCGGTTCCATGGACCACTTCCCCTGTAGCGAGCCGCTCCACATAGCCCTGGAAGTATCTGAGTGCTGCGGTTTCGATGTACTCGAAGGCGTAAGCCGTCACAGCCTCGATGCCGGCCTGCTGCAGCTGCTCCTGGGGGCAATGACCAATCTTGGCCACCAGCACCGCGGTACAATCGGCAATAGCCTTGGTCACGCCATCGAGGGCTTCCTCCTCGCCGTATCCACCCTGGCAGTAGAGGTCCACCCGGCGATGCCCCACAAACCGAGCTCCCGCGGCGGACACCTCATAGACCTGGAACTCCTTGGCATGACCGAAATGCTGGTTGATGCGACCACCACCCTTGGTGGCCACCGCCACCAGGATGGCGAGATCCCCTGCCTGCCCGGCACTGGTAGCCATGGTCTCCTTGATGACCTCTTCCTTGGCGCTACGGCGCGCGGCACGCTCCTGCTCCACCACGGCCTGGTAAGCCTGGCGGGCTTCGGCGTTGTAGGCCACCTCCTTGCCGGCTAGAGCTGCCGTACTGAACTCGGCAGAGCGATCCTCGCCAAGCAGGCCCACCGCATCGGCCCGGCACTGGCGGCAGTGGCGCATCATGTTCATCTCACCGGAACACCGATCCTGCAGACGCTTGAGCTCCTGGGCAGTGGGGCCGCGCTGTCCGTTGAGACCAAAATAGGTGCCGTGCTCAGGCTCGGAGATCAGCGGCATGATGTTGTGCAAAAAGGCTCCCCGGGACTTGACCGCCCTGTTCACCTCCACGAGGTGCTCGTCATTGACGCCCGGGATCATCACCGAGTTCACCTTGCAGAGAATGCCGCGTTCGGTGAGCATCTCGAGACCCAGCAACTGGCGCTCCGAGAGGATACGCGCTGCCTCCACACCCCTGTAGCGCTTGTGTTTGAAGTACACCCAGGGATAGATCTTGGCTCCCACCTCGGGGTCCACCATGTTGATGGTGATGGTGACGTGGTCCACGTTGAACCGGCTGATGGTGTCCACGTGATCGGGCAGCGCCAGACCATTGGTGGACAGGCAGAGCTTGATGTCAGGGGCTAGCTTGGCCACCCGCTCGAAGGTCTCGAAGGTCTTTTCCGGATTGGCCAGCGGATCACCGGGGCCAGCGATGCCGAGCACGGTCATCTGTGGGATGGCTGAGGCCACGGCGGCCACTTTCAGGGCGGCCATCTCCGGGGTCAGCTTCTCACTCACCACACCAGGACGGCTCTCGTTGGCGCAATCGTACTTGCGGTTGCAGTAATGACACTGGATATTGCAGGCCGGAGCCACGGCCACATGCATCCTGGCAAAGTGGTGATGGGCCTCCTCGCTGTAGCATGGATGGTTCTTCACCTTCTCCCAGATTTCCGGGGGCAGGTCGCCTGCTCCTGCCGCAGAGCCGCAGGAGGACTTGCCAGACCCTCCCTTGGTTCCACACCCTGACCCTGCCGTTCCACCCTTCTGGAGGGCCTCGATCGAGATCACATCCGCCATGGCTATTCTCCCATGCAATAGTCCAAAAACCACTAGAGTTGCCAGACGACAGCTGTTCCGAGGCGTTCTTATAAATGTTCTGCTGTTCGCTGCTGCCTGGGCTGTCCTTAGGTTTGGTGATGAGCAAGAACGATGCCATGCCCTGTGGAGTGCGGCGCAAGCGCTGTTTTGTTTGTCATTCCATGAGCGAACTGTTTGTCGGCACGCTCATGGACAATGTCCAATTGTCATGTTTGTCGTTATGTTTGTCGCTTTTGTTGGCAATGTTTGCTTGTATGATTTGTTCCATGAGGAAAAATCATTGGTATCGCCTCACTTTTCCTTTTGGCACAACCCTTGCAACAGGATGAGCGAACACTGAATGAAGCTCGAAGGGGCTTCGCACCACCACGGCAACTGCTCAAGGAGGCAGAAACATGAGCGACTTACGGCAAATCGCGTTTTACGGCAAAGGTGGCATCGGCAAGTCCACCACCTCACAAAACACCCTGGCCGCCCTGGCGGACCTGGGCCAGAAGATTCTCATCGTCGGCTGTGATCCCAAAGCCGACTCCACCAGACTCATCCTGCACGCCAAGGCCCAGGACACCGTGCTTTCGCTGGCAGCCGAGGCCGGCAGCGTGGAGGACCTGGAAATCGAGGACGTGCTCAAGACCGGCTACAAGGACATCCGCTGCGTGGAGTCCGGTGGCCCTGAGCCAGGCGTGGGTTGCGCTGGCCGCGGCGTCATCACCTCCATCAACTTCCTGGAAGAAAACGGCGCCTACGATGGCGTGGACTATGTCTCCTACGATGTGCTGGGCGACGTGGTCTGCGGCGGCTTCGCCATGCCCATCCGCGAGAACAAGGCGCAGGAAATCTACATCGTCATGTCCGGCGAGATGATGGCCATGTACGCGGCCAACAACATCTCCAAGGGTATTTTGAAATATGCCCATTCCGGTGGCGTCCGTCTTGGTGGGCTCATCTGCAACGAGCGCCAGACCGACAAGGAGCTGGAGCTGGCAGAAGAACTGGCCAGGCGCCTGGGCACAAAGATGATCCACTTCGTCCCCAGGGCCAACGTGGTGCAGCACGCCGAGAACCGCCGCATGACGGTGATCGAGTTTGCCCCCGACAGCCAGCAGGCCGATGAATACCGCACGCTGGCAAAGAAGATCCATGAGAACGCCGGCAAGGGCATCATCCCCACGCCCATCACCATGGATGAGCTGGAAGACATGTTGATGCAATTCGGCATCATCAATCAGGTCGACGAATCCCTGGTCGGCAAGAAAGCTGCGGAGGCAGCGGCCTAAGTTAAAGAGGCCCACCCCGGGAAGGCATGGAGCAACCCTGCCTTCCCAAAGGGGTTCCCTGTCCAACCCTTTTCAGCCAAGGAGAGACCATCCATGAGCCTTAATCCAGAACAGCGTGAACAGGCCGAGGCCGCCATCAAGGAGGTGCTCGACGAATATCCCGACAAAACGGCCAAGAAGCGGGCCAAGCACGTCAGTGTCTTCAAGGAAGGCGAGACGGCCTGCCAAGTCAAGTCCAACGTCAAGTCCATCCCCGGCGTCATGACCATCCGCGGCTGTGCCTATGCAGGCTCCAAGGGCGTGGTCTGGGGCCCCATCAAGGACATGATCCACATCTCCCATGGGCCGGTAGGTTGTGGCCAGTATTCCTGGGCGGCACGGCGCAACTACTACATCGGCACCACGGGGGTGGATACCTTCGTGACCATGCAGTTCACCTCCGATTTCCAGGAAAAGGACATCGTCTTCGGCGGCGACAAGAAGCTGGCCAAGATCATCGACGAGATCCAGGATCTCTTTCCCTTGAACCACGGCATCACCATCCAGTCGGAATGCCCCATCGGATTGATCGGCGACGACATCGAGGCGGTCTCCAAGAAAAAATCAAAGGACTATGAAGGCAAGACCATCGTGCCGGTGCGCTGTGAGGGCTTCCGTGGCGTCTCCCAGTCCCTTGGCCACCATATTGCCAACGACACCATCCGCGACTGGGTGTTCGACAAGGCCGAGCCCAAGCCCTTCGAGGCCACACCCTATGACGTGGCCATCATTGGCGACTATAACATCGGTGGCGATGCCTGGTCGTCCCGCATCCTGCTGGAGGAGATGGGCCTGCGGGTCATCGCCCAGTGGTCCGGTGACGGCAGCCTCGCCGAGCTGGAAAACACCCCCAAGGCCAAGCTCAACATACTGCACTGCTATCGTTCCATGAACTACATCTCCCGCCACATGGAAGAAAAGTATGGGATTCCATGGGTGGAGTACAACTTCTTCGGACCGACCCAGATCGCCCAGTCGCTGCGGCGCATCGCCGAGTTCTTCGATGACCACATCAAGGAGCAGACGGAGAAGGTCATCGCCAAGTATGCCCCGCTGGCAGAGGCCGTCATCGCCAAGTACCGGCCCCGCCTCGCAGGCAAGAAGGTGATGCTCTTCGTGGGCGGCCTGCGGCCCCGCCACGTGATCACCGCCTATGAGGACCTGGGGATGGAGGTGATCGGCACCGGCTACGAGTTCGGTCACAACGACGATTACGAGCGCACCTCCCACTACATCAAGGATGGCACGCTCATCTACGATGATGTCACAGGGCTTGAGTTCGAGCGTTTCGTGGAGAAGCTGCAGCCCGACCTGGTGGCCTCGGGCATCAAGGAAAAGTATGTCTTCCAGAAGATGGGCTTTCCCTTCCGCCAGATGCACTCCTGGGATTACTCCGGCCCATACCATGGCTATGATGGCTTTGCCATTTTCGCCAGAGACATGGACATGGCCCTCAACGCCCCGGTCTGGAAAAAGACCAAAGCACCCTGGGAGACCGGGGAGACCGTATAGACAGGACAGGCTGCATGCCCCGGCATGCCAGGGCATGCAGCCTTCTTTCAGGATGAATGTTCGACGAGACAGCCGTTTGGGAGGTAACAGAGATGTCGCAGGATGCAGAACACATCAAGGATCATTTCACCTTGTTCCGCGAGCCTGAATATCAGGAGATGCTGAAGAACAAGAAAGAGCAGTTCGAATGCCCCACCGCCTCCGAAGAGGTCCAGGACATTGTGGAATGGACTAAGACCTGGGAATACCGGGAAAAGAACTTTGCCCGGCAAGCCCTGACCGTCAATCCCGCCAAGGCCTGCCAGCCGCTGGGTGCTGTGTTCGTGGCCCTGGGCTTCGAGGGCACCATGCCCTTTGTCCATGGCTCACAGGGTTGCGTGGCTTACTACCGCTCGCACCTCTCGCGGCACTTCAAAGAACCCACGTCGTGCGTCTCCTCGTCGATGACCGAGGATGCGGCGGTGTTCGGCGGCCTCAACAACATGGTGGATGGCCTGGCCAATACCTACGCCATGTACAAGCCCAAGATGATCCATGTCTCCACCACCTGCATGGCGGAAGTCATCGGCGATGACCTCAACTCCTTCATCAAGACGGCCAAGGAAAAAGGCTCGGTTCCCCAGGAGTTCGACGTGCCCTTCGCCCATACGCCGGCTTTCGTGGGCAGCCACGTCACCGGATACGACAACGCCATGAAGGGCTGCCTCGAGCACTTCTGGGAGAAGCATGTGCGCACGCCCTCGGAGAGTGCTGTCAACCTCATCGGCGGCTTCGATGGCTATTGCGTGGGCAACATGCGCGAACTCAAGCGCATCATGGGGCTGATGGGTGTGGAAGGCACCATTCTGTCCGATCCATCGGACGTGTTCGACACGCCCACCGATGGCTCCTTCCGCATGTACGCCGGCGGCACGCCATTGGAAGCGATCAAGCAGGCGCTGCATGCCAAGGCCACCCTCTCCATGCAGCAATTCTGCACGGAAAAAACCCTTGCCTACTGTGCCTCCAAGGGCCAGCAGACCATCGCCTTCAATCATCCCATGGGTGTGACCGGCACGGACCGCTTCCTCATGGCGCTGAGCGAGCTCACGGGCAAGCCCATCCCCAGGGAGCTCACCTTGGAACGCGGCCGGCTGGTGGATGCCATCGCCGACTCCCAAGCCCACCTCCACGGCAAGCGCTTTGCCCTCTATGGTGACCCTGACTTCACGCTGGGAATGACCGAGTTTCTCATGGAATTGGGTGCCGAACCCGTCCACGTGCTCGCCACCAACGGCGGCAAGGCTTGGGAGGAGCAGGTCAATACCTTACTGGCGAGCTCGCCCTTCGGGGCCGGTGGCCATGCCTATGCCGGCAAGGATCTGTGGCACATGCGTTCGCTGTTGTTCACAGAACCCGTGGACTTCCTGATCGGCAACACCTACGGCAAGTACCTGGAGCGGGATACCGGCACACCCCTGTTCCGCCTGGGCTTTCCCATTTTCGACCGGCACCATCACCACCGCTACCCCATCTGGGGCTATCAGGGCGGGCTCAATGTGCTGGTGCGCCTGCTGGACAAGGTCTTTGACGAGATCGACAAGCATACCAATATCCCGTCCAAGACCGACTACAGCTACGACATCATTCGCTGAGGAGAAGAAGCGAGCCTGGTACAGCACCACGGACCGGACGGGAAAATGGCCCGTCCGGTCCTCTTTCCCGGCCAGTCTGTCAATGGGAGGCTAAGAACCATGCATTCTGCCACACTGGATGAGGTCTTTCAGGAACCGGGTTGCGCCAAGAACCAGGCCAAGAATGCCACCGAGCGCAAGAAGGGCTGCACCAAGGCGCTCAAGCCAGGTGCGGCGGCCGGGGGCTGCGCTTTCGATGGCGCCAAGATTGCCTTGCAGCCGGTGACCGACGTGGTGCATCTGGTCCATGGTCCCATCGCCTGTGAGGGCAATTCCTGGGACAACCGCCACGCCGCCTCCTCGGGACCCATGCTCTACCGCACCGGTTTCACCACCGACATGGGCGAACTGGATGTGATCTATGGCGCCGAGAAGCGCCTTTTTCGCGCCATCGCTGAGGCCATCGCCAAATACGATCCCCCCGCGGTTTTCGTCTACCAGACCTGCATCCCGGCCCTGATCGGCGATGATCTGGAGGCAGTGTGCAAGGCGGCCACCGCCAAACACGGCAGGCCGGTCATCCCCATCGATGCCCCGGGCTTTGCCGGCAGCAAGAATCTGGGCAACAAGCTTGCCGGCGAGGCATTGCTGAGATACGTGATCGGCACAGAAGAGCCGGAAATCACCACACCCTACGACCTCAACCTCATCGGGGAATACAACCTTTCCGGTGAACTCTGGCAGGTCAAGCCATTGTTCGAGGCGGCAGGCATCCGCATTGCCGCCTGCATCTCCGGGGATGCCCGCTACAGGGACATCGCCTCGTGCCATCGTTCCCGGGCCAACATGCTGGTGTGTTCCAAGGCCATGGTCAACATCGCCCGCAAGATGCAGGAGCGCTACGGCATGCCCTACTTCGAGGGCTCGTTCTATGGCATCGGCGACATGAGCGATACCCTGCGCCAGAGTGCCCAGTTGCTGGTGTCCCAAGGGGCGCCGGATGATCTTCTGGAACGCACCGCGGCGGTCATCCAGAAGGAGGAACAGCGCGCCTGGGCGCGACTGGAGCCCTACCGGGAACATCTCGCCGGCAAGCGCGTGCTGCTCATCACAGGTGGCGTCAAATCCTGGTCGGTGGTGGCCGCGCTGCAGGAGATGGGCATGGTGGTCATCGGCACCAGCGTCAAGAAGTCCACCGAGGAAGACAAGGCGCGCATCCTGGAGATCATGGGCGAGCAGGCCCACATGTTCGAGGAGCTTTCGCCCCGGGAGATGGATCGCATGCTGCGCGATGCACAGGCGGACATCATGCTCTCGGGTGGCCGCAGCCAGTTTGTCGCCCTCAAGGCCAAGGTGCCCTGGCTGGATATCAACCAGGAACGCCACCATGCCTATGCCGGTTACGATGGCATGGTCAACCTGGTGGCCCAGATCCACCATACGCTGTCCAATCCCATCTGGCAGCAGGTACGAGAGCCGGCACCATGGGAGTCGTCCGCCAAGCCTGCTGCGGAGGGCTGAGCCATGGCCCACGTGGTGAATGCCAGGAAACAGTGCACCGTGAACCCACTCAAGATGAGCCAGCCCTTGGGCGGTGCGCTGGCCTTCCTGGGCATCGAGAACAGCATGCCGCTCTTTCATGGCTCCCAGGGCTGTACCGCCTTTGGCATGGTGCTCCTGGTGCGTCATTTCCGCGAGAGCATCCCACTGCAGACCACGGCCATGAACGAGGCGACCACCATTCTCGGCGGCTACGAGAACCTGGAAGAGGCCATCCTCACCATCCACAAGAAAAACACCCCGGCCCTGATCGGCATCTGTTCCACGGGGCTCACCGAAACCAAGGGCGACGATGGCGCAGGCTACATGAAGCTGATCCGCCAGCGTCATCCGGAGCTTGCGGACACAGCCTTGGTATATGCCTCCACGCCAGACTACAAGGGCTGCTTCCAGGATGGCTATGCGGCGGCCTGCTCGGCCATCATCGAGACCATGGTACCCCAGGGCCCGGGCGCACGGCGGGAGCGGCTGCTCAACCTGCTGCCCGGCTGTCACCTCACCCCCGGGGATGTGGAGGCCATCAAGGAGACTGCCGCCTTGTTCGGCTGCGAGATGACAGCCTTGCCTGATCTATCCGGCTCCCTGGATGGCCATGTGGCCGACCACTTCACACCCACCTCGCTGGGCGGCACCACCCAGGAGGCCATCGCCCAGTTGGGCGCGGCGCAACATACCATCGCCATCGGCGAGCACATGCGCGGCCCTGCCGAACTGCTGCAGCAGCGCTGCGGCGTGCCCTGCACGGTATTGCCCCGGCTCACGGGACTGCTGCCCTGCGATGCCTTCGTCGCTCTGCTGGCGGAGCTTTCCGGAAAGGAGGTGCCCCAGAGCCTGCGGCGGGAGCGCAGTCGCCTGGTGGACGCCATGCTGGATGGGCATTTCTTCTTTGGCGGCCAACGCATCGCAATCGCCGCCGAGCCTGATCTGCTCATTGCCCTGGGCCATTTCATGGCCGAGATGGGGGCGACTTTGCATGCCGCCGTGACCACCAGCGATGCCCCTGGTCTTGCGGGGTTACCCATGGACCAGGTGCTGGTCGGGGATCTGGCCGACTTCGAGCAGCATGCCGCAGGGGCCGACCTGCTGGTCACCCACGCCCACGGCCGCCAGGCGGCCCAGCGCCTGGGTGTGCCGCTGTTTCGCGTGGGCATCCCCATATTCGATAGACTCGGCGCCGCCCATGCGGTGCATGTGGGCTACCGCGGCACCATGACGCTGCTCTTTGCCCTGGCCAACATGCTCCTGGAGAGCCATGACACAAACGCTCACCGCCACGGCCACCCCGCCCCAGTTCAGGATACGGACAACCATGCACGTGAGAACCTTGCGACTTGTTGACAACCACAGGAGGGCCCGAGGGATGAAGGTCGCCTTTGCCAGTCAGGACCACAAGCGAGTGGACGCCCATTTCGGCTGGGCCAAGCACCTGCTGATCTATGAAGTGGAACCAGAAAGTTACCATTATGTACAGACCGTCCAATTCGGTGGCGAACTGGAAGAAGACGGCAACGAAGACAAGCTGCTGCCCAAGCTCGAGGCCCTGCACGATTGCGCCATCCTCTATGTGGCCGCCATCGGCGCCTCGGGGGCTGCCCGGGTGGTGGCCAAGAAGATTCACCCCGTCAAGGTGGAAAACGCGCCAAGCATCGAGTCTGTGCTCAACCAGTTGCTGACCGTACTCCAGGGCACCCCGCCGCCCTGGCTGCGCAAGGCGCTGCTCAAGGGCCAGGAGCGCACCCTTTCATTCGACGACGAACAAGCCTAAGGAGCAACCATCATGACCGAACCTGCCGTACAACAAGTGGCCACGACCTCGCCGTTTCTCCAGGACCTGGTACGCCTGCTGCGTGCCGAGGACAGCTTCGGCGCCTGGGACAAGAAATCCGACGAGATGGTCCTCGATCCCTTCATCCTCACCAAGGAAAAACGGCGCGAGATTCCCCTCATCGGCGACCCGGACCCAGATACCCTCTGGCGTCTCGAACTGTTCTACAAGGCGGTGGGCTTGGGCATCGAGCGGCGCACCGGGCTCATCGCCTCGCCCATGATGAAGCTCTCCCATGAAGGATTCGGGCGCATGCTGCTCACCACAGGCCGCCTGGTGGTGGTGCTGAAGAACCTGCGCGATGTGCATCGCTTCGGCTTTTCAAGCCTCGAAGCCATGACCGAAGAGGCCGAAAAACTCATCGGGCAGGCCGTGGACATGATCGAACGCTTTCCTGAGGTGGCCCGGATCTGATCCAGAAAAAAACAGCTGCACAATCAGGAGCGCTACCATGTCACAACAGACCGACACCCAGAGCCTCAAGGAGGCCATCAAGCAGGCCAACGCCAGGGCCACAGCCAGCAAGCTGGATCTGCATGATCTTGCAGAGGATCTGCCCCAGGGCTGGGAGCAGATCATGGCCACAGCCGATCGCACCTACCAGGCCTATAAGCATCTGGCCGAGCTCAAGGCAGCCCTGGCCGAACAGACCAACTGAAGCGCAGTACCCCGGCCCATCGAGATCCTGTTGAGGGAAGCCATGAACGCCAAGACACTGCCCGGACTGTTTACCGCACGTGCGCCCAGGCACAAGCCACTCCCGGAAGATCTGGCGCAGCCGGATGCGGCCAGCCTGCTGCTGGCCGCGCAGCGCGAGGACACGCTGCCGAGCCGATTCCTGGCCTATGCCATGGCCCATGCGCTGCACCACGAGACCTGCCTGCCCCATGCCCTGGGGCTGCCCGGCGCGACCTTTGTGGCCATGCTGGATGACTGTTTCGTGGCTGTGACCCCCGTCTGGGAGTCCTCCCGGCTGCAGCATGCCCTGCATGATTGCAGGCCCGGGCTCGCCCTGCCCGATGGCAGGCGCCTGGTGCCGCCACACCGCCATGGGGTGGCCCCCTGCACCAGGCTCAAGGCGGGCTCAGGCGAGCAGGACGAACTGGAAGCCTTGCTGCTGGGCCATCGCGCCGGACAGTGCAAGGCAGAGCAGTATGTGGCCGCCGTCGTGGCCGCTACCGCCATGGGCGCCAACCATCTGTGGGAAGACCTGGGCCTGCCGGAACGCGCCATGCTCAGCGCCACACTGCGCCTGTGCTTTCCAACCCTTGCCGCGCAGAACACCGCCGACATGCGCTGGAAGAAGTTCTTCTACCGCAAGCTGTGCGACAAGAGCAAGCAACGCCGCTGCAAGGCTCCCAATTGCGAATTGTGCAGTGACTATGCGCTCTGCTTTCCCTGGAGCGCCTGAACGCCCGGCAGACTGCATGGCTTGCCGCAACCATTTTCCCTGCAGCCTGCTGCCAGGCCCAACCATGCAACACCCTGATCCCAGGGGCTTTCCCGGAGTCCAGCACGGACGCCTGCGCCTGCTCTTGCAGTGCGCGCCGCAGGCCCCACTGTACAGCCCTCTAGCTACCCCAGAACAGCCCGCAGCAGGCGCCAATCCCCCGCCAACTGCACGGCTGTCAGGTATCTTGCAAAAAAAAATACCATGTTAAAATATTATTGAAATACATTAGCATCAAGCTACCATTGATTCTTGAGCCAAGCTTTTCATCCTGCCCATACCCATATCGAACACCCAGGAGACACAGGAGACAAATGTCCAAGCTTCGAGACGATCAGCCCAGCCCTTTCAAAATACCCAAAAGGCAGATGTCCAAGCTTCGAGACGATCAGCCCAGCCTTTTCAATCTCGATGAGACCTTCATGCAGATCGAGGCTGCTGTGGTGCTTACCGACAGCCAGGGTGCCTGCGAAGCCCATAATGCCAGGGCTGCCCAGCTGCTGGGCGGGGCCTTGCCCCATGGCCAGTCGCTGCTGCAACTGGTGCATCCCCAGGCATCCTCCAGCAATCTGGCCAGCCTGCTGGAAAAGGCCTGCCATCGTGGCACACCCATGCCCCGGCAGCACATCTTACTCACCTCGCTCCAGGGAGCACAACAGCCTTGCAGCGTCATCATCCACGGCCTGACCAGACAGGCACCCAGCCCGGGTTATGCGCTGTGGTTTCTGGAGCCCGATCAGGAAACCAACACCATCCTCGCAGAAACCCTCGATGCCGTCATGAACAGCAGCTCCGATATCATCATGTTCGCCAGCCCGGATCTGCACATCACCCATATGAACAGGGCCTGCATGGACTTCTTCGCCCAGCGTGAGGCGCGCATCGCTTCTGTCATACCAGGATTTGCCGCAGACAAGCTGATGGGCAGGTCCATCGATGCCTTCCACAAGGATGCAGCTCATCCGCGGCGCATCCTCGAGGATTTGGCTGAACGCGGCAGCCATGGGGAAGGGGCTGTCCATCACAGCCGCATCGAGGTGGCCGGCTATACCTTCAAGCAGACGATCCGTCCTGTGCGCATCGCCGGACAGTTCATGGGCTACAGCGTGGCATGGTGTGATATCACCGAAAAACAGCTCCACGAGACTTTGCTCGAGACTTTACTGGATAGCAGCGAGCATGGTATGGTGGTGATCGATTCCACAGGGGCTATCCTGAAAACCAATGCGGCGGCCCGGACTTTTCTTGGTGACCAAGCGCTCTGGCATACGGTGCTTGGCGAAGCACATCCTCTTGTCTCCCGCACCTCGGCGCAAGCCCCCGTCAGCAGCTGTTTCGAGACCTGGGCCAAGACCAGCGCCAACCAGGCCGTCTTCCTGCGCTGCCACATCAAACGGCTCCCCAGGCATCCCGATGAACCCAATGACCGGTTTGCGATGACCATCACCAACCTGACCGACATCAAGAACCAAGAAGCCCAGTTACAGGATCTCCTCACAGCCCAGCAGCAGGCCATCG
>WOZS01000029.1 GCA_011620135.1 Gammaproteobacteria bacterium
GTTGCGCCGGTAGCCCCCCGTGAGCGTGGCCCCCTCATAGGGTTGGTAGGAGACCCGGGCATCTGTCTGCCTGGTATTGCCCGACGAGGGGTCCACTTCCAAGAACAAATGGGTGCCCAGATTGGTGAGCGGCTGGGTGTCGAGCTGCATCAGGGTGTTGGAATAGCTGCGGCGCTGCACGGGCTGGCCAGGCAACCCCACTTTCTGGTCGCCGAAATAAACCATCTGCCCCACTTGGGCATGGGCCCATTCCCGCCCGGTCTCATTGCCGATGAAACGGGAGCCGAGGCTGGTGGAGAGCTGCCGGGCATCACCAAGGCGGTCGGTGCCATTGAAGCGGTTGGTACGGAACAAGCGATCAAATGTGAAATCGGTCTCGCCGGTGTCGAAGATGGGAATGGCGTCCTGATCGCGCCGTGGCACATACAGCGCAAAAAGGCGGGGCTCCAGGGTCTGACGCACCGTTTCGAATAGCTGGCGCTCGAAAATAAGCCCTGAATCAATGGAGGCGATGGGTAATTGCCGCGAAGGAGTCTCGTTTCCGTTACCCTGTATGCTGACAAGCTCATGATCCAACTCATAGCCGGTATACCGGTAGCCTATCCTTGGAAAAAGGAAATATCCCGGGCCATGAAAATCGAGACCAAGCCCTGGTTCTGCATCGATGCGCCGGCCCTGGGCATCGCTGTTGCGGCTGAAGCGCGTACCTTGGACATGCCAGTCCCAGACCAGGGGCGTGTCCTGGATGGCCAGGGGATGGCGGCTGCCGATATCCAGCTGGGGCATGATCTGGTAGGGTCTGGTGATCTGCGCAAGCAGGGGGTCGACCACCTCCCAGTCCTGCAGGCGCAGCTGCCCCATCCAGCTTGCGGAATCGAAATGCAGCCCGGCGCGCCGGGGCATGTAGAAATCATTGCTGTGCACGAAGGGGCTGTTGAAGTCATCGAAGTAGTGAGGATCGCTCACATCGGTAAAGTCGGTATCCAGCAACCATTGCTGCCCAAGGTGCTGCTGGGCGCGGATATTGATCATGCTGCGGTCCCGAGCCGCCAGCTCATCACTGGGGCTTTGGTTGGCCAGATCATCATGGGGCAGGTATTCCCCCACCAGCTCGCCAGAACCCGTACTGGTGAGGTAGCGCAACTGGCCGCTGCCCTGTTCGCCGCGACGTGACATGTGGTGCGGCACCAGGGTCATGTCGAGGTTTGGGGCCAGGTTGAGATAATAGGGTGTGGCCAGCTCGAAGCCACGGTCGCCGCTCTTGCCGATCTGGGGTGGCAGGAACCCAGATTTGCGGGCGTTGTTCAGGCTGAAGTCGATGTATGGAGTATACATGACAGGAATGCCGCGCACCCGCAAGGTGGCATCCCGGGCCACTCCGGTCTGCTTTTGATGATCCAGCTTGAGTTTCCTGGCATGGATGGACCAGTCCTCATTGCCAGGCGGGCAGTTGGTGTAGTCGATATCCTGCAGCCTACTGATTCCCTTGGGGGCCAGCATGGCCTGCTTGGCGGTGCCACGACCGGGGTGCGCCGCCATGGCATTGGGCATGCGGGCTATACCTTGGCTGGCCATTTGCGGCTTGATGAGAAAACGCGCCATGGTGGTAGCGGCTGTTTTGTTTTTCAGGGAAAAGGCTGCCTGCTCCATCTGGGCATCGATGAGATCGGAAAGCAGCAGAACACCGCCTCGAACCGTGATCTCCTGGGTTTCTGGATCGTAGGTGGCCTGGTTGGCATACAGCTCGCCCTGCTGCTCGAGTATGTGCACAGAACCCGAGAAGCGACCGAACTCATCGAAATGCATCTCGCCCTGCTGGGCTTCTAGATGAACGCGTTCATCACCAGGCGGCGGCAGCGGATTGCGCATGGCGGCATAGGGATCCTGCCATTGGCAGGCATCCTGAGCAAAGACCACATGCCAACTGCCCAGCAGGGCATACGCCAGACCCCAGGGCATACCACGCCGAATATATTTTAATTTATAGCTGGCTGGCACATGAGGTCCTGTGACAAATTTCCGGCACCGGCAGGCTCGCTTGTTCGCATGGTATGGCTATTATCAATGCTTGGCCTGCATGGCATGGGGTTGGCAAAGCATCAGGTCTCCCATCCCCGCACTGACACCAGTATGAAGCAATCTCCCGTTCACTGGGGCTATAATGCCCTGCTTTCGGTCAATAGAATACACCAATTTGGGGCGATGGAAGACAATTCGGCGCGACGCGAGCATATCCTGCGCACCTGGGTGCGCCAACAGATCGGCGACTGGCTCGACTGGCAGACATTGCCTGGCGATGCGAGCTTCCGACGCTATCACCGCCTGGTGATCCCGGGCAGCACGCTACTGGTCATGGATGCCCCGCCTCCACAGGAAGACTGCCGGCGCTTCGTCTGGCTTGCCCGGGTGCTGCGGGACCTGGGCCTGCATACCCCCGCCATCCTCGCCCATGAGCCCGTCCTTGGGTTTGCCCTCCTGGAGGATCTGGGCGAGACCACCTATCTGGATGTCCTGCAGCCGGACAACGCCACGGTCCTGTATCAGGAAGCCTGGACAGCATTGCTGCGCCTGCAGCGCGCCCCGCTGGGCAGTATGCTGCCACGCTTCGATACTGACTATCTCGCCAGGGAGCTTACGGTGTTCCGGGAGTGGTACCTGGAGCGCCACCTGGGGCTCGACCCGGCGGGCCTGCCCACAGCACTCCTGGATGCCGCCTTCGGTTATCTGATCCAGCAGGCCACAAGCCAGCCCCATGTGGCCATCCATCGCGATTATCATTCCCGCAACCTGCTGCCGGCCACGGATACCACAGGGCCTGGCATCATCGACTTCCAGGACGCCTTGCTGGGCCCTGTGACCTATGACATCATCTCCTTGCTGAAGGATTGCTATATTGCCTGGCCCCAGGAGCAGGTGACGGACTGGGCGCTGCGCTATTGGCACGAGGCCCGCCAGGCCGGGATACCCATGTGGACCAGGGCCGCAGATTTCCTGACGGCCTTCGATGCCATGGGCACCCAGCGTCACCTCAAGGCCATTGGTTATTTTGCGAGGCTGTGCCACCGCGACCACAAGCGCCGTTATCTCGCCGACATTCCCCGGGTGCTGGGGTATATCCAGGCGGCCTGCGCCAGGCTGCCGGAACTCAGCGCCTTTGGAGACTGGCTCATGACCTGTTCAGCACCACTGCTGCAGCAGCCAGCCATGCCCATTCCCGGGCATCCAGCAGACGGGGTGGACATGGCATGAAGGCCATGGTGCTGGCCGCCGGCCGGGGTGAACGCATGAGGCCCTTGACCGAGCATACGCCCAAACCCCTGCTGCAGGCGGGTGGCAGGCCCCTGGTGGAGCATGTCTTGTTGGCCCTGCGCCGCGAGGGCTTCGTCGAGGTGCTGCTCAACGTGGCCTATCTGGGGCGGATGATCATCGAGCACCTGGGCGAGGGCAGCCGGTTTGCCATGCAGCTGCGCTACAGCGACGAGGGAACAGAGCCCCTGGGGACTGCAGCAGGCGTGCGCCGCGTGCTGCCTGCGCTGGGCGAGCAACCTTTCCTGGTGACCAGTGCCGATGTGGTCACCGACTTTCCCTATGGCCAGCTTGCCGCACCTGACGGGGCAGACCTGGCGCATGTGGTGGTGGTGCCAGTGAGCGAGGCCCATCCCCGGGCGGATTTCTTTTTGCACGGCAACCGCCTGGCCGCCGAGCCACCGGGCATACCGGTGGTCTATGGCAACATCGGCGTGTTTTCGCCGTGTTTCTTTACGCGTCCTGGACAGGAAAACGAAAAGGCCATGGGCCCCTTGCTGCGCCGTGCTGCCGAGGAGGGCAGGGCAGGGGGCCGGCTGCATACGGGCTGCTGGATGAATGTGGGCACGCCCCAGGCCCTGGCCTTGCTGGA
>WOZS01000028.1 GCA_011620135.1 Gammaproteobacteria bacterium
CTGGGATGCCCAGGTGGATATCGACTGGGAAACCCCGAAACTGACCAAGAACCAGATCCCGGTGGATGATGAGATGTTCATGGGCCCCTTCAAGGGCTATGAGCCTTTCGAGAAACTCTCCGAGAAAGACAGGATGCGGCTGCGCTGGCATCAGCTCTCCAGCTTCATCTCCAACTTCGTCCATGGCGAGCAAGGTGCTTTGCTGGTGGCCAGCCAACTGGTTACCTGTGCCCCCACCGAGGAGGCCAAGCTCTATGCGGCCTCGCAGACCTTCGATGAGGCGCGTCATGTGGAGGTCTACCGCAAGTACCTGGAAGACCGGGTGGGGTTCATGTATCCCATCGACGCGCACCTCAAGATGCTGCTGGACAAGGTGCTCACCGATTCCCGCTGGGATATCAAGTTCGTGGGCATGCAGCTGGTGATCGAGAGCCTGGCGCTGGCGGCCTTCGAGATGCTGTGCCAGTTTTCCCATGATCCCGTTTTGAAGCAGGTCACGGAATATGTGATGCGCGACGAGGGGCGGCATGTGGGCTTTGGCGTCAACTTCCTCGAGGATTACTACCAGAGCGGCATGTTGTCCGATGAGGAAATGGACGAGCGCGCCATGTTCACCTACGAGGCGTCCTATGTGATGCGCGAGCGGCTTCTGATAAGCCAGGCCGGGGTGCACTGCTTCGGTTGGCCTGAAGAGGAACTCAAGGCGCGCATGAACTCCGCCGAGTTCATGTCGGTGTTCCGCGACATGCTCTTCACCAGGCTGATGCCCAATATCAAGAAGATCGGCCTGCTGCGCGACAACGTCAAGCCGCTCTATGACAAGCTGGGCGTCTTGGAGCTGCAGGATCTGCCCAACTCCTCCCAGTTCGACTGGGTGGCGCTGTCCAAGCCCTTTGCCCGCTCGCAGCGTGCGGTAGCATAAGGGGCTTGATCCTATCTATGGAGAGGATATCGTCTATCGTATCGCCCATCCAAGACTAAGCGGCGGTCAGGGCGGAGCTTGGGCTCCGCCCCTTTTTTTCAATGATTTTCTTTCATTTTTATATAGAGTGTTCGTGTAAGGGGAGATGGGGACGGTTGTCGCCATCATTCATCAGCCGCCCCAGCCACATGCCGACCAAGATGCCGGACCAACATGCCGAATGATCGGAGTCAGCAAGCTGGCACTCCAGCATGCCAAGGAACCCGAAGATCTGGTCCTGCGCCCGGTAAGGGTCCGGGGATCACCAGAATCAGCATCCTTGTGGATAGCTGTAGACCTGCCTGCCAGCCACGAAGGTGGCCATGACCTTGCCTTGCACTGTACTGCCCAGGAATGGCGTGCAATGGCTCTTGCTGTGTAGTTCCTCGGGGCGCACCGTCCAGGTGGTGGAAGGATCAAACAGGCAGAGGTCGGCTGGCGCGCCGATGCCCAGGTGACCCTGCTCCAATCTGGCGATGCGGGCCGGATGACTGGTCAACATGGCGAGCAACTGCCCAAAGGGGAGCTCAAGTTGCCCGGCCAGCATCCACGTGAGCGACAGCAGCAGCTCTGCTGCCGTGATCCCCGGTGCAGCCTGGGCAAAAGGAGTCTGTTTGAACTGTTCTGCAATGGGGCAATGATCAGCGCACAAGGCATCAAGCAGGCCATGGGCGATGCCTTCCCGCAGGCTGTCACGATCTGCAGCGGCACGGGCAGGTGGGTCCAGCCTGTGATCCACCGCAAAGCCCATGAGACCATCCTGGGTAAGGTACAGTTGATGGATAGCGCAGTCGGCCGTGACAGAAAGCGTGTGATCCGCCGTGAGAAAACCCAGCACGGCGAGGCTGCGTGCTGCGGAAAGCGCGCTCAGATGGACGCTGGCACCGGTCAACCTGGCTAATTCCACAATCTGGATTACAGCGATGCTTTCTGCTGCAGCAGGTGAACAGGGTAATCCCAAGCGGATGGCCATGGCTCCTTCATGGGCCACCGCGTTGTGGCTCAGTGTTGCCTCCTTGGGGTGCAAAAAGACCGGCAGATCAAAGCTTGCGGCATATTCCAAGGCCGCTCGCAAGCGGGCACAGTCCGGGAGTGGGTGACGGCCCTGGCTCAAGGCACAGCAGCCCGCTGCCCGCAGCGCGGCCGCCTCGGTAAGCCGTTCGCCTGCGAGCTCCAGGGTCAGGGCCCCGATGGGGTGGATGCGCATGGCGCTGTGGCGCCTCGCTTCGGCAAGCAGCTGGTCCACCGCTTCCGGTCGGTCCAGGATGGTGGCCTGATCGGGTCTCAGGCATGCGCTGGTAATGCCCCCTGCCAGCGCCGCCTGTCCTTCTGTGTCCAGGGCTTGAGCGAGGGTGCCTCCTCCGAGATGAAAGGAGAGGTCCACCAGTCCAGGCAACACCAGCAACCCAGAGGCATCGATGCAACGTTCGGCCTCGAATCCCCAGGGTACGGGGCCTATGGCATGAATGCGGCCTGCCTGGATATGTATATCCGCAAGCCCGTCGAAGCCATGCTCTGGGTCGATGAGATGGCCCGAGACAATGGAGAGCGTGCTCATCCAGTCATCCAGAAGGGACCTTTTTCTGGGCGGCAACACACATGGCCAGTACCGCCATGCGCACCGCAATGCCATTGGTGACCTGCTGCAGGATCACCGCCTGGGGATCGTCGGCCAGGTCCCCGGCAATCTCCACGCCCCGGTTGATGGGGCCTGGATGCATGACGATGGCATCAGGTCTTGCCAGGGCAAGGTGCGCCCTGGTGAGACCATAGTAACGGAAGTATTCCTGCTCGCTGGGCAGCAGGGCTTGGGTCATGCGCTCCTTTTGCAGGCGCAGCGCGATCACCACGTCGCAGCCGGACACGGCCTCGGCCAGATCATGCATGGGATGGGCCCGGTAGGCCCCCAGTTCGGTGGGCATGAGTGTTTTAGGTGCACACAGGCGCAGCTCGGCCACCTCGAGCATGTCCAGGGCACGCATCAGCGAGCGGGCCACCCGGGAATGGCGGATATCGCCGACGATGGCCACCACCAGTCCTGCAACCTGTCTTTTGTGCTGCATGATGGTAAAGCAGTCCAGCAGCGCCTGGGTTGGATGGGCGTGGCTGCCATCGCCCGCATTGACGATGCTGATATTGGGGCCGGCATGCTGGGCCAGGAAGGCGGCCGCCCCGCTCAGGCGATGGCGCACGATGATCACATCGATGCCCATGGCCTCCAGGTTGTGCAGGGTATCCAGTAGGCTTTCCCCTTTCTGGGCCGAGGTTTCCTGGGCGCTAAGGCTGATCACGTCGGCAGAAAGCCGCTTGGCGGCAAGCTCGAAGGTTACCCTGGTCCTGGTACTGGGTTCGAAGAAGAGGTTCATCATCGTTTTGCCGCGCAGCAAGGGGATCTTCTTGACGGGGCGACCCACCACCTCCAGGAAGGAACGGGCCTGCTCCAGGACGGCACGGACGGTTGCGGGCTGCCAATCGGCGATGGCCAGGCAATGACGTGCCGTTTGTTTGCCAGAATCGGGCTCCGGGGTGTTCGGTTCCGGGCTGTGTATCACGACATGGCCACCAGAGACAGAGGGTCAGGCCCGGTCAATTTGATGTGTTGGCCTGGCGAGGTCCAGGACAGGCCACACACATCGGGGACGATGGGCAATTCCTGCCCCATGCGCTTCACCAGAGCGACATAGATGACCGAGGCGGGACGTCCATAATCGAAGAGCTCATCCAGGGCCGCCTTGGCGGTGCGCCCGGTATGGCAGACGTCGTCCACCAGGAGTACATGACGCGCTTCTGTGGCGCAGGGAAGGGCGCTGCCGCGCAGGATGGGGTTGACGCCGGGCAGCGCCAGGTCATCGCGATAAAAGCTGATATCCAAAGCACCCAACTGCTCCTGCCAGGACCAGCTGGCACCCAGGCGCTGGTAGAGCGCCTGGGCGATCCACAGACCGCCGCGTTGGATGCCCACCATGAGCGGATCTTTTCGATGCCATTGCCGGCAATGCTGCAGGATGTGCTGCGCCATGATATCGAGGTGAGCGGCGATGGCTGCCGCATCGAGTATCACCTGGCCCTTGTTTTGGGAAGGCTGGTCGCGGTGCATGGCCTGGTCAGGGGTATGCATCAGGCTTGCTGGTGCAGGTAGGTTTCCACGATGCATGCCGCAGCACCGGCATCCACGTGATGGCGGACAGTCCCCAATTGCCGCAGTTCCTGCCGGACCGCCCAACTGCTGAGATGCTCATCCACCAGAATAACCGACAGGTGGTATCGTTGCTGCAAGGCAGCGGCAAATCGTCTGATGCCATGATGCACGCGGCGCGAGCTTATGGAAGAAGCCAGTGGTGGCAGGCCGACCACCAGCACGTGGGGCTGCCAGGGGGTCACAAAGCCATCCAGACTCGCCCAGTCTGGGGGGTTGCGGTTGGTGACAACACCCAAAGGTCGGGCGCTGCCCAACTGGCGGTGTCCCAGCGCCACACCAATGCGCCTGGTTCCGTAGTCGAAGCCCAGCACCAGGTCTCCTGATACCCTGCCGGGGAGCGCCATGCTCAGGAGTGACCAGCCTGGGCGGAAATCTGCCAACTGCCAACCCCGATGGCGGCATAGCAGGCATGCCAGCGCTGCTCAACCGGCGTGTGAAACAGGATCTCCCGGCGCACCGCCGCCAGCAGCCAGGCGTTGTCGGTGATTTCCTGCTCTAATTGTCCTGCGGACCAACCGGCATAACCCAGGGCCACCAGAAATTCCTGTGGCCCTTGACCCGCGGTGATGGCCTTGAGAATATCCTTGGAACTGGTCACGGTGACCTCCTGGCCCATGGGCAGGCTGGATTCCCAGGTGCCTCCGTTGGCATGTAGCACAAAGCCCCGTTCTGGGCTCACCGGGCCGCCGATATGGACCGCGGGATTTTTGTCCAGTCCATTCACCGGGAGCCTCAGCTGCCCCAGCAGATCCTGCAGGTGGTAATCGCTCAGGCGATTGATGATCAACCCCATGGCGCCATCCTCGTCATGCTGGCACAGGTAGATCACTGTTTGGGCAAAGTAGGAATCCGCCAGTTGGGGGGTGGCAATGAGTAGCCGGTCAGCCAGATTGCTAATAGCCTCCATAACATTTTTATTATGTCATAGAAAACGATTCCCATACACCATGCGCTAGGCATGGGCAAAACGGCGTCTGTGGGGAAAACCAATGCGTTGGATGAGGTTGGGCCAGGGGTTGCGGGCTGTTGCCATTGCTGTTGCCCTTGGGTAGCCATGGCTTTGCTTGCTGAGCAGCATCGTTGCGCTTGACAGGCCTTTTTAAATGGTACTAGATTAGTACTTATTAATTCAGGATGGCTGCCTGCCCGTGCCCCCACAGCCGGGATGTGCATCAAGCCATCATGCCATTGGGGATGCCATGTTGCGTCTTGCGAAGTTGACCGATTATGCCTTGATTACCGTGACTGAATTGGCGCGATGCCATGGGGAAGCGGTACGGGCCGCCGCGCTGGCAGAAACCATGCAGTTACCGGAGCCCACGGTGCGCAAGATACTGAAAATGCTCACCAAGGGGGGCATCTGTCAGTCGCTGCGGGGAGCTGGCGGGGGATACCGCCTGGCACAGCCACCGGCGCATATTTCCGTAGCAGCGGTGGTGGCCCTGTTCGAGGGCCCGGTGGCCGTGACGGCTTGTCATGGGAGCGCGGGCTCCTGTGTACGGGAAGCGTATTGCAGCCTGCGCCCGCACCTCAATGGCATCAGTGCCGTGCTGCGCAATGCCCTGGAGGCGATCCCGGTGAGCCTGTTGCTGCAGGATAGTTCCCTGCGGCGGGTCTTTCCCAGGGCAGCGCTGCCCTTGGCGGCACATGGAGAGGGCGAGATGGAGAAGGGATATGGCTGAACAGGCAATCGAGGAAATCCTCAAGCGAGAGTACGCCGCAGGCTTCGTTACCGACATCGAGGCTGACAGACTGCCGCCCGGATTGGACGAAAATGTCATCCGCGAGATCTCGGCGCGCAAACAGGAGCCCGGTTTCATGCTGGAGCGCCGCCTGGAATCCTATCGCTACTGGACCACGCTGCAACCACCGCAGTGGGCCCATTTTCCGCATCCCGAGGTGGACTTTCAGGCCATCACCTATTATTCGGCACCACGGCGCAAGCAAGGGCCGCAGAGCCTCGAGGATGTGGATCCCCGTCTTCTGGAAACCTACGAGAAACTGGGCATTCCGCTGCACGAGCGGGCCGCCCTGGCCGGTGTGGCGGTGGACGCCGTCTTCGACAGCGTGTCGGTTGCCACCACGTTCAAGGAGCGCCTGGCGGCTGCCGGGGTCATTTTCTGCCCCATGTCCGAGGCGATCCGCCAGCATGGCGAACTGGTACAACGCTATCTGGGTTCGGTGGTGCCTCACACCGACAACTTCTATGCGGCCCTGAACAGTGCTGTGTTCAGTGATGGCTCGTTCGTCTATATTCCGAAGGGCGTCAAGTGCCCCATGGAGCTTTCCACCTACTTTCGCATCAACGAGGCCAAGACCGGACAGTTCGAGCGTACGCTGATCATCGCCGACGAAGGGGCCAGCGTGAGCTATCTGGAAGGTTGTACGGCACCCATGCGTGATGAAAACCAGTTGCACGCCGCGGTGGTGGAGTTGGTGGCCCTTCAAGACGCCAGCATCCGCTATGCCACGGTGCAGAACTGGTACCCTGGTGATGAGCAGGGCCGCGGCGGCATCTACAACTTCGTCACCAAGCGCGGCGAGTGCCGGGGTCGCAACAGCCATATCTCCTGGACCCAGGTGGAGACCGGCTCGGCCATCACCTGGAAGTATCCCAGCTGCGTGTTGCTTGGCGATGATTCCGTGGGCGAGTTTTATTCCATTGCCACCACGCGTCACCACCAACGGGCCGATACAGGCACCAAGATGATTCACCTCGGGCGCAACACCCGCAGCACGATCGTCTCCAAGGGCATCTCGGCGGATACCAGCTCCCAGGTCTACCGAGGCTTGGTGCGCATGGCGCCTGGTGCGACGGGAGCCAAGAACCATACCCAGTGCGATTCGTTGCTGATCGGTCCTGTGGCAGCCTCCCATACGTTTCCCACCATTCAGGTGGGCGAGGTCACAGCACAGGTGGAGCATGAGGCCACCACCTCGCGCATTGCCGAAGACCAGTTGTTCTATCTGCGCCAGCGCGGCCTCAGTGCCGAGCAGGCCGTGCAGATGATCGTGGCAGGCTTCTGCCGCCAGGTGGTCCAGAAATTGCCCCTGGAATTTGCCGTCGAGGCCAACCGCCTGTTGGCTGTCACACTGGAAGGAGCGGTCGGTTGATGGATGCATTGTTGTCGATCAAGGATCTCAAGGTGGCCAACGGGGGTCGCCAGGTGCTCGATGGGTTTTCACTGACCGTGGGCGCAGGGCAGATTCATGTGCTGATGGGCCCCAATGGTTCGGGCAAGACCACGCTGGCCAGTGTGTTGGCGGGTCGCGAGGGTTATGAGGTCAATGGCGGTTCTGTGACCTTCAACGGCGCCGACCTGCTGGTTCTCCTGCCCGAGGAACGGGCACGGAAGGGGCTGTTCCTGGGGTTCCAGCATCCCGTGGAGATTCCCGGCCTTGCCAACGCCACCTTCCTGCGCGAGGCATACAACACGCTGCATGAGGGTGAGGATGAGTTGGATGCCGCTGATTTTCTTGCCATGGCCCGTCGCCTCCTGCAGGAGGTGGAGCTGTCGGATGCCTTTTTGTCCCGAGGGCTTAACCAAGGATTTTCCGGGGGCGAGAAAAAGCGCAACGAGATGCTGCAACTGTTGCTGTTCAAGCCCCGTCTTGCCATCCTGGACGAGATCGACTCCGGGCTCGACGTGGATGGCCTGCGGTTGATAGCGAAGCTCATCGTGCGGCGGCGCAACGAAGGCGCGAGCTTTCTGATCATCAGCCACAACCCGCAATTGCTGCGGTACGTGGCACCGGATGCCATCCATGTACTTTATGGCGGACGCCTGGTGGTCTCTGGCGGGGCGGACATCGCCGAGACCATCGCCGAGCGTGGCTATGAGTGGCTGGGCAATGCCCATGACCAAGAAAGACAGGGGGCGGTTGCCCTGGCAGGATCAGTCGGTAATGGCTGAGCACCGCCTGCCGGATGCCTTGACTGCCGAGTTGGGTCGGCTGGGGGCCAGGCGTGCGGCCGCGGCCTGCTTTGCACCGGTTGAGCCGACCATGCAGCTGGTTGCCGAAGCCCGTCAGCGGGCAGGTATGCTGGGCTTGCACCCCGCCCTCATGGTGGTGGCCGGGCAACCGGTGATCCTGGATGAAAGCAGCTGTACGCAACCCGATCCGTTCCGGCATAAGCGCCACATGGAACTCGAGGTTCTGCAACCATCCTATGCCAATAGCCCGGCGCTGGTGGCGCTCAACCTGGACCAGGGCGGTCCGGCAGCCGCCCTGTCGCCAGGCAAGGATGGTCAGGCTGTGGAGGTGTTGTTCTGGGATGGCTCCTCTGCCGTACCGCAAGACCAGGTGCTCCAGGTCTGCCAGGGGCGCCTGTTCATTCCCATGGCCGCTGGGGAACACGGGGTTGTGGCCATCCACAGCTGGGGAGAAGCAGGGGCCTGGGGCAACCACGTGGTGGTCTGCCATCTGCAGCGCGATGCCCGTCTCGATCTCGGAGTGTTTGCCCATCTGGGCCATCAGACGACGCTGGCTATCCTGGCCGAGCTGGAGGAAGGGGCTGTCTTGAATATGTGGTCCATGGGGCGCCTCATGGGATTGCATCGCACCCACGCCGTGATCCTGCTGCATGGCGCAGGAGCGCAATACACATGGCGCGGGGCTGTGGGGGTGATGGAACAGGACGACAGCGCCTGCAGGTTGCAGGTGCGCCATCTGGCTCCGGCTACCAGGAGCATGGTACGTGTCCGGACCCTGGCGGCCCAGCGAGGGCGGCTTGCCTTCCAGGGCCACGTGGCCATTGCGCAGACGGCTGGCGGCAGTGAGGCGCTGGTGAAAAGCGATGGATTGCTGTTGGACCAGGGCGCCTGGCTGGAGAGTCGTCCCGAGTTTTTCATCGAGACAGATGATGTGCAGTGCGCCCATGGCGCCACCGTGGGTTGCCTGGACCGGGAGGCCTTGTTTTACCTGCGTAGCCGAGGCCTGGGTGAAAGGGCGGCGCGTCGGGGGTTGCTGCACGCCCAGCTGCAGGATGTCCGGGATGGCATGACCCAAACCCTGGAGCCCATGGCCCAGCGCATGACTGATCAATTGGTGGAGGCGGTGCTTAACCCATGAATGTTGCCAGCATGACGATCAACCCATCCCTGGATACGGCACGAGCCGATTTTCCCATCCTCAACCAGGAGGTGGCCGGCAAGCCGCTGGTCTATCTGGACAATGCCGCCACCACGCAGAAACCCAAGGCAGTTCTCGAGGCCATGCAGCATTACTATCTCTGGGACAATGCCAACGTGCATCGTGGTGTCCATACTCTGAGCCAGCGTGCCACGATGGCCTTCGACGAGGCGCGTCTCAAGGTGCAGCGTTTCATCAATGCCAAGTTGCCTGAAGAAATCATCTTCGTGCGCGGCACCACAGAAGCCATCAACCTGGTGGCGCAGACCATGGGCAAGCGCTTGGTTCCCGGGGATGAGGTGGTCATCAGCGCCCTGGAGCACCACGCCAACATCGTGCCCTGGCAGATGCTGCGCGAGGAACGCGGCATCGTGCTCAGGGTGCTGCCCATCGACGATACAGGCCAGGTCTGCCTCGACCAGCTGCCAGCCCTGCTGGGCCAACGCACCCGGCTGGTTGCGGTGGGGCATGTATCCAATGCCCTGGGTACCGTGGTGCCAGTCAAAACCATCATCGAGATGGCTCACAGCCAGGGTATTCCCGTGCTGGTGGATGGCGCCCAGGCCATTCCCCATCTGCCGGTGGATGTGCAGGGGCTGGATTGCGATTTCTACGCCTTTTCTGGCCATAAGGCCTATGGCCCCACGGGGATCGGTGCGCTCTACGGCAAGAAGACGTGGCTGGAAAGCCTGCCACCCTGGCAGGGTGGTGGCGATATGATCCGTTCGGTCAGTTTCGAGAAAACCACCTACAGCGAACCCCCGGCAAAATTCGAGGCGGGCACGCCCCATATCGCAGGCGCCATCGGCATGGGTGTTGCTCTGGACTACCTGGAGACCATGGGCATGGCGGCCATTGCCGCCCATGACGAAATGCTGTGCCGCTATGCTGCCGATCGCCTCGCTGAGGTGCCCGGCTTGCGGCTTATCGGCACGGCCGCTGACAAATCCGCCGTGGTTTCTTTTGTCATGGAAGGGGTGCATTCCCATGACATCGGTACTATCCTGAACAGCGAAGGAGTGGCGGTGCGGGCCGGCCACCACTGCGCCATGCCGGTGATGGAGCGCTTCTGCGTGGCGGCTACCACAAGAGCCTCCTTTGGTCTGTACAATACTATGGCGGATGTGGATGCCTTGGTGGTGGCCCTGGGGAAGGTACGGCACCTGTTTCGCTGAACAAGCCATGGATGGAAGCGCATGACAGAACTCACCGATCTCTATCAGGAACTGATCCTGGAGCACAACAAGAAACCCAGGAATTTCCATCGCCTCGAGCCCCACACCCATCAGGCGGAAGGGTTCAACCCCCTTTGTGGCGATCGGCTGGTGGTGGAGTTGTCCGTACAGGACGAAACGGTCAATGACATCGGCTTTGTGGGCGCAGGATGCGCCATCTGCATGGCCTCTGCTTCCATGATGACAGAAGCCGTCAAGGGTCAATCGGTAGCCGCTGCCATGCAGCTGTTTGATGCCATGCATGGCTACCTGGCCGGCCAGGGCACGGTGCTGCCACCGGGCAAGCTCGCCGCCCTGGCGGGTGTGCGCGAGTATCCCATGCGCGTCAAGTGCGCCACCTTGCCCTGGCATACCCTGCAAAACGCCTTGCAGGGCCAGGACGGGACGGCGAAGACGGAGTAGGGCTTATATATATGGCGGAACAAAAGGAGGTCGTGCGGGATTGTCTGGCCACCATCGTACCCTTCGGCGAGCAGGTGGTGTTACCCAACGGGGCCATGGTGGATGTGGTGCAGGCGTTGGGCGGCAGTGTGACCGTTTCCTATGGCGGCCGGCTGTTGCGCATCAAAGGCGAGGACGCCGATGCTGTGGGGCTGCCGCCCCCCGAACGCCCCGATCTACCACAGCACGCCACTGCAGCCGAGGTGGAACGGGCGGTCTGGGAGATGCTGCGGACCTGCTACGATCCGGAGATCCCCATCGACATGGTGGAACTGGGGTTGATCTATGGGTGCGAGGTTCAGCCTCAGCAGGACGACGACGGCTATGCGGTGAGGATCACCATGACATTGACGGCCCCAGGCTGTGGCATGGGCGATGTGCTGGCTGATGAGGTCAAGACGAAACTTACCACCTTGCCGCCGGTCCAAGCAGTTGACGTGGTGGTTTCATTTGATCCACCATGGAGTCCAGAGCGTATGTCCGAGGCAGCCCGGTTGCAGTCGGGCCTCTTCTAAGGAGAGGCGGCTTGACCATCCCGCATCTGGATGGAAGAATGGGCGGCGTGACTGTGCTGTTCTAGAGACAATGGGCAGGCCCACTGCCCATCAGGCTTCATGGGGAAAGGCGATGGCCGATTGGTTGGATGTGGCGCCAGCAGATACCCTGCAACCGGGGAGTTTGCGGGTGGTGGACATCAAGGATGCCATGGTGGCGGTGTTCAATGTGGGCGGAACCTTCTATGCTGTCGAGGACATATGTACCCACGATGGCGGTATTCTCAGTGGTGGCCGGGTGAGTGATGACTGTATCACCTGTCCCCGCCACGGCGCGCGCTTTTCGCTGGTGACGGGCGAAGCCTTGTCACCACCGGCCTATGAACCAATCCATGTTTTTCCTGTTCGCATTGAACAGGGCATGCTGCAGGTACGTGACGATCGATGGGATTGACTGCGTGAGAAAATCAAGGCCCGCCCCAACCGGGCTGATGACACAGGGCCGGCACCAGGCCTGGTTGATGACCCAGGAAACAGCAAACCCGCCCATTCAAGCCATCTCCAAGCAAGCCAGGAGCGTGGTCGCCACATTGCGCGACAAGGGCTTCGATGCCTTTGTGGTGGGTGGCGGGGTGCGCGACCTGTTGCTGAACCTGGATCCCAAGGACTTCGACGTGGCCACCAACGCCAGACCGGAAGAGGTGCGGGCCATTTTTCCCCGCTCCCGGATCATCGGGCGGCGCTTTCGGCTGGTGCATGTGCTGTTCGGTGCCGAGGTGGTGGAGGTGGCCACCTTCCGCGCCAGCCACCAGGCGTGCGATGTGCTGGCCTCCAGCGGCAGGATTCTGGCCGACAATTGCTATGGCTCCATCGAGGACGATGCGCAGCGGCGCGATTTCACCATCAATGCCCTGTACTATGACCCCATCGGGCATACCATCATGGATTTTGTCAAGGGGCTTGAAGACCTGCGGGACGGGGTCATTCGCATGATCGGCGTCCCGGAGCAGCGCTACCGGGAGGACCCAGTGCGCATGCTGCGGGCGGTACGCTTTGCCGCCAAGCTGGGTTTCCAGTTGGAAGCAGAAACCCATGAGGCCCTGTTGCGCCTGCGCCCTTCCTTAGATGAGGTCTCGCCGGCCCGCCTGTTTGATGAGCTCATGAAATGCTTTCTGGGTGGCTATGCCCAGCCCACGCTGGAAGGATTGTTGCGCTATGGGCTTTTGGAGTCCCTGTTTCCAGAGTGCAGGACTTTGCTCCTGGCCCAGGATCCCTTGCTGCATAATCTGCTGCATCATGTGATGTGCGACACCGATCTGCGCCTCAAGCAGGGCAAGCCTGTCACCCCGGCTTTTTTGATGGCTGCCTTACTGTGGCCGGCCCTGTACCACACCTTGGTGGCCCAGGGCCAAGGGGCCTTGGCATCCCAGCGCGTCATGCGCCGCATCCTTGTCTCCTATACCCATTTTGAACGGCTGGCCATGCCAAGGCGTTTCCGGGCGATTGCAGACGAGATCCTGGTGCTGCAGCCCTTGTTCCTGCGACGCGAACAGAAACATCTCGATGCCTTGCAGCAACACCCCCGATTCCGGGCTGCTTGCGATTTCTTTTTTCTTCGTGCCCGCAGCGGGGTGGAGGCAATCCCTGAAAAGCTTGTGGCGTTCTGGCGGGAGCGCTACGAGTTCTCCGCCTCTCCGGGCGTGGTGCAGCTTGCCGAGACGCCACCGTGGCAGGTGGCAGAAAACGAGCCGGGGCAGCCCCAGAAAAAACGACGCCGCAGGCGGCGCTCCACCAGGAGCAAAGTGTCTGGTGCTGATCTCATGGTGCAAGAAAACCCCATTCCTTGAGGGCCTTGAGCAAGGCAGACCAGGCCACCTGAGCGATGCTTATTCAGGTGATCCTGTGGTATTCGTTGCAGGGTCAGCCGCATTGAGAATACCAAACCGGGCCGGGGCGACGGTATAAAAAATCGCCCGCTGGGTTTTCGCCACCACAGCCAACAGCTTGTCGGCTTCTGTGGCGCTGACGGTGAACTCTACCTTGACCGCCAGGGTGCCGGCAAGCTCGAAGAAATGCCGCTCGTGCAAGGCATGGTGTTGCCCGAAACCAGCTATTGCCTGGAAGGCAGTCCCGCCACGAATACCGAGGCGGTTGGCCTCTTCCAGGAGCCACTGCCACAGCAGCATGGTGCCATGGCGATCGTTCTCATGGATATAGAAATGCACGAGCCTTCCTGGAAAATCATGTTCCGCCATGGCAGCTCCTATTGACGAACCCTTGTCCTGTTGGCAGGGCTGGGCCATGATGAGGGATGCCCTCAGGCCACCTTCCTGAAGGATGCCTGGTGAGGGATGATAGAACGTTCCGGGCCGTATGACTAGGGGTTTCTCCCTTTTGGCGATGGTCCTGGGTATTCCCAGCCAAGGGGTTGATCCTCCCTAGTAAAGCCACAGATTGAGTGAAACTTCTAATGCTGGGACGATGATGCCTAATCCCAGCATGGGCAGCATCTCACGAAATATACGCCGATTCACATCCCTGACGTACTGATCCGCACTCCTTGTCCCGATAGGCACGTTTTCGGCGTCCAGCTTGTAGCGACGGAACAAGACCGTAGTCAGGTAAAGAACAATGGCGAGATCCAAAATCACCCCGATTGGATGGACTAGCCAAGGAAGCTCTGTGGGAGAGAGAGAACTGTCGCCAAACCAGTTGGAATGGCGGACGATAACAAAGCGGGCTGCCAATGTTGCTATTCCGGCAAAATTTAACATAATAGCCAGCACATATTCCTTGCTCGAGGCCGACTCCGGCTCTCTCGCCCGGAAGGCTTCAAACCCGGGGTAACGTGAGCAAATCCAGCGTGCCAGTGGCATGATGAATGGGTGTTGAATGCTGTCATGGAAAACACCGAATACAAAAAACAATGCAAATATAGCGAAATAGGCATCCCAGAAGAAACACCACACATAGACAGCCCCTTGCCCCTCACCCAGTAGTTGATCCAAGGCTGCTTCATGGGCAGGCCATAAATTGAGGGCCAAAATAATGAGCCATCCCCAAGCCGCGCTGGCAGCTACCAAAGCTTGCCACCCGCTTTTCACAAATCGCGCCACCAGCTGTGGCCACAACTCAAACATAACAAGACCTCTCTACCTGGCTAACTCCGTCAGCTATACATGACAAGATCTGCTAAAAACCAAACCGAACCCTATAAACTGACCCTGGTTCCCCCAACTTCCTGCATTTCTAGCTAACGATGCCCCCCGCTAGCTGGCAATGGTTCAAAGGGCCAGCTCCAAGATCAACTGGCAGCAAAGGCGCCTAGGAGAACAAGTGAAATGAAGGGCAAAGTAAACGACTAAGGTTAGTTAATGTTTGTGGGACGTACAAAGTGGCATTGGTGGCAATGTTATAGTTAGATGCAGCAAGGTTCATGTTATAGGCTCACACATGCATTGCAACCAAGCAGAATATGGAAGGTGAATATGGAAAACCGCCACAAAACACAGGGGTGTGCGGGCAGCAATCCCGGCTGGTATGAACGCAGGCTGCTGCCCTATCTGATTGACTGGTTCTGTGGCACCTCTCCCATGCAGCAGCAACGACAGAAGGTGGTCCCCCTGGCCAGTGGCCGGGTGCTGGAAATCGGTATGGGTACCGGGTTGAACCTGGCTCATTACGATAAAGACCGGATTCAGTCGCTCACGGGGCTCGATCCTGCCCTGGCCATGAATCATCTGGCGCGCAAGAGGGCGCAGCGCGCCGGACTGACCGTGGAACTGTTGGGGCTCGAGGCCGAGAATATCCCCATGGAAGATGCCAGTTTCGATTCCGTGGTGATGACCTTTGCCCTGTGCACCATCAAGGAACCGCAGCGCGCCTTGCGGGAGATACGTCGTGTGCTCAAGCCCGGCGGTCAATTGCTGTTCTGCGAACATGGCGCTGCGCCAGATCCCGGAGTGCGCCGCTGGCAGGATCGCCTGACGCCCATCTGGGCTGCGCTGGGTGGCGGATGTCAGCTGAACCGGGATATTCCAGTCCTGCTGAGGGAAACCGGTTTTTGGTTGACGGACCTACAGACGATGTATCTACCGGGACCGCGTCCGATGAATTACCATTACTGGGGAGTCGCCCAGCCCTGATTGTCACCGCACAACTTACAAGTTGTGCGGTCTCTGGCCAGGAAATCAGACAGGATCAGATGCCGATGCGCTGCAGCAGGCGGCGATACCACGTGGTCTCAGAACCCTCCCTGGAGGAGACATTGTCCCCTTTGGCCTCGGGCATTGAGAGGGTGTTTGAGTAATAGGGGTTGCGAGGCACCACGGTAATACCGATACCCGCCAAGGTGGAGCGCAGCGTATCCCGGAACCAGATGAGCTCCTGTGGATCTTCCGGGGTGGCCAGGTCGAACACCATCAGCTTGTCGGCCGGCGGGTCTGACAGCCGAATCTCAGGATGCAGATTGCGCACCGTGATGGTGGCCTGTGCAGGCTGATTGCTGCGTCCACCAAGGGCCTGAAAAAGGCTTCCTTCCAGGAGCATGCCATTGACATTGGTGGGCAGGGCAAAGGTATCTGCCAGGGCCTTGGCCGCCTTGTCTCCCAGCGAGAGGTAAGCGCCGGCCAGCTGCGCTGCCTCATGGGCGGGCAGGCTGCTGGCCCGGAAGTTGTCCCGCAGGAACTGCAGCAGCGCCTGGTTCTGCTGGGCGGCAGCCTGCAGGATCCTGGGACGCAGCATCTGGTATGGAGCTGTCACCGGCTGGGTGAGCTTGCTGTGCAGGGGCAGCAGATGGCGGCAACCCGGCTGGATGACCACATACTGGTCGCCCAGCGCCAGGAGAGCCTGGGGCTCCATGTGAATGAAGGTTGCCTCCGAGATGGTGATCGGTTTGTCGATGGGTTGCCCCTGCTCGATGGTCTGCAGGACACTACCCAGCTGGGCAAGCCTGGGGTCATCGGCATCACAGGCCACCTGGGGTGCATTCTGGGTTTGCGTATTGGGGCCCGGAACGGGTGCTCCCGGTTGCCCTGGCGACGGAGCACCTGGCCAGGCACTACCTGAACCCTGTTGCTGGGTGCCTGGCCAGGGGCCGCCTGTGCCTTGGGCATACGGGATGCCTGGCCAGGCTATGGCAAAGGAAATGAGAGTCAGGCGGAGTGCGTGCATGCAGCGTTTCCTGGTCATGAGGCTGATGGTGAAGCCACCTGCGGACAGAACTGCTGTAGTATAACCCGCCGTATGGCATGAGCCAAGCTGTGCCTTTGGCATGACCTCCCGGATTTTCCTGGAGGACTCTTTGGTTGATTGCTTTGCACCTCCCCGAACCAGCACAGCCAAACCTAGGCGTGCGGAGGTGCGGTCATTGAGATTGGTGCCATTCATGGGTGCTGGAAGCGCGTTCCAGGTGCTCCAATGAACGTACCAGCACGCTCGCGGTAAACTTTGGCTGCCAGTCCGTAGTGAGCAGGGCACCCATGTTGCTTTCGCGACTGCCACGATTGGCGGTATTGGAATCGCGGATGCTGTAGATAAATGCTGGCCCTGTATAGCTGGTTCGGGCTGCGGCAGTGAGCAGATCGGTAATCTGCTTGGCTTGTTCTTGTTGACTGACCCCGCTGTTGCAATCACAAGTTGGGGCGCCCAGCTCGGTTAGCCAGATCTTCTTGTTGCTGTCGCCGTGGGCAACCATGACTTGATGCATGCGGTCCACATCGGACCAACCGTTGACAGGGTCTACAGCCAATCCATCCGGGAATACGTAGGGATGGGCTGCGGCCGCGTCAAAAAAACCTTTTATGCCGGCATCGTATAGCTGTTGAAGAAATCCTGGCGGTGAGTCGACGCCATTCAAGGGGCTCAGTCCAGCCACCAATACCGTGCTTTCGGGTTGAATCGCCTTAATCGCCGGGTAAGCCACTTTAAGCATCTCGGCATAACGCTCGACCCTTTTAGCGGCGAAACCGAAAAAGATGGGCAAATTTGGTTCGTTCCAGATCTCCCAGTGGGCAATCTGGTTCCCGTAGCGCTGGACCACTTGAGCGCAAAACTTGGCGAAATCAGCGGGATTGGCAGGCGGAGCGCTGGGGAAAAGTGAGGAAAATCCTGCTAATCGTGCCCAGGGCGGCGTGAAACCGATAATGCCCAGCACTTGAAGATCGTGCCTTTGCGCCTCATCGACTATGTGGTCCAGCCAGCCCCAGTTGAATTGGCCCTTTTTACCCTCAATGGTGTTCCAGTCGATCATGACCCGTAGCCAAGTTGCACCGGTCTGAGCAACTGCTTCGTACTCCCGGCTATTTTGCTCCGGGCTGTTGGCCACCGACATATAACCTTGGCCGAAGCCATAGGGATAATCTCTGGTTGCCCTGGCTATTTGATTGAACTGGCTGGCCCACGTTTGACCCAGGGCTTCGGTGCCTTGGCTGGCCCAACAATTTAACAACAATAACGACAAAGAGAGGCTGGTAACCCAGATCAGTGTATTGAATCTCTTGAGCACCTTTCCTCCTCATTGCCATGGTAGTCAATCACTCAGCTTTTACGGCTGCGCTCGCAGGCAAATGACTGCTGCGCACAGTAACGCTCCGAACCGTGCGGCTTGTCATAGCCGCAGGCATGTTGCTGATCAGTATAGATCTTGCCTCGGGGCTACTGTGCGTTTTTGCGCCTTGCAGTGATCAGAAAACTGCAGAAAAGGCAACCGCCTGGACAGGCATTGCTCCGTCTGCCGGGCGAACGGCGAGGCGGAAGGCAACAGCACGGCAGTCCGGATCGGAAGGTCGCAAACCTGTAAAATCATCCGCCAAGGCTTGCCGCAGTTCCCGGCCGGTGTGCCAGTGCGCGCGCCCCAATAGGCTCCGCGCCCACCGTCGCGTCCTTTTCCCAACCACAGCTTGTGTTGCACCTCTTGCCCAGACAGAAGTATGATGACTGAATAAATAGTGGGCTTTCTTATTTATTTAGGTAATAAGTTGATGACGCAACGCCTCCTGACTCCTGGGGATGACCCTGTGATCCTGTGGCAGCTCAGTGACCCCGAGAGCTGCACGCTCAGTTATCTGGTGGCGCATCGGGTCTGTGGGGATGCCCTGTTGTTCGATCCCGTTCTGGAACAGATGCCACGCTATTGCAAGCTGTTGACCGATCTCGACATGCATCTGCTGCTGGCCGTGGATACCCACACCCATGCCGATCATGTCACAGCCCTGCATGACCTCCAACAGGCCACTGCTTGCCAGTTGGTCCGGTTTGGCAAGTCGGCTCCAGCGTGTGTCACCCGACCATTGCTGGACCAGGATACCTTGTGCTGTGGTTGTGGCGGCCTGGCCATCAAGGTCTGGCACACCCCTGGCCATACCGCTGATTCCTGCTGTTTTCTGATTCCAGGGCAGCCCCAGCGCCTGTTGACAGGAGATACCCTATTCATCGATGGTACCGGACGCACCGATCTGCCCAGCGGTGATGCCAGCCAGCAAGCGGAGAGCCTGCTCAGCCTGCTGGCTTTGGACGACGCCACGATCGTTCTGCCCGGCCACGACTACCAGAACCGCAGCGCATCCACCATCGGCGCGGAACGACGCAGCAATTCCCGGCTGCAGGTCTTGCAACACCAGGGCGTTGCGGCCTATGCGCAGCTCATGGCCGACCTGCGACTGCCCCCGCCACGGCTGATGGATGTGGCGCTGCAGCGCAATAGCCGCTGCGGCGCGCCCTAGGTAATTTTCTCGTTGGCAGCTTTGCCACCTTCCCCC
>WOZS01000039.1:0-16425 GCA_011620135.1 Gammaproteobacteria bacterium
CATACCCGGTGCAGGCAGCACGTTCACCGTCTGGTTGCCCTGGCGGGAGGCGGGGATATGACGTGTGGGAGCCCAAGAGCCCCGCCAGCCGAGGGGCTGCGGAGGGGCCCGTGGTTGACGCAGTCAGTGCATCAATGCCAGTGATCAGTCATGGCGATGATGTGATCTGGCTCACTTGGGAGCGCGCAACAGGCAGGTACCCTGGGCACAACACACCGCCCGCCCTTCATTTTCCATGTCAATGCGGATCACCGCCGTGGATCTGGTCATCACCATGACGCTGGCAACCGCCTTGACTACGCCACGGCTGATGGGTGCTGTCAGGTTGAGCTTGAACTCGGTGGTGGCCGCCCAATAGCCGGTCGGCATATGGGGATAACAGACCGTCCCCAGCATATGATCGCAAAACGCCGCCACCACACCACCATGCATGTTGCCAATGGGCGTCAACAGCTCGGGACGCACCTCCATCTCGGCGAACAGCTTGCCGGGTTCGAAGCCTGTGATGCGAAAACCCAGATACTGGGGCAGGCCAGTGGCCATCTGGTCGGCCTGCAGGAAAGCATCGGCTATTTCCTGATAGAACGTGAGGTTCTGCGCCATATTTCCTCCTATATCTTTATTGGGTTCAATGGGGTTCAGTAATCACTCGCCGTGGCCGCACGGCAATAACCGCCCCATGTCCGCAAGACTTTGCAAAGTATAGTCGACTGGGGGATACAGACGTTGACCATGTTAGCGACCCCTGGCAGGCCCAACCATGAAGGGCATGCCCTACGGCGGTAAGCGGACGCTCCCCCGGCCAAAAGGCGTAACCTCAGCCCAGGCGCTGCACCAGCGACAAGGTACTACCCCGCTGCAAGGGGGCCATTTCTGGCTCGCGTTCCTGCAGCAGCATGCCGTCGCGGTAGCGCACCCAGGCGTTGGCAGTTGACGGGCGTTGCTGCTGGCGCAGACTGGCGGTGTGAACCGGATCTGTGACATGCAGCAGCCAATCCTGTCCCGCAGGCTTTTGCACCTGGATGCGCTGCAACAGGGTAATGGCCTCTTCCAGGGCGTATTGTTCGCCGGAGCAGCCGGCCACGAAACGCCCCATGCGGATCTCGCCCCTTGCTTCCATGGTGCGCCAGGCGGCACGCAGCGCCCGCCATGGCGGGCTCATGGGTTCATGGGCCAGCAGTTCATGAAACACGATGCCATGGCGCCTGAGCAGCATCTCGGCCATGCGCCAGACCCATCGTTCTGGATCTGCGCCAGAGGCATGACTGAGCGCCACCCAGCGCCCCGCCTCGGTAAACCTATCCTCTGCTGCCCGGCGTCTCTGGTGCCTGTGGCGGGATCGCAGAGGCGCTGCTGCAAGCAGCGCGCGCAACCCAGACCAGCCATCGCAGCGCACAAGCCCCAGGGCCACCAGTTCCCGGAGGGCTTGCTCCAGTTCGCAACCCAGCATTCCCCCTGCGGCGCTCAGCAGCTCATCGCCGAACAAAGCGCCATGGCGCTCCAGAGCGGCCAGCACCAAGGCAGCCCGGCCCGAAGGCTGCACAGACCCTGGCGGCACGCCCCGGCATGCCAGCCACAAGGGCAGGTCGCTGCGGGAAAGCAGCGCCACGGGCACATGACGCAGGCTGCTGCCCCGCCAGGTGCCGTGGGCAGGCGGCTCGGGGCGCAGCCATACCCACCGGCCGGTATGCAGCAGGGCATCCAGGGCCGCCGGGCGCAAATGAGGCAGGCGTGCCTGGAAAATGGCCTGCTCCCAGACAGCCGCAGGCAACGGCAGCCCAGCCAAGCGTTCCATGACAACCTGGAGTGCCATGTCATCTTGCGGGGTTTGGGCAGGCTCGCCCACAGCCAGACCATGCCAGGCCCCCAGGAAACACCTCCAGGTGGCAGTGTCTGCAGGATTTTGGGAATGGATCATCCGCGCAGCGCTGGCCCTGCTGGCCTGCTCCCTGCAGCGCCTGGCAAGCTGCCTGCCGCACCACAACGCGTGCCCGCCTGAGCTGGCAGCCAGCTGCAGCACCGCGCCCTCGGCCACCAGCTGTGCCATGACCTTGCGGCATGCTGCCGCGGTCACGCCGAGCGCTGCGGCGAGTTCCTGTTCCTCGCCATCCCACAGACCCATGGCCTGCACGCGATGGCGCAGCAAGGTACGCAATGCCACGTCCGCTGCCTCAGCCCCAAGCAAAGGGGCCTCTTGGGCGAAGACCTCGGCTTCTGGCCTTGCTGGCTCCAGTTGTGCTGCGGGGTGCAGCCGCTGCAACAGCTCGCCATGCTGGTCGGCCACCCAGAGCCGCTGGCCATCGGGCAGCGCGACCTGCCTGGCCCTGCCCTCCTTGCACAACGCAGCGAACCAATCTGTCCAGCCCAGGTCTTCGCCAGCTGTGGCTACCACAAAGCCCGCGTCCAGCAACCACTCCTCCAGGCGGTCTGCGCTGCAGACCATCCCATGGGCCTGGTTGCGCAGGTTGGCGACGCCTACCGCATCCAGCAGGTGCTCACCAGGGCATGCCGGGCCCGGGCCCACGCTGCGAGTCCGGCGCTCCTCGGCTGGGGCATCATCCAAAAAGGCATAGGGGCGGGCAACCAGCAGTTCCTGGGCCAGTACCGAGGGCTTGTGCCCATCGCAAAAGCCCAGCTGTACTGCGCCATCCCGCAGCCCCTGCAGCAACTCGACAAGACCGGCGAGATCCATGGTTTCCTGTAGACAGTCGCTGATGGTCTGCTGCACCAGGGGATGGTCGGGGACCTCGCGCTGGCCATGCAGGTTCTCGGCGCAGGCAAGCTGCATGGGAAACACCTGGGTGAGCAGGTCCTCGGCATCCTGGCGCTGCCATTGCGCCGGGCGGCGCTTGCCGCCGTGGCGTCGCGCCACGGCAAGAGCAATGGTGCTGTTCCAGCGCCAGCGTGTGGTGAACATGGGGGCCGACAGCAGCGCTTGCACCAGCACGTGGCCGACTGTCTGCGGCGCGAGATACCCCATGACCTCGCTCAACAGGAAGCTGTGACTGGGCCCCAGCGACAGCAGCACGCCGTGATCCGAGGCGGCGGCCTGCAGTTCGAAGTTGAAGCGGCGGCAGAAACGCTTGCGCAATGCGAGCCCAAGTGCCTTGTTGACGCGCTGCCCCAGCGGGGCATGGATGACCAGGTGCTGGTCGCCCAAGTCGTCGAAAAAGCGCTCCAGTACCACATGGTGTCTGCTTGGCAATGCGCCCAACACAGCGCTGGCCTCCACCAGGTAGGCGGTCAGCTGCCTTGCCGCCTCCGGAGTGACGCCCGGGATGGCGGCAAGCCACGCCAGCGCCTGGTCGCTGCCCTGCGCGCCGAGGCGTGCGGCACAACCCTCGAGGATCTGCGAGATGGCTGCGGACAAGGCCGGGCTGCAGCCCGGCGCTTCCCCCAGCCAGAAGGGGACTGTGGCCGCTGCGTGAGCACTCTCTTCCACCCAGACGATGCCGCCGCGCACCCAGCAAATGCGGTAGGCGCGGTTACCCAGCTGAAAGACGTCGCCCCCAAGGCTTTCCAGGGCAAAGTCCTCGTTGACCGCACCCAACCGCGTCCCATCGGCCACCAGGCAGACGTCGTAGTCGAACTGGTCGGCGATGGCGCCGCCGCCTGTCAGGGCCGCAAGCTGTGCCCCGCGCCGGGCGCGCAGCATCGCCGGGTTGCCATGGCGCAACAGCCAGCTTGGGCGCTGCACGCTCTCGCCGCCATAACCGTGGCACAGCATGGCTACCACCGCCTCGAAGGCCGCCGCATCCAGTCCCCGATAGGCCCAGGTATGGCGATACATGGCGAACAATGCATCCTGGGCTATCCCTTCCGGCTGGGTTGCCACCTCCGCCACCACATGCTGCGCCAGCACGTCCAGCGCTGGCGGCGTGGCGGGTGTCTCGTCCAACACGCCCTGGGCCATGGCATGCAGCACGGCGGTGCATTCCACAAGATCGTTGCGGGACAGCGGCACGAGGCGCGCCTTGGGATGGCCGCCCACACCATGGCCGGAGCGCCCGGCACGCTGCCACATGGTGTTCACCGCCCCCGGCGAGCCCAGCTGGCAGACCAGGTCCACGGCCCCCACGTCAATCCCCAACTCCAGCGAGGCGGTGGCCACCAGCACCCGCAGGCTGCCTGCTTTGAGGCGTTGCTCGGCCAGCTGGCGCTGGGCCTGGGAAAGACTGCCATGGTGGGCCATGACCAGCTCCTCGCCCAGGCGCTGTGCCAGAGCCCGGGCGGCCCGCTCACAAGCTCTCCGAGTACGAGTGAAAAGCAGCGTACTGCGGTGCGCTGCAGCAAGCTGTGCCAACTGGTTGTAGAGCTCCTCCCAGGCTTCGCTGCTCATCAGCGCCCCCAGGGGATGGCCGGGTAGCAGCAGGCCCAGGTCCATGGGGCGTGGGGCTGAGGCATTGACAATGGCACAGGGCCTCGGCAAACCATTGCCGGTCTGGGGGTCGCAGCCCACAAGAAAGGCGGCCAGCTCCTTGAGCGGGGCTGCTGTGGCCGACAGGCCGATGCGCTGCGGCGGCCGTTGCACAAGCCGCTCCAGCCGCGCCAGCGACAACGCCAGATGGGCGCCGCGCTTGGTGCCGGCCAGGGCATGGAGCTCATCGACGATCACCGTCTCCACATGGGCCAGCATGGCCCTGCCCGAGGCGCTGCCCAGCAGCAGGTAAAGCGATTCAGGCGTGGTCATCAAGAGCTGGGGTGGCTTGCGCACCATGGCGCGGCGCACGGCAGGCGGTGTATCTCCGTGGCGTACCGCATAGCGCATGGGCAGCTCGGCAAAGCCAAGCTGCAGCAGCTTCGCGGCGATGCCCGCCAAGGAAACCTCTAGATTGCAGGCCACATCCGTAGCCAGCGCCCGCAGCGGGGAGACATACAGCGCCACCGTGTGGCGCGGCAAGGCGCCAGCCAACCCCTGGCGCACCAGCCGGTCAATGACGGGGAGAAAGGCAGCGAGGGTCTTGCCGGAACCCGTGGGGGCCACCAGCAGGGCATCCTGGCCCGTGGCCAGCACCGGCCAGGCACGCTGCTGAACCGCGGTGGGCGCAGCGAACGTTTCATGCCACCAGGCGTCCACGGCAGGATGCCAGGACAGTCCTTGAGGGGCGCGCATCAGGGAGCCTGTCATGAGGGACTGAACCCCTGGGTTCATGGCCTCTGGGTTGAGGGTTGGCGCAACGCCAGCAGGTGATCGATCATGCGTGTCCCTTGCGCGCTGCCCTGCTGGATGGCATCCGGCCTGAGTCGTCGCAGATGCTCAAGGCGGCAACTTGTGGAGGGGTGGCTGCGCAGCCAGAACAGCCAGGCCCCATCTGTGACCCTCGGCCGTTCCTCATCGGACCAGGAGCGGGCGTGCCCATCGAGACGGCGCAAGGCGGCCATCAGGCCGCCAGGATCACCGGTGAGCAATGCCGCCTGCCGATCCGCTGCCAGCTCGCAGCGGCGACACAGGGCCAGCTGCAGGATGGCCGCTATTGTGGGCAACAGCAAAATGGCACAATCCACCAGCCAGGCATGCAGCTGCCCCTTGGCCCACATGACAGGCAACACACCCCACCACACCGCCTGGGCTGTCATGGCCAACAGCAACAGCATGCGTACCACCTGGGCGCTGAGCACCATCAGCCAGGTATGGTTGGCGTGCAAATGGCTCACCTCATGGGCAAGCACAGCCGCCAGCTCCCGGGGCGACAACATGGCCAGCAACCCTGCGGTCAGGCAGATCACATGGCGCCCTGCCACCCTGGCCACGAAGGCGTTTGGGGAGGGCGATGGCGCATAATACACCGCAGGGGGCCGGGTAATAGCACTGCGTCGCGCCAACTCCTCAACGAGGACAATGATCCCCTTGGCCCGGGCATGATCCATGGGCACAGCCTGCAAGCGCTTCAACAACAGCCCCGGCAGGCGTGGCCGCACCATCAGCCACAACACCACGCAAAACAGCAGGACACCCAGCGCTCCTGGGATATGTCCAGCCAGGTATCCCACGGTGACCAGCAGCACGCCTAGACTGAATATAAAAAATGCGGACTGCCCGTAGATCACCAGCTGTTCGCCACAGCCCTGCCCGAAGCGCCCGCGGATACCCGAGGGGATAAACCCCTTGCTGCGCGGAGCCAGCCACCGGGTTTTCATGGCTTTGACTTGATTACGCCTGGACAAGGGTCTTCATGCAACCCAAAGCTCAGTCCACAAGCCGAAAGAGCGTCCCGCAATACATGCACCTGGCCTCATCACCCATGCGCTCCAGCGGCAGATACACCCGGGGATGCGCATTCCACAGGCTCATCTGTGCTGTGGGACAGTAGGCAGGCAGCTCGTTGGCATGCACATCCATATGACGCACCGCATTGGGCGTCCCCTCACCTTTCCTGGGTTGCTCGATGGTAGCAGGTTCCATATCCATCCTACTGCACCAGCGTCAGCCAATCGTCATGGATATCGAGGCGGCCATGCACCAGGTCCAGATAGGTTTTTTGCAGGCGCTCGGTCACAGGACCTCGCGTGCCTGCACCGATCCTGCGGTCGTCAAGCTCGCGAATGGGGGTGACCTCGGCGGCCGTCCCGGTGAAAAAGGCTTCATCGGCCAGATAGATGTCGTCCCTGGTCAAGCGGCGCTCCCGCACCTCGAGACCCTGTTCCTGGGCCAGGGTGATGATCGTGGCCCGGGTGATGCCATCCAGGGCCGTCCCAGACTCTGGCATGAACAATATCCCGTCGCGGACCACGAAGATGTTCTCGCCACTACCCTCGGCCACATAGCCGTTGCCATCCAGCAAAAGCGCCTCATCGTAGCCAGCGGCGCTCACTTCGGCGAGGGCCATGATAGAGTTGATATAGGGCCCCACCGCCTTGGCCTTGGAGAGCATGGCGTTGGGTGGGCAGCGCACGAATGAGGAGGTCTTGACCCGCAAGCCCTTTTCCAGGGCTTCATCGCCAAGATAGGTTGGCCAGGGCCAGGCAGCAATCATGACATGCGTTCTGAGTCCCTTGGCATGCAGCCCCATGGCCTCGTCGCCATAGAAAGCCAGCGGGCGCAGGTAGGCTGCTTCCAGGCCGTTGCGCACCACCACCTGGCGCTGGGCCTCCTGCAATGTGGCCTCTTCGAAGGGCATGGCCATGCCGATCACATGGGCGGAACGCAGCAGACGCTTGGTGTGCTCGGCAAGACGGAAGATTGCCGTGCCCCGGGGGGTCTTGTAGGCGCGCACCCCCTCGAAGACACCCGCGCCGTAGTGCAGCGTATGGGTCAACACATGCACCTTGGCCTCACGCCAGGGCACCATGACCCCATCCATCCAGATCCAGCCATCGCGATCACCAAACGGTATCTGCACCATATCCACTCCTCCCGCCCACACCCCTGCGCATCAAGGCGGGCTTGGGTTCATTATAGCCAACCTCAGCCGCCTTTCATCAGGCAAGCCAAGGGGTATTATCCCACATCCCCGCCAGGCGGGCGCGAATGGCTGCCACCTTGGCGTGCAGATCATCGTCATCAGGCATGCCACGCAAGAGCTGACGCTGCTCCACCTCCAACAGCCGGATGTAATCCGCAAGCAGGTGCTCGAGTTCCTGCGGCGGGACAATGGCAAGCTGCTGCATGCGCTGCAGCAGGGGCACCACGCCTCGCGGCTCCAGCAACGCAGGATGGGCTGCGGCATGGATCAGCACCAACCCAGCTGCCATGAAACGCACATCCAGCAGACCACCGGGGCCGCGTTTGAGATCATCGTGCCCCTCAAGGGCAACCGCAAGACGCTGGCGCATCTCACGCACCGCCTGCCAGACATCCCGGGCACTGCGCTGCGTGGCCAGGACACTCTCGCGCAGCGCCTCGAAGCGCCGCCCCACCGCCTCGTCGCCAGCTATGAAACGACTGTGTACCAAAGCCAGATGCTCCCAGAGCCAGGCATGGTGCAATTGATAATCGGCAAACCCATCAATGGTGCCGATGAGCAGCCCGGCCTGGCCACTGGGCCGCAAGCGGGTATCCACCTGGAAGGCAATCCCCGCCCTGGTTCTGGTGCTCAATAGGTGGATCAGGCGGCGCACCAGCGCTGTAGCCTGCACGACATCCATGCCATGGCTGTTGCTGAGAAAAACCAGATCGAGATCGGAGGCATAGCCCAGCTCACCTGCCCCCAGCCGACCATACCCGATCACCGCCAGCGGCGGAGCCGCTGCCCCGGCCCGTTCGTACCATCGGCGCCAGGCCATGGTCAGCGAGGTTTGCACGATGCTCTGGGCAATGGCAGTCAGGGTCTCTCCCACCCCCAAAGGATCAATACACCCATCCAGCTGGGCCGCTGCCACGGACAAAAAAGCGCGTTCCTTGATTTCGCGCAGGGCATCCATGGCCTGCTCCAGGTCCACGCCAGGAGCCAGCTGGCGCCGCAATATCACCTCACACTCCTTTTGCAGGCCATGCCGGTCCACCAAGACGGGGTGTAGCAGTTCGTCAAGCAATACAGGCTGCCTGGCGATGGCTTGAAAGATCCAGTCGCTTTCCAGGATGAGATGCATCAGGCGCCGCAAAACCTGGGCATGTTCAGCCATCAGCGCCAGATAACCGCTGCGCTGGCCGATGGCCTGCAATAAAGCGCACAAACGCTGCACGGCCTTGTGTTGCAAAGAAGCACTGGGTAATTGCACTGCCTCCAGCAGGGTCTCGGGAATCACCTGTTCCAGCCACTGCTTGCCCCGGGCGTTGAGACGCATGATGAACCTGCTCTGTTGGAGTGACTGGAGCTCGTGCTGGATGGACGGCGCATCCTTGAAACCCAACCGTTCCAGGACCTCGGCACACTGACCATTGCCCGGCATCTCCTGCCAGAGGAGGCGCAATTCCTCATGCCAGGCTGCATTGCCCCGAGGCGGGGCCCGGTTTGTGGCAAAGACCTCGGAAAAGATGGTCATGACCTGGTGACGCATGGCATCCAAGTGGGCAACCAGGGTCTGCCAGTCTGGCCACCCCATGGCATGGGCAAGACGCACCTGCTCTGTGCCCGTCTGGGGCAGGGTATGGATCTGGTGTGCCTGCATCTCCTGCAGGCGGTTTTCCAGCGTGCGCAGCAAGCGATAGGCCTCATCCAGAAGCTTCACATGAGCCGGCGGCAGCAGCCGCTGCTCACGCAACACCTGCAACGTCTCCAGCAGGCAGCCCTGTTGCAGCTCGATGTTCCTGCCGCCATGGATCAGCTGTTGCACCTGTACCACGAACTCCACCATGCGGATGCCCCCGGGGCCGATCTTGATGTTTTCGGCTGCACCGCGCCGCGCCGCCTGGCGGCTGATCATGGCATGCACGTCACGCAGGGCGCCAATGGCCCCATAATCCAGATATTTTCGATAGACAAAAGGCCGCAGATGCTCCAGCAACGCCTGCACCTGCCGAACCCCCTGCCCTGTTATGGGGCGCAAGCGGATCAACGCGCAACGCTCCCACTCGCGGCCATGCTCCTCGTAATACCGCTCCAGGGCAGCACAGCTCATCACCAAAGGACCGCTGCCGCCAAAGGGCCGCAAGCGGGTATCGATCCGGAAGGAACCCCCGGCCATCATGCGGTCATTGAGGATTTTTATGAGGCGCTGGGCTTCCTGTGCGTAAAATTGGCCAGGGGCCACAGCACCATCCCTGGCGCACTCTTCGTCCGGAAAGACAAACAGTAGATCGAGATCAGACGAGAAATTGGGCTCCAGACCCCCCAGCTTACCCAGCGCCAGGACCACCAGGGGGACTGGCCGGCCATGATCGTCCCGGGGGGGCTTGTGGGGCTGCGGCAAGGCAGCGCTGGCCACTTGCAGCGCCAGAACCACGGCCTCCTCCTGCAAGGCGCACAGGGCGGCAAACACTTCTTCCAGCGTGGCGCTTCCCAGGATGTCGTGGGCGGCGATGGCCACATGCTCGCGGCGTATCGCCTGATGCAGGCGATGCTGGGCCTGCTGGCCTGAGCTGCCCGCCAAAGCGGCCTGCAGGCGCTGGCGGACCTGCCCGGCCCCAATGGGCAAGTGCTGCTCCCAGAAGGCGCGCCACAACCCGGGATCGGTCTGGATGGCCTCCCGGCACAAGGGACTCGCCAGCCACAGGCGCAGACAGGCTGCCCCACAGGGCTCGTCCGCAGGCCAACCAAGCTCTTCCAGGAGGCGCCGGTACTGTCTCGCCTCTTCTTCCAGGGCAGCTGGCCAAGCGTGCTGGGTCGTCTGGGTATCCATGGCGCCATGAGATGGAGGAAACAGACTGCGCGATGTCGTTGTGTCACGAAACCCAACGATACCATATGGTTGTATCATATTCCTGAGCAGTCAACGACGCAGGCATGAGGCTGGGCGCCGCGCAGACCAGAGGTATCTTCCATGAGCACAATTCATCTGGACCATTTCTTTACCCCCAAGTCCGTCGCCTTGGTGGGTGCCAGCAGCAAGCCTGCTTCGGTGGGCGACATGGTGGCGCGTAACCTGCTGGACGACGGTTTCACAGGCGAGATTTTCCTGGTCAACCGCCACCGCACCCCGGTGCGCGGCCAGCAGACCTATGGCGATGTGAGCGAACTGCCCAAGCCTCCGGACCTGGCTGTGGTCTGCGTTCCGGCCGCAGGCGTCCCCGAGGTGATCGATGCCCTGGGCCGCATGGGCACCAAGGCGGCGGTGGTCCTCTCAGCCGGGTTTTCGGAAGGCGGCAACGAGGCGGGCCGACGCCTCCAGGAGGCCATGCTCCAGGCGGCGCGCCCCCATCGGCTGCGCATCCTGGGCCCCAACTGCATCGGCATGATGGCGCCCCAATGCCACCTCAACGCCACCTTCACCCACATGGCCGCCCTGCAGGGATCGCTGGCTTTCGTGGCCCAGTCTGGTGCGATTCTCTCGGCTGTGGTGGACTGGGCCAACCCCCGCAACATCGGCTTTTCCTGCATGGTCTCCATGGGGGGCATGGCTGACGTGGACTTTGGCGATCTGCTGGACTATTTGGCCATGGATCGCAAGACCAGCGCCATCCTGCTCTACGTGGAAGGCATCACCCAGGCCCGCAAGTTCATGTCCGCCGCCCGCGCCGCCTCGCGCACCAAGCCCGTGGTGGTTATCAAGGGCGGGCGCTTTGCAGCCGGGGCCAAGGCGGCCTCGTCCCACACAGGTGCTCTGGCGGGCAGCGCCACCATCTACCATGCGGCCTTCCAGCGTGCTGGCATGCTCCAGGTGGATTCGCTCACCGAACTGTTCGATGCTGTGGAGATCCTGGGGCGCACCACCCATCTCTCGGGGCCACGCCTGGCCATCATGACCAACGGCGGCGGCATCGGCGTGTTGGCCACAGACGAACTCATCGCCCGGGGTGGCACGCTCACCGACCTGTCTGCCGAAACCCTGGCGAAGCTGGATGCCATCCTGCCGCCCATGTGGTCCAAGGGTAACCCCATCGACATCCTGGGCGATGCCCATCCCACCACCTACACCAAGGTGCTGGACATCCTGCTGAGCGCGCCAGAAGTGGATGCCATCTCGGTGCACAATTGCCCTGTGGCGGTCAGCTCCAGCGCCGCTGCCGCCCAGGCGGTCCTGGCTACCCCGCAGCTCGACCGTCGGCTGGTGCTCACCAACTGGGTGGGCGAGACCACGGCCAAGGAAGCCCGGGATATCCTCTCCACCCACGGCCTGCCCAGCTACGAGACCCCGGACCAGGCCATGCGCGCCTTCATGTACCTGGTGCAGTACCAGGAAAGCCGCCACACCCTCATGGAAACGCCGCCTTCCGTCCCGGAGACCTTCACACCCGATGTGGACCAGGCCCGCACCATCATCCGCCAGGCGCTGGACGATGGCCGCGACTGGCTCAACGAGGTGGAAGCCAAGGCACTGCTGCGCTGCTATTGCATCCCCACCGTGGCAACGCTCATCGCCAAAAGCCCAGAGGAAGCAGGCGCCTTGGCCGCCAAGGGTCCAGGGCCCTATGCCCTGAAGATTCTCTCTCCAGATATCATCCACAAAAGCGACGTGGGGGGCGTGGCCTTGAACCTGCAAAGCCCCGAGGCCATCACCGAGGCCGCCAGGGCCATGCTGCAACGCTTGCAGGGCAGCCATCCCACGGCCCGGCTGCGGGGTTTCACCGTGGAGCCCATGGTGCTCATGGCGGGGGGCATCGAGCTGATCCTGGGCATGACCACCGACGCGGTCTTTGGTCCGGTCCTGCTTTTCGGACAAGGTGGCATTGCCGTGGAGGTCTTGAGTGATACCTCGTTTGCCCTGCCGCCCCTCAACATGCATCTCGCCCGACAACTCATGAATCGCACCAGGGTCAGCAGATTGCTGGCCGGTTTTCGCGATCAGCCTCCCTGCGACCGAGACGCCATTGCGCTCACCTTGACCAAGCTCAGCCAGCTGGTGAGTGATCTTGCCGAGGTGGCCGAATGCGACATCAACCCATTGCTGGCCTCGCCCCAGGGTGTCATGGCGCTGGATGCCCGCTTCAAGATCGGCCTGTCCCAGGTGGCCAAGCCAGAAGACCGCCTGGCCATCCGCCCCTATCCCAAGGAACTGGAACAGCCCATCACGCTCCCCAACGGCGAGACCATGCTGCTGCGGCCCATCCTGCCCGAGGACGAACCTGCCATCCAGCGCAGCTTCGCTGCCCTTTCCCAGCGCAGCCGCTTCTTGCGGTTCTTTTCTCCACTGCGGGAGCTGCCCCACACGCTGGCGGCCCGGCTCACCCAGATCGACTACGACCGGGAGATGGCGCTGGTGGTGGCAGAACCCCACAAACCCCCCGGCGAGGCGGAGATTCTGGGCGGGGCCCGCATCATGGGCGAGCCCAACATGGAGCGTGCCGAATACGCCATCACCGTGCGCGAGGACCAAAGCGGCAAGGGGCTTGGCACATTGCTCATGCACAAGATCATCGACTATGCCCGTGTCCGGGGCTTCAAGACGATCTATGGCGAGGTGCTCTCGGAAAACACCGCCATGGCCCAGGTGTGCCGCAAGCTGGGCTTTCGCTTAAGCCGCAGCGCCGATGACCCATCCATCATCCATGTGGAGCTCGACCTGGACAAGCCCCCGGCAGCGTCATCGAACTGACACACAGAAGAAGTACCATGTTGCGGCATGGACAGACGCCGCTTTCTCTGGGCGACCTTGCTGAGCCCACTGACCAGACCATTGCTGCAGCCTGCGGCGCTGCGGCGCCAGGCATACGCCACAGACGACGAACGGCGCGTTTTCCCCCTGTCCGTAGCCAGCGGCGACCCCAGCCCTTATGGCGTGGTGCTGTGGACGCGGCTTGCCCCCCAGAGCTGGCAACCAGACCTGCCCCTGGTGCTCCATGTGGCCAGTGATGCAGACTTTGCCACAGATGTGCTCCAGGCCACCATCCCGCCAGAGCAGTTCGATGCCAGCCGGGACTACACCGCACAGGTGGATCTCGACGGCCAGCTGGAACCGGGGCGGCGCTATTTCTATCGGTTCATCCATGGGGATACCGCCAGCCGCACCGGGCGCTGTCATACCCTGTGGCTCGCCACCCAGCAACTCCCCAGCCTGACGCTGGGCGTGGTCTGCTGCCAGGACTATACCGCCGGCTATTATGGGGCCTACCACCACCTGGCCATGGAGCCGGATGTGGACTTCGTGGTGCACCTGGGGGATGCCATCTACGAGACATCCTATGCGGTGGCGGGCTTCCCGGACCGGGGCATCGAGCTGCCCAGCAAGAGTCCTGTGGCCCTGAACCTGGACGACTTCCGCGCCCTGTATCGCACCTACCGCAGCGATCCATTCTATCAGGAAGTCCTGGAACGCCACACCTTCATCTTCATCTGGGACGACCACGAGACCGCCAACGACATCTATTGGGACGCATCCCAGGGTTGCCTGGGTGCCCCGGACCACCCCTATACGCTGGATGCGGCCTATGCCGCCAACCGCCCCATGCTGCTGAACGGCCTGCGCATGGACAGCATGCGCGCCTGGGCCGAATACACGCCGGCACGGTTGACCATCGACTGGGCCACCAGCGAGCCGCAGCGCTTCTTTACCATAAACCGGGATTTTCGCTTCGGCGGCCTCGTCCATCTGTTTTGCACCGACGAGCGCAGCTTCCGCTCGCCACACCCCTGCGGCGAGGGCACGGCCTTGCAGCGCTATGCCGCGCTGGGCTGCCGGGAACGCAACGCCCCGGGACGCACCATGCTGGGTGCCGCGCAGCGCGACTGGCTGCAAGGTGGCCTGCTGGGCAGCCGGGCCACCTGGAAATGCTGGGCCAACGAGGTCTTGCTGGGTCGCCTGGAGATCGCTCAGCTCTACCTCAACATGGATGCCTGGGATGGCTATGGTTTTGAGCGCGACCAACTGCTTGCCAACCTGGCGCTGGGTGGCATGGAGAACCTGGTGGTACTCACCGGCGACTTGCATTCCTATCTGGTGAGTTATGTCCGGGACGGCTACAGCCGCTTTGCCAACTCTGCGCCTCTGGGTGTGGAGTTCATGACACCTTCAATCACCTCGGCCAATGTGGGCGATGCCTTGGCCACGCTACCCTTCCCGCTCCCGGCAGATGCCTTGGAAGAGCAGGCTATCCGCGCCAGCAACCCGCACATCCAGTACTTCAACAGCAACCGCTGGGGCTACAGCACGGTGCACTTCACGCCAGATGCCGTCTCCTATACGGCCTATAGCGCGGATAAGGCCGACAACTCGCCGGATGCCAGCAAGACCACCATGGTGCGCTACACCTCACCTGCCGGCATCCCCCGGCTGCAGCGCGCCATCATCGACTGACAACGCCCCCGCCTTTTCCCACACCAGCAACCCACCCCGGCACACCGGCATGCCTGGCTTTGTTGGGGATGGTACTGCCTGTGGCGCGGTTCTTGCTTTTGTTCCGCAGGTTCATGGCACAGAGTCATGGCAGCACTTCCCTGCGCATGCCATGGCATGCAGGCACCCCTTGTGCTCACGCGTTCACGCCATGACCTGGCATCGGAAAACGGGCAAATGGGAGAAACACACATGCAAAAACGCCGCTGTCCGCTCTTGTGTGGCACCCTGCTGGGGGCGCTGACCACCAGCGACGCCATGGCCGGCCAGCCCTGGATCAACTGGCAAAGCGGCAATATCCAATATCTCCATGGCTGGAGCTACAACACCGATCCCCACAGCAACCAGTTCACCGATGGCGGCGACGAGCACGACGTGGTCACCATGGAATACTTCCATGACTGGCGCTACGGCGACAATTTCGTCTTTGCCGATATCATCGCCCCCAGCGACCAGGGCACCGAGATCTACGGCGAGCTCTCACCGCGCCTGAGCGCCGGCAAGATCAGTGGCAGCAACCTGGGTTTCGGACCCATCAAGGACGTGCTTTTGGCGGGCAACATGGAACTGGGCAAGAACAACCGCGCCTGGCTGCTGGGGCCGGGGCTTGCCCTGAATCTGCCCGGCTTCACCTATGCCGATCTCAATGTCTATGCCAGGAAAAGTGTGCGGGACTTCATCAAGCATGACACCAACTGGGGCTGGCAGGTCACCTTCGACTGGCTTGTTCCCTTGCCCGTGGGCCGCTTCCATTTCCTCTGCGAGGGATTCGTCGACTATGCCTTCGGCGAAGGCGGCGGCGATGCCCCCAAGCGCGACAACATCATCGCCGCCCCCCGGCTCCTGCTGGATGTGGGGGCGCTGTGGGGCCAGGCCAATAGAATACAGGCGGGCGTGGAATACCAGTACTGGCACCACCAGTATGGGAGCTCAGGCCAGCACGAATCGGTGCCCCAGCTCATGGCGAAGTGGCTTTTCTAATTTTCTAATCAGCAAGCACAAAAAAACCAGGAACCGGCTGCGCCAGCCGATTCCTGGTTTCGGGAAGCAGTAGATCAGGGCGTGCTGCTGGCCAGGCTGGTCCAGCTGCCCAGGGTATAGCCCGCCAGGGGAAATTTCCCATTGGCTCCCAACAACTCGGGGGCCAGCGCAGGATTATAGGTGAGCATGGGCTGGGTCGTCTGGTTCGTCTGGTCCACCGTCACCGTCACCGTCTTGCCGGCCACGACCGCGCCAGACACTTTGCGATTGATATAGACGTTGCCATCTGCCCACAACAGAATGCCCGCCTTGCCGGCTGTATCATCCGGCTGGGCGCTGTCCACGGTAATGTCCTTATTGCTCACCAGGATGGCGCTCACCTTGCCGCCCTGTAAGGGCGCTTCCGCCTTGAAGGTGATCGGCCCTTTGTGCACGATGGTAGTCTGCTGGACCTGCGCGGAAGATGCGCCACCACCTTGCGCCTCGATGATCAAGGTGGCGTCTTCATTGCACATGGGGTTGGTCTGGACCAGACCGCCTGCCGTGCCATCGACCAGCATGAACTCTGGCTCAATCTCGTCTGAGGTATCGCCAAGCGCGCCGCCTTTAATGCTCGCGCCAATGGGGTCATCCCCC
>WOZS01000039.1:16525-18728 GCA_011620135.1 Gammaproteobacteria bacterium
TCTGGGCCGCCTGATAGGGCACCAGGGCATCATGCCATGCCTGATACGCTTTACGCAGTTCCTCATACCTCCCGGAGACGTCCTTCGTGATGGCTATGCCACGCAATGTTGTCACCGCATCGCTGCCCAGGGTGCCACGGTAATTGTCCCACCCGTATGTGGTCCAGGGCTTATCAGGCAGGTTGCTGGGTGTGGGTATGGTCTTCAGGGCAAAGGGCTGGATTCCTTGGGATTGGGCGGCGGCAACTGGCCGATACCAGCTTCCATTGCGCGCCAGCCAGCTCTGGGTTTCGGGATCGGCTTTGGGATCGGGGTTGATGGCGTTTGCGGCCACCACAAAGCCGGCCTTGCCTGGAGCCCCGATGATGGGCCCGATGCCGGCCAACAACGGCACCACCGCTGCCCGGGCGCGCAGCTGGTTGGCCATGGTCGCGCTGCTGCCGGCTGTGATCTCCAGCGTACCCGAATAATGGGCTCCCGCGGTTTTGAGGGTGATCTCGCAGGCCCCCGACTGGGTTGACGAACCCAGACCACCTTGCCACTGCCAGTTCAGGTTCTCGCAATTCCAGGGCTTGTTGTCCTTGTCCTGCAGGTAGTCCTGCAGGTCCTTCTTGGGGTCGTCTTCGAGCGCCTTATTGAGCGCCTTGAGGGCCACGGCGGCAGCAGCGGCCTGGGCCAGGGTATGGCTGGACTCCCGCTGGCTGCGCAGCGAGGCCATGCGCGTCTCGCCCATGGTAGAGGCGACCATGGCAATACCCAGCAGCGTGGCAATGAATAACAGGGCCAGCATCACCAGCAGCACAACGCCCTGCTGGCGAGGCGCGGGCCATGCCCTGGGTTGCCTATCCTGCTTGCTGTTCATTTTCTCCCTCTCCTGACGTAGAGTAGCCGCTCAAAATAATTCATGGTTCACAATTCTGGATCAGGTCACGCGGCATGGCCGCTCACTTTTTGTTGGGCACGAAGAAACCCAGCTTGCTGTCTATGGCAAAGGTCATCTCATAGTGACGCTGCACATCGTCCACGTCCTGGCCCTGCGGCTTGTTGGGTTGGTCTGGCGTGGGGTTTTGGGCAGACAGGTCCAACTTCACGCGCACGCCGATCACATCGGCTGGATCTGTGGAGCATGCCTGATCTTCCGGCCACCAGCAATCAACGGACTGATCGCCATCCCTGTCCATGGCATAGGAAAAGCTCAACTGCTCCACGGTGGTGACATAGTCCACCGCGTTACCATCATCATCAACAGCATCATCACCAATGAGCGGCTGTTTACCATCGCAGTTCCGCATCAACTTTGTCTTTTCGCTGCTAGGCGGCTTCCCTTCGTGGCTAAATACCACGGTATGGAACCCTGGGGTATCACCTCCATAGCATCCATACAACGAATAATAGGTGACTGTCAACTGGTTTGCATCCACGGGCTGGTTTGGATCCCCGTTTGGATCCCCGAGGACGGGGTTTTCGACCTGCTGCGGATTGTCTGGGTCTGTGCTGCCGGCGCCCTGGATGGCATCAGCCATGATCTCGAAGGCAAAGCGGGCATCGTCGTTGAGCCGGGCGACCACCGTCTGGGCGCGGAACTGGTGATGCAGCTGGCGCAACAGCGTCACCACACCCAGCAGCATGGTCAACCCGATCACCATGACCACCAGGAGTTCCACCAGGGTGAACCCGGACTCATGGGCCACAGCAGGGCCAGGGGCTGGTGTGGTATTCATGGTCATGGCGGCAGGATCACGGCAAAGAAATGGGTGTAGGTGAACTGGGCTGGGCCACCCTGGTTCTGGCTGTCCTGGGAGGTGGCCGGGGCCGTCCAGGTGAAGGTAGCCGTGAAACAGCGCACATTGAGGGTAGTGTCAGGACAAGCCGTTTCCGCCACTGTGGGACCCTGCTGTCCGGGCAGATGAGCCCGGACCAGGTCGCGCCACTGCGGATAATCGGGCAGTGCTGTGGGGTCGCCCGCGCTCGCATAAAGGTGGTTGCGGTCCAGCTTGCAGCGCGCCTCCAGGTCCCGGGCGAGCATGGTGGCCTCGCTGATGAACTGGGCGTGCATGGTGGTGCGCAGCGCCTGCATGCCCATGGCTGCCACGCCCAGCAGGGCACCGGCACTCACCAGCAGGGCGATCAGCACCTCGATGAGCGTGAAGCCGGCCATTGGGTGGCTTGGCGGTGCCTTGAGCGAGGGGTTCATGGCGTGGGC
>WOZS01000056.1 GCA_011620135.1 Gammaproteobacteria bacterium
CCAAAAGCCATCATGCGCAGGAATACCACTGCCAGCGCTCCCCAGCGATCGGGCAGCACAGGCAGGTCGCGCTTGCCGCGGGTGGCAAACTCGAGAAAGACATGCACCTCTTCTGGGGTCAGGGCATCAAGCAGCTGCCCGGGCAAGCCTTGGTCGGGTTCCTGACCGGAGGCCGCCTGCCCGGTTTTTGTCTCCCCTGGTTCGCGCGGCAGCGCCTTGGCCCAGGCCAACTCGGTCAACAGGCGAATGGTGCCATCGAGAATCCCGGTCTCATCCACCCCCTGCTCCAGCAGGCCAGCGAGGGTTTTTTGCAGCATGCCACTGTCTTTGGCTACCACAGCCTCCAGAAGATGCAGGGCTCCCTGGCGGTCCAGCAATCCCAGCATGGTGCGCACCGCATCCAGGCGCAGGGCACCCTGGCCTGCCGCCAGGGCCTGCTCGGTCAATGACAGGGCTTCGCGTACGCTGCCCATGGCCTGTTGCGCCAGCATGACCACGACCTCGTCCTCGTAGGGGGTGTTGTCCTTGCCCAGCACCGTGCGCAGGTGGACCGCCAATTCGGCCGCCTGCAGCCGCCGCAGGCGCAATGTGAGACAACGCGAGGCCACCGTCAGCGGGACCTTGTCCAGCTCGGTGGTAGCCAGGATGAAGCGGACATGCTCTGGGGGTTCCTCCAGTGTCTTGAGCAGGGCATTGAATGAATGTCCCGAGAGCATGTGCACCTCGTCGATCAGATAGACACGGAAACGCCCCATCACCGGACGATAGCCCATGCCATCCAGCATGGCGCGGGTTTCCTCGACCTTTGTCTTGGAAGCGGCGTCCACCTCGATCAGATCGGGAAATGAGCCTTCTTCAGCGGCTCGGCATGAAGCGCACTGGTTGCAGGGCGTTGCTGTGATGCTGGTCTCGCAATTGAGGCATTTGGCGAGAATGCGCCCCAGGGTGGTCTTGCCCACGCCATAGAGCCCCGCGAGCAGGTAGGCATGATGGATCTGGCCTGTGTCCAGGCCATGGCGCAGCACAGCGACCACGTGTTCCTGGCCTGCGACCTCATCCAGTGATCGCGGACGCCAGCGCCGCGCCAATACTTGGTACATAAGGGATGCTTCCTCAGGTTGACCCTGCCATCCCTTCTGCAAAAGGGTGGCGCCCGCCACCGGCCTGGTTTCCGGCACCCGGATCACCCACTACCGCTGCTTCCTTCCGGACCTGACGGGGTTTGTGGCCTACCGCTGCGGAAGGGCCGGCCTTGGGCGCCATGCGATCGTCCATGGCGACAAGACCTTCATTCACCATGAAGGCCACAAGAACAAGCCGCACGAGCACAAGCCGTCAGTTCGGTTGATTCGCGGTTGTCTGGTTGTCGCCAAAGCTTCCATAAGGAAACCTATTATATAATACCCGTCATGCAAAAGCTGCTGATCACCACCATGCTCGAGCAGGTCGATCCCCAGGCTATCCAGCAGACCCTGGCGGGTCTTGCCGAGGTGGTGCGACTGCCCGAGTCAGGCCCCCAACGGCAAGCAGCCTTGGAAGCGGCTGATGCCTTGCTGATGCTGAACCCCAGGACAGACATCAGCCCCGAGGAATGGCAGCTGCTGCAGCGCGCCCGGGTGATACAGGTGCTCACCGCAGGCGCCGACCATGTTCCCTTTCAGCTCATTCCATCGCAGATTGCCATCTATACCATTCCCGGGGCCTACGCCGAACCCATGGCCGAACACGTCCTGGCCATGATCCTTGCCCTGGCCAAGCACCTGTTGCCGCAACACAACAAGCTGGCCCGGGGCGAGTTCGACCAGCAACGCCTCAATAAAATGGTCAGGGGATCGGTGTGCGCCATCATCGGCTACGGTGGCATCGGCACTGCCACGGCCCGGCTGCTGCACCCCATGGGGATCCGTATCCTGGCCATCAACCGCCATGGCCGCGGGGATGCGCTGTGCGAGTTTGCAGGCACCAATGCCGATCTCGAGACGGTACTGCGCCGCAGTGACATCGTGGTGCTGTGCTGTCCGCTGACCAAGGCCACCCGCGGCCTCATCAATGCCACGGCCTTGAACTGGATGAAGCCCGATGCCATCTTGATCAATGTAGCAAGAGGCGAGATCATTGATGAGGCAGCTCTCTATCGGCACCTGCAGACTCATCCGTCGTTTAGCGTCGGCATCGATGCCTGGTGGGTCGAGCCATTCAGGGCGGGAAGCTTTCGCACCAGTTTTCCCTTTTTCGAGCTGCCCAATGTGCTGGGTTCGCCCCATAATTCACCCATGGTCCCCGAGTCCTGGCAGCATGCCGTTCGGCAAGCAGTGGACAACCTGCGGTGTGTGTTGAGCGGTGAGATGGGGCGCGGTCTGATCGACCGCCTTGACTATCTGTGAATATTGGGAGAACAGCATGACCGCCCACCAGCCTTCTCTGGATGCCTACTGGATGCCTTTTACGGACAACCGCAGTTTCAAGGCCCACCCACGGCTGATCGCCAAGGCCCATGGCATGCATTATGAGACCGACGATGGCCGCAGGCTTTTGGATGCCTCGGCAGGGCTATGGTGCGTTAACCTGGGTCATGGCCGCCCGGAGATTGCCGCGGCCGTGGGCGAGCAGTTGCGCACCCTGGATTATGCCGCCGCCTTCCAGATGGGGCACCCCATGGCCTTCGAGCTGGCCCAACGGCTTACGCAACATACCCCTGGGGATCTGAACCGGGTCTTTTTCACCAACAGCGGTTCCGAATCGGTGGATACCGCCTTGAAGATCGCCCTTGCCTACCATCGCATGCGCGGCGAAGGACAGCGTGTGCGCTTCATCGGCCGGGAAAAAGGGTATCATGGCGTGGGTTTCGGTGGCATGTCGGTGGGCGGCATCGCCGGCAATCGCAAGTTCTTTGGTCCCGGCCTGCCTGGGGTGGATCACCTGCCCCATACCCTGAATCTCCAACACAACGCCTTTCATCGCGGTGAAGCACCCTGGGGCGCCCATCTGGCCGATGTCCTGGAGGACCTGATCGCCCTGCACGATGCCTCCACCATCGCTGCTGTCATCGTGGAGCCTGTGGCGGGTTCCGCAGGGGTGATCCCCCCACCCCAGGGTTATCTGCGTCGTCTGCGGGATATCTGCGATGCCTACGACATCCTGTTGATCTTCGATGAGGTGATCACTGGTTTTGGCCGACTGGGCCAGCCGTTTGCCTCCCAACGCTTTGCCGTCATTCCCGACATGATCACTGCCGCCAAGGGTATCACCAACGGCGCCATCCCCATGGGAGCCGTCTTCATTCGCCAGGGTATCCACGATGCCATCATGGATGTGAAGGGGCCTGGAATCGAGCTGCTTCACGGATACACCTATTCTGGACATCCGGCTGCCTGTGCCGCTGCCCTGGCTGCCTTGGATCTCTACGAAAAAGAGAGCCTGTTCACCAGGGTCCGGGAACTGGAGCCCCATTGGCAGAACGCTGTCCACGCCCTGCAGGGCGCTCCCCATGTGCGTGATATCCGGAGCATCGGCCTGATGGCCGCCATCGATCTCGAACCCATGGCAGGAAAGCCCGGATCACGAGGTTTCGAGGCCTATCTGCGCTGCTATGCCAAGGGGCTGGCCATGCGCAGCACAGGCGATATCCTTGCTTTCTCGCCCCCATTGATTGTCAGCCCAGAGCAGATCGATGCCATCTTCGCCACCGTGAACGAGGTGTTGCATGAGCTTCCATAGCTGCGGTGAGACTTCGAGAAGAGGCCCAATCCGGGCAGGTCGTTAACTCGAACCGAGCGCCATGGAGCGGTTGGTGGCGGTACGTACCCGATCGAAGGCATGGTCCAGCATGGCCGAGGCGGTTTCCCAGCGCTGGGGCGCATGGAGCAGCACCAGCAGGATCCTGGTGCCATTGCGATAGGCCGTGGCGACCAGGCAGCGGCCCGCCTGGGGCGTATAGCCGGTCTTGAGCCCCATGACACCTGGATACTGACCCAGCAGCTTGTTGGTGCTCTTGAAGGTGTAGGTCTTGGCGCCATCTCTGGTGCGGATGGCATAGGTGGAACGTTGCGCCAGCTGGACGATGACGGGGAAGCGCAGCAGACGCTCGGCCAGGATGGCGAGATCGGCAGCACTGGAATAGTGTCTCAGATGATGATGGCCGCAGGCATTGGTGAAATGCGTGTTACGCATACCCAGGGCCACTGCCTTGGCATTCATGAGGCGCACGAAGCGCGCTTCATTGCCGCCCACATAATCTGCCAGCACATGGCAGGCGTCGTTGGCCGAGGGGATCATGGCAGCCGCCAGCATGGAGCGCACCGTAAAGCGCTGTCCGGCTCGCAGCCCCAACTGTGAGCCGGTCTCCCGGGCTGCAGCCTGGCTCACGGTGACCACATCATCCAGACGGCCACGCTCCAGTGTCAGCAAAGCGGTCATCATCTTGGTGAGGCTGGCAGGCGGCAGCCTGCGCTGGGTGCCTTCGCCCCAGGTGGTGGAGTTGCCGATCTTGACCAGATAGCCCCGAGCCGATCCAGGAAAGGCGTTGGCAAGCCCCGCTGCCCAACTTGGCGCACCAAACAACAACAGCGCGGCAAGCATGACCCAGCCCCAGCGTGCTTCCTGCCAGCAGGCGGCCTGTCCAGCAGCAATCGTGTCGATCATACCCATCCCCTTTGCCTCACCCCAACCAGCCCCATGGCCCCAATGTCCTTTCCGGAGACCAATGCGATTGTATCATCGAGCATTGAAAATAAAAACAAGCACTCACAAGCTCATGGAGAGCAAATCTCGATTTCGGTTTAACTTTCCTCTACCTAACCCGCCGTGCAGGAGGCGCTCCATGGTGCCCTGCCCCGCTACCACCACAGCCGCAACCCCACCACAAAGGCGGTATGCCGCACACGTTCACCTGCAGCACGGGTATGGTCTGCGGTCTCACCGATATCCCGCTGCCAGCTGATGCCCACATAGGGCGCCAGCTCGCGGCGGATCTCGTAACGCAATCGCAGCCCCAGCTCCGCACTGTCCAGTCCTGAGCCAATGCCCAGCGCCGGGATGTCCTGGGCTGCGGCATCCAGCTCCAATCGGGGCTGCAGAATGAGCCGCTGGGTAATGAAAAGCTCGTATTCCGCCTCCAGGCGAGCGGTGATATCGCCGTGATTGCTCACGAAGGTGGCCGCATCGAGCTCGAACCACTGTGGCGCGAGCCCTTGGATACCCAGCACCGCGTCGGTTCGTGATGGACCCTTGCCGAAATCCTGGCGCACCCCTGTTTGTATATTGAAATACGGCGAGATGGCCCGGCTGTAGAGCGTCTGGAGTTCCGCGCTGTCCACATGCCCATCATCTGCTTCGCCCTCGCTCTTGATCCAGAGCCTGTTCAGGTCGCCACCCCACCAGGCCTCGCCGTCCCAGAGCGTGGTATCGGCACCACGCTGCCCCTGGTATTCCAGGCGGTCCAGCAGGATCATGTGGTTGGTGCCGCCTCCCATCTCATGGTGCAGCTGGTCTTGCGTTCCCGCCAGGGCCGCCTCCTGGGCGGAGACACGGCTCAGCAAGGTACAGGTCAGGGCCAGCATGGAAAGCAGCTGTTTTTTCATGTCCTGTCTGCCGATACGCGCACCACCTGGAACATGCCGGCGTGCATGTGGTAGAGCAAATGGCAATGGAACGCCCAGTCCCCCGGGGCATCGGCGCTGATCTCCAGCGCCAGCTTCTCTGCGGGCTTGACCAGCACGGTGTGTTTGCGGGGCTGGTGGATGCCATGGCCATTGACCAGTTCCATGAACATGCCGTGCAGGTGGATGGGATGGCCCATCATGGTGTCATTCACCAGCACCAGGCGTACCTTTTCTCCATACTGAAACCTGATGGGGTCTTTTACCTCGCTGAACCTGAGGCCATCAAAGGACCACATGTAGCGCTCCATGTTGCCGGTGAGATGGATCTCCAGATGGCGCCCGGGCGGCTTGCTGTCCTTGTTGGCCGCAAGGCTTCTGAGCTCGCTGTAGCGCAGCACCCGATGGGGCATGTGCCCAAGGCCGATGCCGGGCTCATCGAGCCGTGGGCTGGGTTGCATGACGAGGTGGTCGACACCCGCGCCACGGGCGTGGTCATGGCGCTGCATGGCGGCTTGATGGGTGCTGTGGTCCATGGTGGCCATGTCGCTTTCATTTTGCATGCCTTGATGATGGTCATGGCCTGCATGTGCAGGTGTCATGGCTGCGCCGTGGGCCATGCCCATGTCCCGCATGGTCAATATTGGCCTGGCACGCAAAGGGGGTACGGAAGCCTGCATGCCCTGGCGGGGGGCCAGGGTGGCCCGAGCATACCCGAGGCGTTCAATGGACTCGGCCATGAAGGTATAGGCCTGGTCCTGCTTCGGCTGGACGATGACGTCATAGGTCTCGGCGGTGGTGATCTGCAACTCGTCGGTCTCGATGGGCTGGACATCCTGCCCGTCGGCCTGCACCACGGTCATGGGCAACCCTGGGATGCGGATGTTGAACATGCTCATGGCCGAGCCATTGATGATGCGCAACCGTACTTGCTCGCCAGGCGTAAAGAGGAGTGTCTCGTTTTCCAGAGGGGTATGGCCGTTGATCAGGTAGCGATAGGTGGCGCCACCCACATCGGCAATATCGCTGGCCGCCATGCGCATGGCTCCCCAGCGCCAGCGATCAGCCAGCACGGCGCCAAGACCCTGGCGGCGGATCGCGTCGAGATTGTCTCGAATGGTGCGCTTCTGGAAGTTCAGGCTGTGGGCATCTTTCTTGAGGATGGCAAAGAGCCTTTCTGGCCGCATGAAGGTCCAGTCGGACAAAAACACCACATGCTCGCGGTCATAGGCTATGGGATCCGGCCCGGCAGGATCGATGATGAGTGGCCCATAATGGCCACTTTGCTGCTGCAGGCCCGAATGACTGTGGTACCAATAGGTGCCCGACTGGCTGACCGGGATACGATAGGTGAAGGTCTCGCCCGGAGCGATGCCGGCAAAGGTGAGCCCGGGCACACCATCCATGGCGTTGGGCAGCAGGATGCCGTGCCAGTGGATGGAGGTGGGCTCCTTGAGCCGATTGGTCACCGCCAGGGTGACCGTGTCTTTCTCCCGCCAGCGCAACACAGGTGCCGGCAGGCAGCCGTTGATGGTGGTCGCCTGGGTTCTGTGGCCTTCCAGCGTCATCGCCTGATGGGCGATGACCAACTCGAAGTGGGGGCCATGGAGCATGGCGAGGCCCCGGTGGGCCCCAGGCTCCGCGGCGGATGGATGGCGGCTGCGGCCCGGGGTGGCCCAGGCCACCGCCGTGGCGGCAGCCGAGTGCAGCAGATGGCGTCGTGTGATCATACCGATTCCCTCGTGGCGGCATGGCCAAACCAGCCGCGGGAGACACAGTCCTGGATGCAGGAGCGAGTTATTGGACTATTGGGGATCGGAAAATCAACACAGCAGCATGGTGCGCTGGGCAAGCAGCGGGTTGGGTGACGGCAGCAGGAAAGCAATCCAGGATAGCGACTGGGGCGCATCCTCGTCTATCCTGGGTGCAGGCAGCCGCGGCCCATACCAGGGTAGCTGGTCATGACTGTCCTGGTTGGTCTGAGCCAGGATCATGCTGCAATGACACCCATGCCCGGGACCACAGCAGGGTAGGTCATGGCAGGGTACCGCAAGACGTGTTTCTGCAACGAGACTGGCATTGGGGGTGGTGAACGCCGCGCTGCTGGACCGCCGGGCACCATGGCCGCAGCCCATGGACACCAACAGCAATGTCCACAGCAGAACAGGTCTCCACCAAGCCGACATGGCTACATTGGAGCAGTTTCCAGAAGTGCCTGTCAACGCTGGCCTGCGGTTTGCTATAGATAATGTCAGAACCAGTGCTTCATGGAGGATGCCATGCATACAGTCCAGACGAGACAAGCCGATCCCGCCTTGCTGCGCATCGATGGCAAGAGGTTGTGGGGTTCACTGATGGAGCTGGCCCAGATCGGGGCCACGGCCAAAGGCGGGGTGTGCCGCCTGGCGCTCACCGAGCTCGACAGGCAGGGCCGCGATCTGTTCGTGCGCTGGGCTGGTGCGGCGGGCTGCTCTGTGCGCGTGGATGCCATCGGCAATATCTTTGCCCGCCGGGCAGGTGCCGATCCCTCGGCCCCTGTGGTCATGACCGGCAGTCACCTGGACACCCAACCCACCGGCGGCAAGTTCGATGGCAACTATGGCGTGCTGGCCGGTCTCGAGGTGCTGCGCACCCTGAATGAGGCCGGGATCGTCACCAGGGCACCACTGGAGCTGGTGGTGTGGACCAACGAGGAGGGTTCGCGCTTCGTGCCGGTGATGATGGGCTCTGGCGTCTATGCCGGTGCCTTTTCCCTGGAGCATGCCCTGGCCCAGAAGGATCATGCCGGCATCACCGTGGCCGAAGCCCTGGCGCAGATCCAGTATGCCGGTGAGGAGGCGGTCATCCCCCACCCCACCAGGGCCTACTTCGAGGCCCACATCGAACAGGGTCCGGTACTGGAGGCGGCAGGCCGGACCATCGGCGTGGTCACGGGCGCCCTGGGGCAGCGCTGGTACGATGTGACCATCCAGGGCATGGAGGCCCATGCCGGCCCCACGCCCATGGACCAGCGCCGTGATGCCCTGCTGGCCGCCGCTGGGCTCATCGGGGAGGTCAACGCCATCGCCTTGCGCCATGGGCCCCATGCCAGGGCCACGGTGGGTTGGTTGGATGTCTTTCCCAACTCGCGCAATGTGATCCCCGGGCGGGTGACCCTGACTGTGGATCTGCGTGCTGCAGACGATGCCACGCTTGCTGCCATGGATGCGGAGCTCCAGGCTGCCTGTACGAGTCTACTCCCCGGCATCAGCGCCACCTGCCAGCAGGTGGTGTATTTCCCGCCGCAGCCCTTTGCCCCCGACCTGGTGCAGCAGGTGGAGCACAGCGCAGCGGCCCTGGGCTATACCAGCATGCCGGTGGTGAGTGGGGCTGGACACGATGCCGTCTATGTGGCCCGGGTGGCCCCTGCGGCCATGATCTTCGTACCCTGCAAGGATGGCATCAGCCACAACGAGATTGAGTCGGCCACAGCCGAGGATGTGGAGGCAGGCGGCAATGTCCTGTTGCATGCCATGCTGGCTGCCGCAAGCCAATAGGCTGGTTGAGGATACCCTGTTTGCCGGATGGTTTTTCCCGGCTTGGGGGGTCTGTTGAACGGTGATCTTGCTGTGCTGGTGGCCTATGGGGTGCTCATGCTGGCTGTGGGCTGGTATGGCAGGGTCCGGGCAAGGAGCCGGGACGATTACCTGTTGGCCGGCCGCCGCCTGGGTTATGGCATGTACCTGGGCACGCTGGCGGCTGTGGTCCTGGGCGGGGCCTCCACCATCGGCACCGTGCGCCTGGGTTATGTCCATGGCCTTTCCGGGGTCTGGCTCGTGTTCATGCTGGGGCTTGGTGTGATGGCGCTGAGCCTGTTGTTTTCCTCCACCATCAGCGCGTTGCGCCTCTATACCATCACCGGGCTGCTGGCACAGCGCTATCATCACCAGGCAAAACGTCTCGGTGGCGTATTCATGGTGGCCTATCTGCTCATGGTGGCTGTGACTGCCACCATGGCCATCGGCACGGTGGTGCAGACCATGTTCCAGCTGCCCAGGATCCCCACCACCATCCTGGTGAGCCTGGTGGTGGTGCTCTATACCACCTGGGGTGGCATGTGGTCGCTCACCCTCACCGACTGCACCCAGTTTGTCATCATGACCGTGGGTGTTTTTGGGTTGTTGCTACCCGCCGCCCTGAGACATGGCGGTGGCTGGAGCACCTTGCATGCAGCGCTGCCAGATTCATTTTTTGCGCTGGATACCATCGGTTACCCGACCATTGCGGGCTTTTTCCTGCTGTACTTCTTTGGGATCCTCATGGGCCAGGATATCTGGCAGCGCCTTTTTACCGCCCGCAGTGCTGCTGTGGTGCGCTATGCAGGTCTTGGGGCCGGGATCTACTGCATGTTCTATGGCCTGGCCTGCACAATCATCGGTATGGCAGGCCATGCATTCTTGCCGCATCTCGATCTGGATCGCGTTGATCAGGCCTTTGCCCGTATTACCATGCAGGTCTTGCCCATGCCGTGGCGTGGTTTGGTGGCCAGCGCCGCCCTGGCAGCAATCATGTCCACCGCCAGTGCTGCCCTGCTGGGTTGTGCCACCGTGTTGCGGCAGGACGTATTGGGGCCTATCGGCATAGCACCTGGAACCGAAGGCATCTTGCAGAACGAGCGAGGCTTGGTATGGCTCACAGGGATCGTGATGCTCGGCTTGGTCTGCCTCATGGGCGATGTCATGGGGGCTTTGAGCGTGGCCTATAACCTGTTGGTGGGCACGCTGCTCGTGCCCACGCTGGGTGCTTTACTGTGGCGCAAGGCCAGCGCCACCGGTGCCTGGGCGGCCATGATCATGGGAGGCTTTGTCGCCATGGTGCTCATGGCTTCGCAAGGCGTGTTGAGCCCAACCGTGCCTCTCATGGCTTTGCTTGCCGCCCTGCTGGGATTCGTGGCAGGCAGTCTGGCGCGGCCCACCACGGCTTTTCCAGCCTCGCCAGGTTCCTAGTTCCATCATGCCCAGGCGGTTTATCCTGGCGGTGAGGCTGTGTTTTACCGTGACCTGCTGACCTGACCGATCAGGTCTCTGAATCAGACCTCTGGCGCCTCTTGTCTGAGACTTTGCATGTCAATGACGAACCGGTACCTCACATCGCTGCGCAGCATGCGCTCATAGGCCTCGTTGATGGATTGGATGGGGATCAACTCGATGTCACAGGCAATGTTGTGCTTGGCGCAGAAGTCGAGCATCTCCTGGGTCTCTGGGATGCCGCCAATCAAAGAGCCCGCCAGGGTACGTCTTTTGAAGATGAGATTGAATACCTCGGGCGATGGATGGGGGTGGTCAGGAGCACCCACCAGGGTCATGGTGCCATCGCGCTTGAGTAGATTGAGGTAGTCATCCAGCTTGTGTGGTGCTGCCACCGTATCGAGAATGAAGTTGAAGCTGTTGGCATGGCGAGCCATGGCGTCTGGGTCGGTGGAAAGAACCATCTCCCTGGCACCAAGGCGCAACGCATCTTCCTTCTTGCCAGGCGACCTTGAAAAGAGCACCACGTGGGCCCCCATGGCCGCGGCGAGCTTGATGGCCATATGACCGAGGCCACCGAGACCCACCACACCCACCTTGTGTCCCGCAGTGACGCCCCAGTGGCGCAACGGCGAAAAGGTGGTAATACCGGCACACAACAGGGGGGCGCAAGCAGCCAGATTGGTCTGTGACGGCATGCGCAGCACGAAATGCTCCTTGACCACGATGGTCTGGGAATAGCCGCCGTAGGTATTCTCCCCGCCATAGACAGGGCCATTGTAGGTGCCGGTGAAGCCGTGCTCGCAATACTGCTCGAGCCCCTCTGCGCACGATGGACAATGCAGGCAACTGTCCACCATGCAGCCCACCCCAACCACATCGTCCACCTTGAAGCGCTTGACGCCCTTGCCCACTTCCGCGACGCGGCCTACGATCTCGTGCCCAGGGACGCTGGGAAAGAGCGTATTGTTCCATTCGTTGCGAACCGTATGCAAATCGGAGTGACATACCCCGCAATAGAGGATCTCGATGCGCACATCGTCGGCCCCTACCGCACGGCGTTCGAAGCGAAAGGGCCGCAGCGGGCTTTTGGGGTCCATGGCTGCATAACCAAGCGTCTGTATCATTCCTGATTCCTCACATGGATAAAAAGCTGCAAACTGGGTGAAACCGCTCACTGAGCGATGGATCGGGTCAATGACTGTTATGGGTCCAGTATAGCTTACAAGAGAGAAACCATGCCATAGCATGGCATGATAGCAATGCTCTCGTGCCTGCTTCTCGTGAGATATCCGCGTGGAGGAAGCTGGAACTGGCCCGGCAGCTGGGCATGGAGAGGCCCTTTCTGGAATGATATGCCTTGGTTGGTATCAGCCCTGCTCGTCCTGTTCCGGCGCCATGCGGATGAAGGCGGTAGGACATTCATTGGCGCAGATTCCGCAACCCTTGCAAAAGGCCATGTCGAAGACATAGGGCGAGCCGTCGCCCTGGATGGTGTGATTCAGCTTCAGGACCGCCTGGTCTGGGCAGAAGGTCCAGCAGTTGTCGCAGATCATGCAGTTGCCGCAACTCAGGCAACGCACCGCCTCATCCAGTGCCTGGCGGGCAGTCAGGGATTGTTCGATCTCCGCCTCGCCTTGGCGTTGTGCCACGGGCAGGATGGATGGCTCGGCCCGGGGTGCTGTTTCGAAATACTGTAGATGCATCTCGGTGATGGGCACCAAGGGGCGCTGTTTTTCCGGTAGGAGCGGATTATTGCACAAGGCGGCATGGATGGCCGCGGCAGCACGCCTGCCATCGCCAATGGCCGGGCTGGCCATGCCGCTGCTGCCGCTACGGGCGTCACCCCCGGCATAGAGACCCTGATGGTGGGTCATGCGCCCATGGTGATCCACGTCGAAATAGTCCAGACCCTGCAGCAAGGACTCGAAACCGCTGGGGTCCACCGTCTGGCCGATGGCCGGGATCACCTCGTCCACCATGAGTACCTGTTCTGTGCCCGGAAAGCCATGGCGATGCCATTTGCCGTCTGCCCCCCGCATCTTCTTCATGGCCACCAGCACCACCCCGATGATGCGATTGCCGCGCAACAGCAGGCGTTCGGCGCCGCAGTTGGCATGGATGACAACACCTTCTTCCATGGCCTGGCGCACCTCCCGGGCGATGGCGCGCATGGGGTCCTCGGCATCCCATGGCAGGCCATTGTGGGTGACCAGATGCACCTCCTCCACACCGCAGCGTTTCAGGGCCCGGGCCACATCCACAGACGTGTTGCCACCGCCCACCACCGCAATCTTATGCCAGGGCGGCATGGAGCCCACCTCCATCCAGGTGTGCAGCAACGCCAGGCCATCATGGAGCTGGGCAGGCACCACCCCGGCCACATCCCAGGGTTTGGTGCGCTGGCTGCCCGGCGCCAGGAACACGGCGGCGAACTCGCGGCGCAGTTCGTCCAGGTCCACATCGCTGCCCACCCGGGTATGGCCCTGCCAGGTGATGCCGGTTTCCAGGATGCGGCGCGCCTCGGCCTGGAGGATCTCCTTGGGCATGCGGTAGGGTGGGATCGAGGTGGCCACCGTGCCGCCGGGTTCCACCAGGGCATCGAAGATGGTCACCGCATGACCCAGGCGGCGCAGATGGTAGGCGCAGGCAAGCCCCGCCGGGCCGCCGCCCACCACCGCCACCGCGGGTTCTGTGGTCGTTTGTGGAATGCCTGGATAAGCCCATTGGTTATGCAGCGCCGCATCGCCAAGATAGCGTTCCACGGCATGGATGGCCAATGCCTCATCGAACTGTCCCCGGTTGCAGGCCGTCTCGCAGGGATGATGGCAGATGCGCCCTGTGGTAGCTGGCAGAGGGTTGGCTGTCACCAGGATTTCCCAGGCGCTCTTCACATCACCGTTGGTAAGCGGCGCCAGATAGGCCTGGGCATCCTCTCCTGCGGGACAGGCTCCGGCGCAGGGCGCCAGCCCATGCAGATGCCGTGGGGCGACCAGGTCGCGCCAGCTGCCCGTCTTGAAGGCCATGGCGCTGCCCGGCTGTGCAAAGCCACCCCTGGTCATGCGCTCGGCCATCAGACTGCTCCCGGTGGGACGACAGCCACCGTGCCACGGCGCACGCTGGCGGCAGCGTGGCTGTCGCCAGACTCAGGCTGGCTTTCCTGTAAGCCGTAATGAGCGATGTTGTGGTCCGCCAGGGCCTGCAGATGGGCCAGTTCCTGTCTTGCCATGGGATCGTCTGCAAAGAGATGGCGAAAACGCCCCTGTGGCTTCAGGTAATCCACCACTGGACGCACCCGGCGCAGCGGCATGGCGCTGGTCTGCTGGCCATACTCCATCTCGATCAGTGGCACAAGGCCGGTCTCCACGCCCAGGCGTGCCACCTCGATGCCCTTGGCCGAATCATGCATCCAGCCCAAGGGGCATGGGGAATGGATCATCAGGAAGGCAGGCCCGGGTGTCTGGATGCCACGGCGCACCTTGTCCTTGAGGTCATTGGGATAGGCCACCGAGGCCGTGGCCGCATAGGGCATGCAATGGGCGGCGATGATGGCGACGATATCCTTCTTGAGATGGCGCTTGCCGGTGCGCGCTATGCCCGCTGGGGACGTGGTGGTGGCGGCGGCAACCGGCGTGGAACTGGAGCGCTGGACGCCGGTGTTCATGTAGGCTTCGTTGTCGTAGCATACGAAAAGCACATTGTGACCGCGCTCGATCATCCCTGAAAGGGCCTGGAAGCCGATGTCGAAGGTGCCACCATCCCCGGCAAAGGCCAGCACCTTGGTGCTGATGTCGCGCGCCTTGAAGGCCGCCTCCATGCCGGCGGCTAGGGCTGCGGTATTGGAAAACACCGAATGCATCCAAGGGATGGTCCAGGCCGATTGCGGCCAGGCCGTGGTGAATACCTCGAGGCAGCCCGTGGCATTGGCCACCACCACATCGGGTCCGCTGCTCTCCAGCACCAGCCGGGCCGCCAGAGCCTGACCGCAGCCCTGGCAGGCGCGATGACCCGGCGTGAGCCCCTCGAAGCGGCTTTGTTGCTGTCTGATGCTGGACATATCCCGTAGGGCTGCTGTGTTGTTCATGCTATACCATCCTCCAGGTGATCGGGGATCAGGTCCAGGATAACGGTTGCCCCACGGCTGGGGCCCTGCGCCAGGGCAAGTACCTGCTGCCAGGCCTCCAAGGGGATATCCCTGCCGCCCAGCCCCATCACCGCGCTGTGTATCCTGGGGGTCGTGCTGGTGCCATAGAGGGCGCGACACACCTCGGCGGCCACGATGCCCCCTGCCCCAGGCGAGAAGGCGCGTTCCAGCACCACCACGTCACTCAGGCCTGCCAGGGCTTGACGCAGCGCTGCCTCTGGAAAGGGCCGCAAGGCGCGCAGCTTGATGAGCTTGGCAGGTGGCAGGTTCCTGGCCTGTTCACGACCCTCCCACAGGGTGCCATGGACGGCGCCGAGGCACAGGACACCGATCCTGGCGTCATCCGGGCCGTCCACCTCCAGGACCCCGCCGCTGGCGCGTCCCGTGATGCCCGCATAGGCTGCATCCACCTCTTCAATGGCGGCCAGGGCCTGGTACATGGCCTGGTCATGGGCGTAGCGAATCTCGGTGAAGTGATCCGGCGCCACCATGGTACCCAGGGTCAACGGCTGGCGGCTGTCCAGGGTGTGTGCAAAGGTATAGGGCGGCAGGAAGTGATCCACTTCTTCCTGGGTGGGCAGGCTGACGCCTTCCAGGGTATGGGTGAGGATGTAGCCGTCCACACAGACCATCACCGGCAACTCCAGCCTTTCGGCCAGCAGGAAGGCCTGGATGGTGGTGTCGATGGCTTCCTGGTTGGAGGCGCAGTAGAGCTGTATCCAGCCGGCATCGCGCAGCGCCATGGCATCCTGGTGGTCGTTCCAGATGTTGATGGGTGCCGAGACGGCCCGGTTGGCGCAGGTCATCACCAATGGAATACGCAAGCCGGCAATGTTGAACAGCACCTCGGCCATGAGCAACAGGCCCTGGCTGGCCGTGGCGGTATAGGCACGGCATCCCGCAGCTGCAGCTCCCAGCGCCACGGTAGCCGCCGAAAACTCGCTTTCCACGCTCACATATTCGCAGCGCAACCTGTTGTCGGCCACCAGCTTGGCAATATGCTCCACGATATGGGTTTGTGGCGTGATGGGATAGGCAGCCACCACACCGGGACGTGCCAGGGCCACGGCATGGGCGATGGCCTGCGACCCCTCAAGCGGCTCCAGCATGGCCTGTCTCCTGGTGCTGAGCTGATCCGTCGTATAGGGCATGGTGTGCCAAATCGTGCCAAGCGCCGGGAGCCACCAGGCTACCCATCGCCCTGACCACCTCCAGGTTGGCCTGTAGCATGCCTGGTTTGAGGCGGGCGGTCATGGCCTGTTCCAAGGCGGCTGGCTCCAGTACGCCGGTGAGTGCCGCCCAGGCCGCCAGCAAGGCGGTGTTGGGAATGTTGCGCCCCAGGTGTTGCCTGGAAAGATCGCTTGCCGGGACACCAAAAGTCTGCCAGTTGCGGCCCTGCATCCGCTCGCCCAGGCGGGCATGCAATGTGGCCTGGTCTGCGGGGCTGTTGACCAGCAAGCCGCCGCCAGCCACCAGGCCTGCTGTGGTTTCCTCGAGACCCAGCAGTTTTTCGTCCTGGACGATCACAAAATGGGGTGTGCGCACCGCAGCGTGCAACCGGATGGGGCGGGCTGCCAAGCGTACATAGGCTGCCACGGGCGCACCGCGGCGCTCGGCACCGAAAAACGGGAACGCCTGGGCATGCAGCCCACCGGCAATGCCGGCATGGGCCAGCAGGTAGGCAGCTACTACGTTGCCTTGGCCACCACGGCCATGGATGCGCACCTCAAGCATGCTACTCCTCCATGCTTTTGTTCAGGGTATCACATCTTGCAAAGGCATGCTCCCTGGCAGGGTGGCGCCGGCCTCATGGTCTGAGGATGACGACGGTATCCCGCCGCTGAGCATGGTTGCGATACATGAAAAACGGCTGCTTTTCATGGTCATCTCTCCGTACGGCAAGATGGGGAGCCTGCATGGGCATGCAGGGACGCTCCAGGTGGAGCAAACTGGGCCGACCAATGTTCAGTGTGGCGGATGTTGCGCCTTATGGCCTCCATGGGTACCCTCTGTGCCTGCAGAGTCTTCTTGCAGACGCAGGTCATCGAGCCCAGCCAGACCATAACGCTCGAGATAATGCAGCAGCCCAGCACAGATGTGGTTGGCAGCCAGCGGGTCATCGAACAGCACCGTGCCCAGACCCACCGCCCGGGCACCCAGCAACAGCATGGCCAGGACATCCTCGGTATTGCTCACCCCGCCCTGCCCCAGTACCGGTACGCCGGCACGCCGCGCCACGCCCAATACCTCGCTGACCTTGCGCAGTGCAATGGGCCGGATGGCAGGTCCCGACAGCCCCCCGCCCCCAGCCCCCAGGATCGCCCGGCGCCTGTGGACATCGATGGCAAGGCCCGGGACGGTATTGATGGCACACAGGGCATCGGCGCCGGCCTCGGTAACGGCCTGGGCCACGGCGGCAATGGGCTGGGCACTGGGCGAAAGCTTGACCAGTAACGGCTTGCTGGTCACCCGGCGACAGGCGGCTGTCACGGCGGCGGCCATGGCCGGATCGGTGCCGAAGTGGATGCCGCCTGCCTTGATGTTCGGACAGGATATGTTGAGTTCGATGGCGGCGATGGGCGAATCATCGAAGACAGCGCTCACTTCCCGGTATTCCTCCACAGTGCCACCGCAGACATTGGCGATGTAATGGGTCTGGCTCATGTCAAGCCTGGGCAAGATGCGCTGCACCACGGCATGCACGCCGGGATTCTGCAGCCCGATGGCGTTGAGCAGCCCAGATGGTGTTTCCACGAGCCTTGGCGGTGCCGCCCCAACCGAGGGCTGCAGCGTGGTGCCCTTGAGGATCACGGCCCCCACGCTTGCATGGGAAAAGCCGGCTACGCGGGTGAGACTGTCTCCGAATCCCACGCAGCCCGACAGCAGCACCAATGGCGTGGCCAACTCCAGGCCAGCCAACGTGGTAGCCAGGGGATTCCTGGTGACGGCCTGGTCCTGGTTGTCGGCTGGTGGACTGGTCATGTGTTTCCTGGCAGATGGCGACCCCGGCAGGACTCGAACCTGCAACCACCGGCTTAGAAGGCCGATGCTCTATCCGTTGAGCTACGGGGCCATGGCCCGATGGGTTCGGCAGACCGCGGGCTTCCCTGGGGCAGACGGGCATCGCGAAGGCCGCAAAGAGAGAGGCAAGCCGCCCACTGGCGCCGAGCGTTGTGGCCAGTGTAGCACGCTTCAGCGCAGATCCAATCGCCAGGGAAGCAATGGCTCATCAAGCGCGCTCTCCCTGGCCCACAGGGCCACCTTGAAGCCCTCGCCCATGGCCTCGGGGCGCAGCAGCGTCTGTAAGGCGGCCTTGCTGCCTTTTTCCTGGAGCCATCCCTGGAGCTGCCGCGGGGTACGTTCCTGCAAAGCCTGCAGGCAGGACAACAGATATTGGGCCTGGGTGGCTGCTCCCTGCAAGGAAAAACCATGGTTTTCAACCGCGCGATGGACCGCCGTCCAGTCCACCCAGACAGTGATGTCCTGCAGACCAGGCAGCAGCAGCGGATCATCCCAGGCCAGGTGGTGGCGATGGCACATCAACGTGCCCTGGCGGCGCTGCGGATGGTAGTACACACTCCGG
>WOZS01000026.1 GCA_011620135.1 Gammaproteobacteria bacterium
GCTCCTCGGGGCGGGCCATGGGGATATGCAGCAGCGCCATCTCCAAAGGCCCCATCTGCCCCATGGGATCCCGGGGCGAGCCGTTCCAGGTGGTGGGCACGATGCACTGGTAATTGTCGATCTTGCCATCCTTGATCCTGAGCCAATGGCCCAGGGCGCCGCGCGGGGCCTCGGTGGTGCCCACGCCTTTGACATTGTCGGGCCAGCTGCTGGGATGCCAGGAGCTGGTGTTGGCTGTGGCGGTATCGCCAAGCTTGATGTTGGCCATCAGCTTGTCGAAGAAGTATTTCATTTTGTGGGCCGCCCAGGAGGCCTCCAGGGCTCTGGCCAGCGTGCGCCCCAGCGTGGAGAACAAGGCTGGGGTGCCCAGCCCCAGGATGGCCAGCGCCCTGTCGATGGGTTCCTTGAACTCTGGGTTGCCCTGGGCGTAGCCGATGGTCAGACGCGACAAAGGGCCCATCTCCATGGCATGGTCCTTCCAGCGCGGGGCCTTGATCCAGGAATATTTGCCGGCCTCGTCCAGGGCGGCGATGTTGGTGCGGCTGCCCTTGGTGTTGGGGCCAAGGGCGAAGTTGGGCTCGGTGATGCCCTCGAAGGGATGCAGGCCGACCGTTTCGTCGGCATAGCGGTACCAGGAATGGGGTACATATTCCTTGATCTCGTTTGGATCGGTGAGGTTGACCTCGTGGATCTCGTTGAGGTTGCCGTTGATGATGGCCCCACTTGGTATGTGCAGGTTTTTGATGGCAGGATCGTTGGCATATTCCGGGATGTCCCCATAGGCGAGGATGTTTTTGCCGGCAAGTCCTCCGCCGAACAGCCAGTCCTTGTAGAACGAGGCGATGGCCAGCACGTCTGGTAGGTAGACCTGATCCACAAAGGCGATGCTCTGGTCGATGATGGAGCTCACCAGCGCCAGGCGTTCCATGTTGATAGGCCCATCTGTCCCTGTGGTGTCCATGTTGATGGCACAGGGCACGCCACCCACCAGCCAGTTGGGATGCGGGTTCTTGCCGCCGAAGACAGCGTGGATCTTGACGATCTCGCGCTGGAAGTCCAGTGCTTCCAGGTAATGGGTAGTGGCCATGAGGTTGGCCTCGGGCGACAGCCGGTAGGCCGGGCTGCCCCAGTAGCCATTCGTGAATAGCCCAAGCTGTCCCGAGGCGACGAAGCGCTTGAGGCGGTCTTGAATGTTCCGGAAATAATGGGGCGAGGCCAGGGGCCAGTCCGAGACCTGTACAGCGAGATCGGCCGTGGCCCTGGGATCGGCACTCAGGCCGCTTATCACATCCACCCAGTCCAGGGCATGCAGGTGATAGAAATGCACCAAGTGGTCGTGCACCTGCAAGGTGAGCTGCATGATGTTGCGGATGGTGTTGGCGTTTTCCGGGATCTCGATGCCAAGGGCGTTTTCCACGGCACGCACCGAGGCGAGCGCATGGGGACCGGTGCACACGCCGCAGATGCGCTGGGCGAACGCCCAGGCGTCGCGCGGGTCCCTGTCCTTGAGGATGATCTCGATGCCGCGCCACATGGTGCCGCTGGAGACGGCATTGACGATGGTGTTGGAGGCATCGAGGTCCACCTCGCAGCGCATGTGGCCCTCGATGCGTGTCACCGGGTCCACCACCACCCGGCGTGGGACAGCGGTGGCAGGCGGCATGGTCCCGGGATCAGCCATGGTTGTTCTCCTTACCTGTTGTCCCTGTGGCGTTTCAGGGCTTTGGCCGAGGCACGGGCGGCCACCGTCCATGCCCACCACCCCAGCCACGACCAGGCAAGGTGACCTTGTCGTAGAAGGAGCCCTTGTCCCAGAAATCCTCTTCCGAGCAGCCGATGCAGCCATGGCCGGACTTGATGGGGAAGGAAACGCCACCATTCCAGCCCACAGTGGCGCAGGCGTTGTGGGTGGTGGGCCCTCTGCAGCCCATCTTGTAGAGGCAATAGCCTTTCCTGGCTCCTTCGTCATCCCAGGATTCCACGAATTGTCCAGCATTGAAATAGGGGCGACGGTAGCACCTGTCGTGGATGCGCTGGCCGTAGAACATGACGGGCCGCTTTTTGGCGTCGAGCTCGGGCAGCCTGTCGAAGGTGGCCATATACACCAGAACCGCCGCCATGACCTCGGCTATGGGCGGGCAGCCGGGCACGTTGACCAGGGGCTTGTCGGTGATCAGCTTGTGCACTGGCGTGGCCCGCGTGGGGTTGGGGCGTGCCGCCTGCACGCACCCGAACGAGGCGCACGACCCCCAGGCGATGATGGCTCTGGCACCTGCGGCTATCTCCTGGAGGCGTTCAGAGAAGGGGCGGCCACCTACGATGCAGTACATGCCGTCTTCATTCAGGGGCGGGTTGCCTTCCACCGCCAGGATGTAGTTGCCGCGGTATCTCTGCGAGACCTCATCGAGGATAGCCTCGGCCTGGAAGCCGGCGGAGGCCATGAGGATATCGTCATAGTCCAGGGAGATCATGGAGAGGAGCACATCCTTGGCCAGGGGGTGTCCTGAGCGGATGAACGACTCGGAACAGCAGGTGCATTCGAGGCCGTGCATCCACAGCACCGGCGTGCGTGGCTTGGTCTCCAGCGCTTCTGTGATCCTTGGCACCACAGCTGGGGCCAGCCCCATGGCTGCGGCACTCATGGAACAGAACCTCAGGAATCGCCTTCTGGAGATGCCCTGGGCGCGCAACGTCGCATAGAACGTATCCTGCTTCACATGACCTCTGGCTGACTGCCCATTCCCTGATCCCATCGTCTCCAGCGACTGCCTGCAAGCCCAGGGCCTGCCCTGGATCATTGAGTGACGATTCGTTTGCAGTGTGGGCCCTATGCCGAGATTATGTCATGTCGTTATCAATTTCAATAATAAATTATATATATATTCACATATATGCTTATCATGATCGCCAGTGTTTTTGTAACCTGCCCTGGCATGGCTCTAGTCATGACGGTTGCCTTCTGGTCATTGCTGCACAACGGCCTATCCTCAAAGGTGGGGGAAAGGCCACATGACCATCCGGATTGGGGGGAAGACCGATGACTGGTTTGCGCTCGCAGATGGGGTGCATTGCCGCAGATCGCATCGTGGTGCGCGGGCATGACCTGTGTGAATCGCTGCTGGGCAGGGTCGATCTCGGCGAAATGGCCTTCCTGGAGCTCACGGGCCGGTTGCCCAATGTCAAGAAACCCTGAGTGGCCCGGGATCGCAGCGCGTGTTGGCGCATGGGAGGCGCCTGCGGATCGAGAACGAGGCCCACGGCGCATGCCTTGACATACTGGTTAATACAATCTATAGATAAACACAGGGCCCCTGCAGTGGGGGCTCTAGTGCAGTGAGGGGCTTCAGGCTTCCGTAAGGGGGGCTTCAGGCTTCAACAGGGAGGAAAGTCAAATGGAACTCAAGTTTATTGAAGATGGAAACATAAAAGACCCTTTTATTTTCAAGGGCAGCAAGCCAGAGGATGTGGAGCCCGAGATGAAGCGGCTGACGCTGTCGGATGCCGAACACATCGCCGAGTTGTTCAATACGCCGCTTGTGGGCACCTACAACTGGGACTATGAAGTGAGCAACCAGAAGCTGTGGAAGCTCTACGAACTGGGCAAGCGTCTCAACTGGGATGCCCAGGTGGATATCGACTGGGAAACCCCGAAACTGACCAAGAACCAG
>WOZS01000033.1:0-12673 GCA_011620135.1 Gammaproteobacteria bacterium
TCCCAGCTCCCCTGTGGCATCCAGTGTGTTCGTCATGATGATGATTCCAACAATGAGTCCTTTATTTATTAAAATATCACTAAAATATCATGGCATTCATTGGGCGTGTGGCAACAAATCCAACTGTATACTATACACTGCTGTAGATTCCACAACCAAGGGGCCATAACCAAGAGACAGGTCGCATGTCCATCAGCAGGCGCGCGGCAGACGTACTCTGGTGCGAAAGGAGAGACTCGAACTCTCACGGGTTTCCCCACTGGATCCTAAGTCCAGCGCGTCTACCAGTTCCGCCACTTTCGCTGCATCAAGCATCCATCAGACAGCAAGCAATCCTCCGGGCCTACATCAGCCGCTTTGGCAAAGGCCCCTGGCGCAACGTCATCACCGGCCAGCCATGCTCGGCGGCATGGGCCTGCAAGATGGGGTCAGGATCCACGGCCACAGGCCTGGTCACCCAGTGCAGCAAAGGCAGGTCATTGTGTGAATCGCTGAAAAAACAGCTCTCCTGATCTGCGAGGCCCTGTTCAGCCAGAAAGCGCTCCACCCTGGTCACCTTGCCTTCCCGAAAAGCGGGCACACCCTTGATGCGGTTGCAAGGGGCGTCCTCATCACCTTCCAGATCCGTGGCCAGCACCGCATCCACCCCGAACAACCTGCCGATCGGCGTGGCCACGAAGGCATTGGTGGCGGTGATGACGCAGGTGGTATGCCCTTCGTCCCGGCAGGCGTTGACCAGAGCACGTGCCGCAGGCAGAACCACCGGAAGGATATGTTCGAGCAAGAAGCGCTCGCGCATGCGCCACAGTTCATCGGCAGGGCGGCCCTGCAGGGGCTCCAGGGCGTAGGCCACCCAGGCATGGATATCCAGATCACCACGGTTGTAGGCATCGTGGAAGCGCCGCGCCCCTTCCAGAAAGTCATGATCCACCAGGCCCTGCTCCACCATGAAGGCACTCCACAGGGCATCACTGTCACCGGCAAGCAGGGTATTATCAAGATCGAACAGGGCAATTCCCAAGGCACATCCTCCCAGCCAGCCCAGACGTGATAGAGATGCGGCTGTTCTCGAAGCAACCGGCGCGCTGCCCGAACCAATGAATGAGGTCTCCATGGCCATAATAGACGATCATGGATTTCGTGCCAATGTCGCCATGGCGCTGCTCAACCAGCAAGGGCTCATCTGGATTGGCCGGCGGGCCGATACGGGCGGCTGGCAGCTGCCCCAGGGCGGGATAGAACAAGGTGAGTCAGCTGAGGATGCGCTGTGGCGGGAGCTTCATGAAGAGCTGGGGCTGCATTCCCACCATGTCTGCATACTGGGCCGGACCAGGGATCCCATCCCCTATATCATCCCGCCACACCTGAGGCGGCGCAAGGAGGCGAGGCCAGTCATCGGTCAACTGCAGACATGGTTCCTGCTGCGATTTCTGGGGCGCAACGAGGATATCCATCTGGATGCCGGCAGGGAGGTCGAATTCGATCGCTATGCCTGGGTGCCCTATGACCGCCCCATCGAACTGGTGGCGCCGTTCAAGCGCGACGCCTACCGTCGGGCTCTCGATGAACTGGCGATCTATCGAGGACCCCTGCAACCCGCGGCTCCACCTCCATGAACCGGAACAGCCAGCATGGGCAACGGAATCTTTCTTCCATCGTCTTGAGGACGTCTTGAAGACCAGGCAGCAGTGGCTTATGATGCCCTACCGGTGGGTAACACAGCAAGGAGAACAGCATGACGGACATACCGTGGGGGGGTTGTACACCGCGGTGCAGGTCGTTCATGTCCTCTCATTCAAAGCTGCAAGCCAATCGCTCACCTGGAATGATGGGACCATGCATGGCAAGGAGCGTGTCCGTCTCCCGCCGGTCCAGGGCCAGCACGTCGAAGTGCCCATGAGCATGTCCTGAGGTGGAGTCCACGCGCTTGAAGCATTGCCTGCTTCGTCCATCAAAAAAAGAGACGAGAAGCAGCACTGTTTTTCTACGGACCCCTGCCGTCCTGCTCCTGACCGTCACCATGGGGGGCTGCGTCGGCAACAAACAAGACAACCCGCCCCTACAGGTGGATATCTATCAAACACAACCCAGGACCCCCCCACAATCAGCACAACAAAGCCAAAATCCCGAGGAGACGCATCAGCCTCCAGAGCTGTTTCCGGGGCGCGGCCCCGCCCTGGGGCCAAAGGCACGCGCCGCGCAACCTCCCTCCACTGCCCCTGTAGACCTGCACTTCGAGGAAGCCGACATCCGCCAGGTCCTGAAGACGGTCCTGGGGGATACTCTTCATATTTCCTACGCTGTGGACCCCAGGGTCCAGGGCACCGTCACCTTGCATTCCGCCAAACCGCTCGACGCCCAGGATGCCCTGGCTGCCCTGGCTGAGACCTTGCGCATGAATGGCGCCTCCCTGATCCAGCACGGTGATATGTACCAGGTTGTCCCCACCCAGGAGATGAGGGCTGGAGAACTTTCCCCCAAAGCCGGCAGTGCCTCGGCTGGCGTGGAGATCGTGCCGCTGCGTTATGTGGCCGCCGCCGAGATGCAACGCGTCCTGGAGCCCTTGGCTCCGGAAGGGGCCGTGGTCAAGGTGGACCGGGCACGCAACATGATCATCCTGGCTGCTGACCGCCCGGAGCTCGACAATCTGCTGAGCATCATCCGCTCCTTCGACGTGGATTGGCTCCGGGGACAGTCCTTCGGCATCTTTCCTTTGGCCAATGGGGAAGCCAAGCAGTTCGCCGATGACCTGAAGGCCATCTTCGAGGTCCAGGAAAAGGGCACGCTGGAAGGGCTGGTACGCTTCATGCCCATCGAACGGCTCAATGCCCTGCTGGTGATCACCGCCCAGCGCACCTATCTGGACGAGGCTGCCGACTGGATCCGCCGACTGGACCGCGACATCGGCCAGGGGGGCGAGCGACTCTATGTCTACCACATCGAAAATGGCCGCGCCGGTCATCTGGCCAGTGTGCTCAGCAATCTCTTTGGTCAAGGTGAGCTGGCAAGCGGTGCAGGCGAGGAGGTAGCCCCGGGGCTTGGCAGCGAACGGATAGGCGGTGGATCGTCTTTTGGATCGTCCAAGATGGGCTCGGGGGGCATGGGATCTTCCAGCTTTGGTAGCGGTATGAACGGCGGCATGGGGGGCTCAGGCAGCCCTGGCTCGGCAGACAGCTTTGGTTCTGGCACGGCAGGCGGCATGGGTGGCGGCATGGGTGGCGGCCTGGGAGACAACGAGTCCATGTCGGGGCGGGGCCCAGACCAGATCGGGTCTTCCCGCAGCCAACAGGAATCCAGCAAGGCCGCTGAGCTGCTCATGGACGGACGCAAGGTGCGCATCGTGGCCGATGAGGTCAACAATGCGCTCCTGGTCTGGGGACGCGCCTCGGATTATCGCAAGATCATCACCGCCATCCGCCAGCTGGATGTGATCCCCCGCCAGGTGCTCATCGAGGTAACCATTGCCGAGGTGACCCTGACCAACGAGCTGCGCTATGGCGTGGAATGGTTCCTGAAGCACGGTGGCCACCGCTGGATCGGTGACTATACTTCAGGCGGCTACAGTCCCTACGGTGGTCTGGGGCCGGACCAGGGCTCACAGACGACTGGCACCACCACAGGAGGCGGCACCAGCAACCCCGTCACACTGGGCAGCAATGCCGTCAATCGCGCCATCCCACCGGGCCTCACTGGCGGCTTCAGCTATTTTTTCTCCTGGAACAAGGACACCGAGTTTGCCCTCATCAACATGCTGGAGGGGCGTTCCACAGTCAATGTGCTGGCCTCGCCACACATCCTGGTCACTGACCACCAGGAAGCCCAGATTCGCGTGGGCAATGAGATCCCCATCCAGACCGGCTCGCAGAGTTATATTGGCGAAGGGGGGCTCTATAACAGTTTCGACTACCGGGAGATCGGCGTGTTGCTGGGGGTACGCCCCCACATCAACGAGGGCGGTCTGATCAACCTGGATGTCTCCCAGGAGGTCAGCAGCCTGAGCCCCACCTCTTCGCAAAATGTGGGCAACAACCCAAGCTTCGCCACACGGCGCCTGCAGACCAACATCATCGCCAACAATGGCCAGACCATCATCCTTGGCGGCCTGATCCGCACCGATGAGACCAGGGGCAAGGCAGGCATACCCTGGCTGCACAACCTACCCATCGTCGGCCCGCTTTTCGGCGTCACCTCCAACGACCGCACCCGCACCGAACTCATATTGCTGCTCACGCCCCGGATGGTGGCCGACCAGAGTGAGGCCAGAAGGCTCACCGAAGAGCTGCAAAAGCGCCTGGAAGGCATTCGCTTCCAAGTCAGCGGAGCATCATCGGGTGCTGATCGTAAGTCTCAACCGCCCTTCGCCAAAGGCACTGCACCGGCATTGACCGTACCCAATCCCCAATCCCCAACCCCACCGCCAGGCACACCACCACAACCAGCCCCTCAAGCCTCGCCCTGATCAGGCATGCAGCCAGGCGACCTTATCGCCAAACCACCAAAGGATCATGGACTGCGCTGTTGCTGGCTCCTGCTGCCAGAGCCACTGCGCCATATCCTGGGCCTGTTGCCACAGCACCGGATGACGCAGCGGATCGGCCAGCCGCCAGGCCACGAAACCAGCTTGGCGCCGACCGAGCCACTCACCCGGGCCCCGCTGCTTGAGATCGGCCTCGGCGATGCGAAAGCCATCCGTATGGGCACGCAGGGTCGTCAGGCGCGCCATGGCGGCAGGCGATAGGCAATGATCGGCCAGCAGCACACAGACCCCACCGGCAGCACCCCGGCCGATGCGGCCACGCAGCTGGTGCAGCTGGGAAAGCCCCAGTCTTTCCGGATTCTCGATCACCATCAGCGTGGCCTGGGGAACATCGATGCCCACCTCGATGACGGTGGTGGCCACCAGCAGCTGGATGATGCCCTGCTGAAAGGCCGTCATGACCTCCTGGCGCTGGACAGTGGCCATCTGGCCATGCAGCAGACCTACCCGGATGCCTGGTAGCGCGGTACACAGCTGTGCCCAGCGACCCTGGGCAGCCTGGGCGGCCAGTTCCTCGTGCTCGTCGATCACAGTACAGACCCAATAGGCCTGTTCTCCTGCGGCACAACGTTGCGCCATGCGGGCTGTCACCTCGTTCAAGCGGTCGGCTGCCAGCAATACGGTCTTGACCGGCTGGCGACCGGCCGGCAAGCCCTCGATCACACACAGATCCCAGGTACCATAGGATGCCAATGCCAGGGTTCGTGGAATGGGTGTTGCCGTGCTCAACAGCTGATGTGGCTGCAGCTCACCCCCCTTGGCCACCAGTGCCTGACGCTGACGGATACCGAAGCGTTGCTGCTCGTCGATCACCACAAGACCCAGTTTCGCAAACCGAACCGCCTCCTCGGCCAGGGCGTGGGTGCCGACCACCAGAGACAAGGTCCCATTGGCCAGGGGCGTCAATACCTCTTTTCTTGCCGCAACAGGCATGGACCCTGCCAGATAGCCAACCTTGACGCCACAGGGCTCGAACCAGCGCCGCAGCACCAAGGCATGCTGTTCGGCCAGAAGCTCGGTGGGCGCCATCAGCGCAGCCTGATGGCCGCTGTCTGCCGCCTGCGCAAGGGCCAGGGCTGTCACCACGGTCTTGCCGCAGCCCACCTCACCCTGCAGCAGGGTGCGCATGGGCTGTTGTTGCCCCAGAGCCTGGCGCAGGGTGTCCCAGGCCCTTTGCTGGCCTGGGGTGAGCATGAAGCCAAATCCTGCCAGCAGGCGCTCCTGCAGGTCGCCTTGCGCCTGCAAGGCGGGAGCCTCAAGACGCTGAAACCGCTCCTGTTCGTAGCGACGCACCAGGGCGTGGGCCAGCAGCTCATCCAGCAACAGCCGTTCCTGCGCCTGCCGCAGCGCCGCGGCGTCAGGATCGCTGGGCTGGTGCACCAGGCGCGCAGCCTCTGTGAAGCCCAGCACAGCCCAGCGAGACAATAAACCATCTGGCAGCGGATCGTCTCTTGGACCAAGAGCAGCCAGCGTCTCTCCCACCAGATGACGCAATCTTACCTGGGAAAGGCCCGCTGTGGTGGGGTAGACCGCCCAGCAGAGCGGTTGCCCGCCTGGCCGACCCAAGGTCTGCTGCAGCAGATGGGGATGCACCATCTCCAGCTGACCCTGAAAACGACGTACGGTGCCAAAAAAGGCCACGCGGGCGCCCACCATGCAGCGTGCCTGCAGCGCAGGATGCATGCGAAAGAAGCGCAGCGCCAGCGTGGCGCTGTCATCCTGCAGGTGAAACAGGAAACCCTTGGCAAGCCGCTGGCTGTGAGTGATGGTGCCGGCTACCAGGGCCTCCTCGCCTTCTTGCACACTGGCAATGGCCCTCTCGCAGCGCAGGTCCTGATAACGCACCGGTAGGTGGTGCAGAAGTTCCACCGGCGTATGGATATCCAGGCGGGCCAGGGCCTGGATATCGGCACGCTTCCAGCCGGACACCGCGCGCCCGCCTGGGCTCATTCAGAGACAAAAAGACAAGGTGAACAAGCCAGGCCACCTGAGACGGGGGCTCAGCCCATTTCTGTCCTGTGGGCTGGCAACACCATGACCGCGTCCACCTCGAACAGCGCCCCCTTGGGCAAGGCGGCCACCCCCAGGGTGGCCCGCGCCGGATAAGGCGGTTGCCACAGTTCTTCCATGATGGCGTTGACCACCGCAAAATGGGCCAGGTCGGTCATATAGATGGTGAGCCGCACCACTTGCTGCAGCGAGCCCCCCGCCGCCTCGGCCACGGCAGACAGATTGGCAAAGGCGCGCCTCGCCTGGGCCTCGAGGCCGCCTGAGACAAGCCCCCCATCCTCGGGGTCGAGACCGATCTGCCCAGAAAAAAAGACCAACTGCCCGGCGCGCAGCGCCTGAGTGTAGGGCCCAATGGGTTGCGGCGCGTTTGGGGAGTGAATGACCTCAAACATGTCTTGAGTCCTCCAGGTATTCCTCCAGATATCCTGCCTCGCCACACTCAGCCACGCGGGCGCATCACCCGCAGCACGGTGGGTTGGGCGCGCAGCCGCTTGATGATGCGCGCCAGATGCACCCGGTCGCGCACACAAAGCACAAAGTCCATGGCGGAGATCTGTTCATCACGTTCCTCCACCACCATGTGCTCGATGTTGGAACCCAGATGCGAGATCTCGGCAGCCAGCTGCGCCAGGACGCCCCGCCGATTGATGGCTTCCAGGCGCAACTCCGCCGGAAAATCGCGATGCAGGCCGCCTTCCCAGCTCACCTCGATCCAGCGCTCCGGCTGGCGGCGAAACTCACCCAGATTGCGGCATTGGGCGGTATGGATCACGATACCCTTGCCCTTGGTGAAGGTGCCCACGATGCTGTCCCCCGGGATGGGGCGACAGCATTTGGCAAAGGTGACCACCATGCCTTCTGTGCCCCTGATCCCCAGGGGACCTTCTGCTGCAGGATGCATATCCTGTGCAGGACTGCGGCCACCCACCTCCATGACCCGCCGGGCCACCAGGGGCGCCATGGTCTCGCCGAGCCCGATGGCCTGCAAAACGGCCTCCCATGAGGGGTAGCCCATCTGGGCTGCCGTGGCCTCCAGCACCGCCGGGGGGATATCGCTCAGGTCCAGGCTGTCAAAGGCCCGCGTCGCCAGGCGCCCGCCCAGTTCCTGGGCTTCCGCGGCACGCAGCGTGCGCAGATGATGACGTATCTTGGCCCGCGCCCGAGCAGTCACCACGAAATTGAGCCAGGACGGATTGGGGTAGCCATTGGACGAGGTGATGATCTCCACCGTCTGACCACTCTCCAGCGGGGTATTCAGGGGGGCGAGGCGATGGTCGATCTTGGCTGCGACACAGGCGTTGCCCAGGGCGGTGTGGACCGCGTAGGCAAAATCCACAGGGGTTGCACCCTGGGGCAACCGCAGGATACCTCCTTTGGGGGTAAAGACATAGAGCTCGTCCGGGAACAAATCGATCTTCACGCTTTCCAAGAAATCCTGCGGGGTACCAGCATGGAGTTGCATGTCGACGATGTTGTGCAGCCATTCCCTGGTGCGTTGCGGCATGGCCATTGCCGCCTCCTCGCCCTCCTTGTAGCGCCAGTGCGCGCAGATGCCGCCCTCGGCGGCGAGATCCATCTCGGGGGTGCGAATCTGCACCTCGAAGAATACCCCCTGGACACCACTCAGGATGGTATGCAGGGACTGGTAGCCGTTGGCCTTGGGAATGGCGATGTAATCCTTGAAGCGACCTGGCACAGGACGGTAGGCCATGTGACAGATACCCAGCACCCGATAGCACGCATCGATGGTCGGCGCCAGGATTCGAAAGGCGAATACATCATGCACCTCGTTGAAACGGATGTTTTTCTCCTTCATCTTGCGATAGATGCTATAGAGGTGTTTTTCTCGCCCCGACAGCTCCACCTGCAGACCAGCCTCGGCAAACCGTTCCTGGAGCACATTCTGGACGCGGCGCATGATCTCATTTTTGGTGCCATGCGCCTTGTCCAGGGCCTGTCGCAATGCCCGGGTGCGCATGGGATAGAGGGCGGCGAAGGCAAGTTCCTCAAGGCGCATGCGCAAAGCATGCATCCCCAGTCGATTGGCGATGGGGGCATAGATGCTCAGGGTCTCGCGGGCAATGCGGTGGCGCCTGGGGGCTGGCAGGGCATCGATGGTTTCCATGTTGTGCAGCCTGTCGGCGAGCTTGATGAGAATCACCCGGATATCCTTGACCACCGCCAGCATCATGCGGCGGAAATTTTCCGCCTGGGCCTCGGCCTTGTTCTTGGCGTTGATCTGGCTCAGCTTGGTGACGCCATCCACCAGATCTGCCACCTCGCTGTCGAATTGATTGACCAGCGTTTTTTTGGTCACGGCAGTATCTTCAAGGCAGTCATGCAGAACAGCCGCACTGAGGGTGTGCCCATCCAGGCGCCAGGAGGCGAGGATGGCGGCCACAGCGAGAGGATGGGTGACATAAGGCTCGCCGGAACTGCGCTTTTGCTCCCCATGGGCGCGGACTGCAAAAAAACAGGCCCGCTGCAGGGTCTCCGCCTCATGGGCGGGTAGATATCCCGCCGATTCGGTCAAATGGGCAATAGCCCGCACCGTCACGGCGGCCAGTTCCCCGTCTGCCAGGTGTTCTTCGACAACAGCCATGGATTTGTCCAAAAAACCTTCTAGCGGCCAGCCCCATGGCCGGCCAGCCAGTCAGTCCTCGCCCTCGATGCTCTCGTCATCGAAAGGCTCTTCTTCCAGGTGTTCCTGTTCCTCGTCTTCCAGCTGATCCTGGGGCCGGGCAACATGCTGCCGGTTGCCGAAGAGGACTTCTGGGTCACCTGCCGCACCTCCGGTCATGATCTCTACCACATCCCCGTCGCGCCCCACATCACTGAAAAGGCTTTCCAGACGATGTTCGTGGCGCGGCGGATCAGGCTCCCCCAATACCTCACGCCCCACCAGGCCGGCGGCAATCTCCCGCAACGCCACCACGGTCGGTTTCTCGTCCTCAAAACCAGTGACCCTGGGTGCTGCTCCCCGGGCCAGCTGGCGCGCGCGCTTGGCGGCTACCAGCACCAATTCAAAACGATTGTCCACCTGGGCAAGACAATCCTCAACGGTAATCCGTGCCATGTTCTATCACCTCATCAGCCAACAATGCCTGAATCAAGGAAGCTTGCCGGATACGTTGCACAGCCATGCGCTGCCGACCGGCCTGAATCACAGCCTCGAACAAATCCAAGGCTTCCTGCATATCATCATTTACAATGAGATAGTCATATTCATTGTAATGAGAAATCTCCTGGCGTGCATCTGCCAGCCGCTTGGCGATGGCCGACTCGTCTTCGGAACCTCGACCGCGCAGGCGGTGCTGCAACGCCAGGCGCGAAGGGGGCAGAATGAATACCGACAGGCAGCCTGGCATGGCCTGACGCGCCATCCTGGCGCCCTGCCAATCGATCTCCAGGATGACGTCCTTGCCTGCATCCAGCATCGCTTGCACCTGGGACCTGCTGGTGCCGTAATATTCACCAAAGACCTGGGCTTGCTCGATGAACTCGCCATGGGCCATGAGTTCGGCAAAGGTGGTTTTGTCCACGAAGTAATAATGCTCGCCATGCACCTCCCCCGGCCGGGGTAGTCTGGTGGTGTAGGAGACGGAGAAACCAAGGCCCGGCAACCGGCGGCGCACCGCCTGGACCAGGCTGGTCTTGCCAGCTCCGGATGGAGCCGAGACCACGAAGATGGTTCCTGTGGATGCCATGGTCTTCAGACCGCTCTGCTGCCGAGCTTCACTTGATCCATCCACCCGGCTGCGGGGTCACAATGCTGCAAAAATCCTTCATGCCACATTGTGCGCCTGCTCCCGGATCGCACCGATGGCCTGACGCAACTCCAGGCCATACTCCGACAAGCTGGCATGGCTCAGCTTCGCACTCAATGTGGTCGCCTCCCGCAGGGCTTCCTGGGCAATGAGATCAATCCTCTTGCCCACGGCTCCTGTTCTTGCCATGGTTTGTTCCAGGGCAGCCAGATGGTGATCCAGCCGTTGCAGTTCCTCGGCCACCCCCCAGGAGGGATAGCCACGCAGCACCAGTTGGCGCTCTTCTGGGGTAAGACGTTCCTGAAGCCAGGCCTGAGCACCCAGGATGGTGCTCGTGACATCGGTCAGAGACTCCCGCAGGGCATGCAGCATGATTCGAGCCTGTGCCAGATGTCCATGCATGGCCTCATACACCGCTCGACCCTCGGCCACCAGCTGCGACAACAGCTCAGCCACGGCATCCTCCAAAACCGCCATGACGCTTGTCTGCAGGGATTGCACTGCATTATGATTAGGCCGGAGCACACCTGGCCAGCGTAACAGCGCCAATGGATCCAGCGGCATGAAACCCTGTGGTGGTGGTGGCATGGCACGCAACCATCCATACAAGCTCTGGATGGTCTCATGATCGAGACACAGCAACCCTGGCCGATCCCCGGATGGCGTCACCTCCACACTCACCTCCACGTGACCCCGGGGAATACAGGCAGCGATGCGGCTGCGCACCGCGGTTTCCATGGCCTGCAATCCTTCGGGCAGACGGGCCGCCACCTCCAGGTGGCCCCTGTTCACGCTGCGCACCGCACATTGGATACCACCCCCCTCCCAGGAGAGGTTGGCCTGTCCAAAGCCCGTCATTCCTTGCATGGTTTGGCATTCATACGAAAAAATATCTCGAAAAACCGTATACTACGGCATTCTGGCAGAAAAGGGGAAATCAGGACATGGAAGCGGGAGCAGAGCTGAAACGGGCAGGGGGGCGCCATGCGGCTGCGGTACGCCCCGTGACCATCGAACCGCAGGTCAATGTTCATGCCGAGGGCTCGGCCCTGGTCAGCTATGGCCGTACCCTGGTCCTGTGCACTGCCACCGTGGAAGACACCGTGCCCGACTTCTGTCGTGAAACAGGGGAGGGCTGGGTGACTGCCGAATTCAGCATGTTGCCCAGGGCCACCAGCCAGAGAATCAAGCGCCCTGGGGCCAACACGCCGCCTGATGGACGAGCCCTGGAAATCCAGCGTCTGATCGGACGTTCACTGCGTGCCGTGGTCAATCGCCAGGCGCTGGGTGAACGCACCGTCATCCTGGATTGCGATGTATTGCAGGCCGACGGTGGTACGCGCACTGCTGCCATCACCGGATCTTCTGTGGCCCTCTGGCTTGCCCTGCACCACCTGGTACAGAGCAACCAGATGCTGGTCCATCCCATGACCGGTCAGGTGGCCGCTGTATCCGTTGGTTTATATCAAAACAACCCTATTCTGGACCCTGATGATGCAGAAGACAGCAACCTGAGCATCGATCTGACCGTGGTCATGAACGAGCGCTTTCAACTCCTGGAGATCCAGGGTGCCGCCGAAGGAGCCGCCTTTGACCGGGAACGGCTCAACAACATGCTCGATCTGGCTCAGCAGGGTTTCCCCGCTGTCTTTGCGGCCCAGCGTCAGGCCCTGGCCGAATTGACCAGTCTCGGTGCATGAAAGCTACCCTCACGTTGTGCCTGGCCAGCAGCAATGTGGGTAAGCTGAACGAATACCAGCGCATGCTCGCTGATCTGCCCATCAAGCTGGTCGGTGCTGCGGCCTTGGGCCTGCCGACCCCCGCGGAAGAGGCGGCCACCTTCGTGGAAAACGCCCTGGCCAAGGCACGCGCCGCCTGCACGGCCAGCGGCCTGCCTTCCCTGGCAGAAGATGCCGGCTTGTGTGTCCCCGCCCTGGGCATGCAGCCTGGGCTGCATTCGGCGCGCTTTGCCGCCGGAAGCGACGAAAACCGCGTTCATCACTTGCTAGAACGCATGCAAGACGTGCCGGACGGGCAGCGCCATGCCTTTTTCTATTGTGCCGTGGTGCTCATGCGCAATGCACAAGACCCCATGCCCTGCCTGGCCCAGGGTCGCTGGCTGGGCCATATCCTCGAAAGCCCCCGGGGCCGGGGCGGCTTTGGGTACGATCCAGTCTTCTGTGGCCAGGGCTGTGGCCAGCGCAGCGCAGCCGAGCTCTCGGCCGCGGAAAAAGACCGGCTGAGCCACCGCGGCAGGGCCATCCGGCAGTTGCGCCGCCTGATGCCGCATGTCATGCGCCAGGACTTGGCATGAACCCCGTGACACGGGGCTGCCTGCCGCCGCTGGGCCTTTACATCC
>WOZS01000033.1:12773-17976 GCA_011620135.1 Gammaproteobacteria bacterium
CTTGGCATGAACCCCGTGACACGGGGCTGCCTGCCGCCGCTGGGCCTTTACATCCATGTCCCCTGGTGCTCCAGCAAGTGCTTCTATTGCGATTTTTTCTCCGTGGCCACCAAGGATCCCATTCCCCAGGACCAGCTGGTCGATGCCTTGCTGGACCAGCTGCGCACGCAGCGTCATCTCCTGACCGAACGGCCCTTGGGCAGCATCTTTGTGGGGGGTGGTACGCCCAATCGCCTTGCTCCCGCTGCCATGGCGCGCCTGCTGGATGGCATCGCTGGGCTTGTGGCCCTGGAAAAGCACTGCGAGATCACCATGGAGGCCAACCCTGGTGGCCAAAAGGCGTGGCGGGCCTACCGGGAAGCGGGCATCAATCGCCTGTCCATGGGTGTGCAGAGCCTGCATGACCCTCTGCTGCAAGCCATCGGCCGCGAGCACAGCCGTGCCGATGTCCTGTGCTCATTCAATGCCGCCCAGGCAGCAGGATTTGCCAGCATCAACATCGATCTGATGCATGGCCTGCCTCACCAGACCGTCCAGCAGGCCCTGCTGGACGTGGAACAGGTCATTGTCCTGGGCACCGGTCATCTCTCCTGCTATGCGCTGACCATCGAGCCAGGCACGGCCTTCGGTCGCAATCCACCACCATGTGGCGACGACGATACCATCGCCGCCATGGCAGAGGGCATTGCCAACCTGCTGGCCAGGCATGGTTTTGCTCACTATGAGATCTCGGCATTCGCGCGTCCGGGGCTCGCCTGCCGACACAACCTCAACTATTGGACATTCGGGGATTACCTGGGCCTGGGCCCCAGCGCTCATTCCAAACTCAGCAGGCTCGACGCCAAGGGGGGCTTGGCTGTATGGCGAGGCCGCCTGCCTGCCTCCATCTCACCCTATCTCAATGGACGGCTGCAGCCCCGCTGGCATCAACTGGATGACAGCACCCTGCTTGTGGAGTTTCTGCTCAATGCCCTGCGTTTGCGCACCGGATTCGACATGGGGCTGTTCGAGGAGCGCACTGGTCTGCCTGCCATGCTCCTGGAAGAAGGTCTGGAACACAACAGGCAACGCGGCTTGCTGGTCCGTGAGGGTCAGCAGATTCGCGCCACCGCACGTGGCTGGAGCATGCTCAACGACACCCTGCTGGCCTTCGTCCCCGATACGGTGGCTCATGCCTGAGCCGAGCGCTGTGGATGTCAACATGCCCATGCGCCAGGTTGCCCCCTTGCTCATCACGGCCTTGTACCAGGCCCTGCAAGATACCTACACCGCCATCATGACCCATCATGATGACAAAGCACTCCATGATTTTCGCGTGGCCTTGCGCCGCACCCGGGCGGTATTGCGAGAAATGCGCTGTGTGGACCAGGATTCCTGGCAACCCATCCTGCAGACTGCCCGCCGCATCGCCCGCAGCACCAATCTGATTCGGGATGTGGATGTCTGCCGCGCCGATATCCTCCACGATGACACCATGCCCTCCTCCTCCGCCCCAGGTCGCGCCCTGTTGCGTCATCTCACAGCCCGCAAGGCCCGGGCCGTTCAATTGGCCAACAAGCAGCTCCTGCTGGTCCCGGAGGCTGTGCTGCAACCCTTGCGCAAGCTGACAGAAAAAAACATGGCAGGCCCCTGCGCCACCAGCTCCTTCCAGGAGATGGCGCTGCGCATCACCAGAAAACGTAGTGCTGCCTTGCTGCGCGGCGGCAGCAAGCTCAAGCCAAAAAGTGCCGCCAAAAAGTACCATCAGGTGCGCATCCAGGCCAAACGGCTGCGTTACACGCTGGAAACCATGGCTCCAGCCATGGACAGTGCCGTCCTCGAGCAATTGCTGGGTTCACTCAAGAAATTACAAAACAACCTCGGCGCGCTCCAGGATTGTGCCGTGCAAGAAGAACTGCTCGCCGTCTTTGCCGCACGGCCTCGCACCAATGACCCCGAGGCAGTCGTGCAGTTCGTCAAGATGCGCCGGCAAGGCCTCCGGCAGCGCAGGCAAGCCTTGCGGCAGGAGTTTGGTACGCTGTTCGCCCAGTTTGCCCAATTGGCCCATTCCCTTGCTTTCTAGCGCCACCATGGCAGCCTGACGCCCTGTCTGTGCAGGCCATGGCCTGCACAGATTCCTGTTGGTAGTGGGGCAGTGCCTTGAGGCTTACAGCTAGCTGATCAGGGGCACCAGCAGCATGGCCACGATGTTGATGATCTTGATCAGCGGATTGATGGCGGGGCCTGCGGTATCCTTGTAGGGATCGCCCACGGTATCGCCGGTAACCGCAGCCTTGTGCGCTTCACTGCCCTTGCCACCAAAATGACCCTCTTCGATGTATTTCTTGGCATTGTCCCAGGCTCCACCTCCTGTGGTCATGGAGAGTGCCACGAACAACCCGGTCACGATGGAACCCACCAAGGTGCCACCCAGCGCCACAGGGCCCAAGAACACACCCACCAGCAAGGGAATGAGAATGGGCAGCAACGAGGGCACGATCATCTCCTTGATGGCCGCTGTGGTCAGCATGTCCACCGCCTTGCGATAGTCGGGTTTGGCAGTACCCTCCATGATGCCAGGGATCTCCTTGAACTGGCGACGCACCTCGAGCACCACGGCTCCTGCGGCCCGGCCCACAGCTTCCATGGCCATGGCGCCAAACAGGTACGGCACCATGCCACCGAGAAACAGGCCAATGATGAGCATGTGGTCGGTGAGGTCAAAGGCCAGGATATGACCGCTGCCCGCCAGGGCATGGGTATAGTCGGCAAACAGCACCAGAGCGCCCAGGCCCGCAGAGCCGATGGCGTAGCCCTTGGTCACCGCCTTGGTGGTGTTACCCACGGCATCCAAGGGATCGGTGACGCCACGCACCGAATCCGGCATGTCGGCCATCTCGGCAATGCCCCCCGCATTATCGGTAATGGGTCCATAGGCATCCAGCGCCACCACCATGCCAGTCATGGACAGCATGGCTGTGGCCGCAGTGGCGATGCCATAGAGACCGGCAAAGGCGTAGCTCAGCAGAATGCCAATGCAGACCATGACCACAGGGCCTGCCGTGGCGCGCATGGAAAGCGCCAGGCCAGCAATGATGTTGGTGCCATGGCCGGTCACCGAAGCCTCGGCAATGCGTTGCACCGGCTTGAACTGGGTGCCGGTGTAATACTCGGTAATCACCACCAGGGCGGCTGTCAGGGCCAGGCCCACCAGGGTAGAGGCATACAGCCCCCAGGGCCCCACAATGTCCGAGGCGCCGCGCATCAAGACAAAGGTAATGGGGATGAACAGCACAGCGGCAATGCCGCCTGCCCACATCAGGCCCTGGTACAGGGCGCCCATGATGGTCGATCCGGGACGGATCTTCACGAAAAAAGTGCCCGCGATGGACGCGATGATGGCCGCACTGCCCAACGCCAGGGGATACAGGACGGCCTGCGGGCTCTTGATGATGAGCACACCCAGCAGCATGGCAGCCACCAGCGTCACCACATAGGTCTCGAAAAGATCTGCGGCCATGCCGGCACAGTCACCCACGTTGTCGCCCACGTTGTCGGCAATCACAGCCGGGTTGCGCGGGTCGTCCTCGGGAATGCCGGCTTCCACCTTGCCCACCAGGTCGGCGCCCACATCGGCACCCTTGGTGAAGATACCGCCACCCAGACGGGCGAAAATGGAAATCAGCGAGCCGCCGAAGCCAAGGCCCACCAAGGGAGCAAGCAACGCGGCGCTGATCGGGGTGTCATCCCTGGGCCACAGCCAGGCCAGATAACCGGCCACACCCAGCAAACCGAGACCCACCACCAGCATGCCGGTCACGGCCCCGCCGCGGAAGGCCACCGCCAAGGCTGGCTCCAGGCCATGGCGGGCTGCCTCTGCCGTGCGCACATTGGCCCGCACCGAGATGTTCATGCCGATGAAGCCCGTGGCGCCCGAGAGCACCGCCCCCAGCACAAAACCCAGGGCCGACTTCCAGGAGACGAAGACCGCCAGCAACACAGCCAGCACCACGCCCACCATGGCGATGGTGCGGTATTGCCTGCTGAGATAGGCCTGCGCTCCCTGCTGCACGGCTGCGGCAATGGCGCGCATGCGCTCATCCCCGGCTGGTTGGCGCAGCAACCACACAATGGACCAAGCGCCGTAGAGCACAGCAGCCATGGCACACACAAGACTGGCCATCAATGTATGGGGCATATCGGTTCGGACCTCCTTTAGTTCTGTTCCATGGCTGATATGATCGCTGCTGCGAGGCAGGCAGCGCCTGCTGCCATCAATATCGCATACCCATGCCCAGATTGACCACATAGGTGCTGAGCTTCAGGCCTTGCACCACGGCTTCCGTTGGCAGAAAACCAAGATTGGCCAGATTGCCATCACTGATCTTGGCATCGAACTTGGTGCAGCAAATATACTTGAAGTCGGCATTGAAAAACCATTTCTCGGTCAGGTTCAAGTCGGCGCCCAATGCTATGATCGCACCAAAGGGATTGGAGATCTTGGTCTTGGCCTTCTTGCCAAAGAGGAAATTGTTCTGCACCCTCTCGTGATAGGTATAGACCCAGACAGCACCCAGGCCCACATAGGGGCTGATCTTGCTGTTGGGCAGCGGGTGAAAATTGGCCATGAACTCGATGGGCAGCACCTTCAAATTAACCAGCTCGCCGCCCAATGCCAGAAAACCGGTACCATCGATGCTCTGGTCGAAGAAGGGCAAACCCACCAGGTTTTCCACGGAGACGTATTTCTGACCGAAAGGATAGAAACCCATGGTGGCGGTGGGGATCACCGAGTTGCTATCCACCTTCAGTCCCGAATCCGGCAGAGGCAACTCCTGCTGGCCGATGAGAGGCAATGAGACGTTGGTGGTGAGATTGGGTGAATGGCGCCTGGTATCGATGCTTGGTATGGAGGCACCCACCACCACATAGCGTGACGATCCCGAAGACCAGCGCGAACCAAACAACCCGCCGCTGCCCGCCTGACCGGCGTCGATATCGGCTGCACCCGCCATGCCATGCACCATCAGGAGCAAAACCAGAGCAAGCCTATGCATGGTGACCTCCCCTTAATTTTTTCAGTGCTTCCTGGCTCGATGGCGCCATTGCCAGCAATGGCGCCTGGGCCGCCACCAGGTGGTGGCTGCCATTATAGAGCAACTATACCGCCAAACAACATCCGCGACACACCAGCGCCTGCAGGGTATCAGAAGCGCAGCCCCGT
>WOZS01000050.1 GCA_011620135.1 Gammaproteobacteria bacterium
CGGCCCATCCTGGGCTCTTGTCAATACAGGCAGCAACCCAAGCAGCGCGCCCAGCACCACCCTCGACAACACCCTGCTTTTCATGCCACAGCCCTCATGTTGACTCCCACGCCGTGAGATTATTAGCCGTTTTCCCTGCCCAGGTCAAGATCAAGATTATACGTGGTTCGCCTGCCCCAACAAGAAGCGCTTGACCATCGTCTGCCAAGAACCTGGAATGCGGCTGACGAGAAAGGCAAGCTGCGGCCGGCTGCGCAGCCACGCCAGCATCATGACCAGCCGCAGCCCATGCCAATCTTTCCTGGGTGGGCGCAACACAGGCACCATGGCCTGCAGCTGGAGCCAGTCCGGCTCCTGCACCAGGGTGTCGGCAATGGGGGCTGCATAACAGGTGGCATAATCGAAGCCAACCCCAGCCTTGTTTTCATGGCCGACGAGGTGCGGCCTGGGTGCAATGACCGCCGCAGCTCCCACATGAAGCGCATGCAGCCAATGGGCCGCGGTGGCATCCGCTGGCACCAGGAGCCCTGGCCGCCCAGCCAGGCGTTCGGCAAAGGCGCCGAAATCCGGGGCCACCACCGGCAGACCGGCGCGCAGACAGGCGCTCAGGGTATAGCTGTAGGTCTCGGGCCACCGGGTGGGGAACCAGGCCATGTGGGCGCCCACATCCCGCAGCAGGCCGGGCAGGGATGCTTCCTCATATTGGCCATGTTGCACAATGGCACGGCTGGCAAGGCGCGAAAAGCCCTGGGACACAGGCCCCAGGACATGGAAGGTCAGGGGCAGTCCCTGGCATACGGCCAGTTCGGACACCTGATTGACCAGGGAAGCTCCCTTGAGCCTGGAAAGCACGCCGACTATCACCACCTGCAGCCCTGCTGCTGGACGGGGCGGCGCAATGGCAGGACTGTCAGGCATCATTCCCATGGGTTCCGGGTGTGGGGCGTAGCTACAATGCAGGTCCGGAAAATAATGCCGCAGGCGGCGCATGGTGTCCCAACTGGGCACGAAGATGCGTTGCGCCCCGGCCAGGATGCCGTGCTGCACGCGGCGCCATGCGTCGATGGACAAGCGAGTGGGTTGGGGCCAGTGCCTGATGCAGCGGTTGCAGCCAGCGCTATCAGGCTCGCCGCAGTAGCGGTCTTTGCTGCCGGTGAGCGTGATGCGTGGGCATATGGCGTAATAATCATGCACTGTTATGTCATATGGCACATTCAGCCAGGAAGCCAGCTGGGCCAGCTCTGCTGGAAGATCCACCAGATGATGGATGTGCACCCGCCCCACCCCGAGCTGCCGTAGCAATGCAACCAGCAACCAGCGCTCCTGGGGCAAGCGCAGCGCGATCCTGAGATGTGCGCCGGCACGCAGCCACGCCAGACAGACCTGGCCGCCAGACCCTGGATGCAAGACGAGCACCTCCAGCTGATCGCCCAGCAGCATGGCCAGATCCCGCATATGCCGCCATGTGCCGCCGCCGCGATCATGGGCGAGGAACAGCACCCGCGGCCGCGGACTGTGACTCAGCCGCCACAGGTCGGCCTGCAGGCGATGGCGCGCCGCTGGGTCGGCAGCGATAAAGGCATGCAGCGCCGGCTCATAACGAGGGTAACGACGCCTCAGGACAGCCATGGCTGCATGGCGCCGGTCGTTGCTTTCCTGGCCGAAGCTTGCCCCGCCGCGGTGAAAGACGAATACATCGCACGCCAGCAGATGCTGCCAGCCATGGGCGCTGGCACGCAGACAAAAATCGTTTTCCTCGCCATAGCCCCTGCCAAAGGCAGCCTCGTCCAGAGGCCCTGCCTGTTGCCAGGCAGCGCGCCGGATATACATGCAAAACCCCATGGCGGTGGGTATCTGGATGGTTGCCCGGGCGTTGGCCGTGGCAAAGGCTTCATCCATCCAGGGCAGCTCTCCGGGATCCATGGCATTGGCCTTGCAGGGTATGGGATGGCTGGCGATCTCGGCGTTATTGGAAAACGGCGTCACCGTGGCCACCTTCTCCTGGGAAAAAGCAGCACGTCGCAGCCGGGCAAGCCAATCACCATGCACCATGGTATCGGCATTGAGCACCACCACATCCCGGCTGTCATGCATGGCCATGGCTCGATTGACAGAACAGACAAAACCCTGGTTCGACTCATTGCGCAACAAGGTAATCAAGCCCTGGGCGGCCAGACCATCTAGAAACTGAGCAAGATCAGGCTCGGGGGTGGCATCGTTCACCACCACCACCTCACAGGCCCCGCCTGCGGCCAGCACGCTGGCAAGACAGGCCTTGGTCAGGGGGCCATCGCCATAGACAGGGATCACCACATCAACCAAGCTGTTTGGGAGGGTCATCTCATGTGCCTTGCAGGATCATGCATGCCCGGCTGCGTCGCAGCGCTGCTGGCATCTGCTTTTGGCTAATCCCGCCGTTTCCCCTGGGAAACGGCCAATGGCCAGCGCCTGTCGAACAGCGCGCTGCAGACCCCGCCTTCCAGCCGGTAGGCGCAATCGGCCGCCTCCACAATGGCTGGCCGGTGGGAAATGGCCAGAATCGTCACGGTTTCCTTGAGCCTGACCAAGGTGACACACAGCGCCTGTTCGCTGGCTTCATCCAGGTTGGACGTGGCCTCGTCCAATACCAGCAAAGCAGGGCGACGCACCAATGCCCGGGCGATGGCGACGCGCTGGCGCTGCCCCCCCGACAAGGTGGCCCCTCGTTCCCCAACCAGGGTGTGCATGCCCTGGGGCATGGCCGTCACGAATTCCCAGGCTCCCGCCGCCTCGAGTGCCCAGCGGATGTCCTGTTCCGTACAGGCTGGATCGCCCAGGGATACATTGATGGCAATGGTATCGTGCAATAAAAAGGTATCCTGGGGGACATAGCCGATACTGTGGCGCCAGGCCCGCTGGTCGATCTCGGCAAGCGGCACCCTGTCCAGGAGGATGCAGCCTGCGGTAGGTGTCAACAGACCAATGATCATGTCCACCAGCGTGGTCTTCCCGGAACCGGATGGACCCACCAGGGCCGTGAACGTATGCACGGGAATCACCATGTTGACTCCCCGCAAGATGGGTTTGTCAGGCTCATAGCTGAATGAGACCTTTTCTACCGCAATGGCTTTGGTCAGGGTTGGCGGCTCGCGCCCTCCTGGGGTTTCGGCCGCTTGTTCGGCCTCTGCGGTCAGATCATGAATGGCCCAGAAGGCACTCTGGGCATGCGTCATGTTCTGCAGTTCCTGCTGGACCTTGGTCAGCTGGGCCAGGACCCGGGCCAGCAAAAAGGCCAGCACGAAGATCTGCTCTCTGGGCATGCTGGCATAGCGGATGGCCAGGAAAAAACCACAGGCCACCAACGAAGCCATCAGTGGTTCCTGGATGGCCTTGAGTGCCTGCTTGCTGGTGACCTCGCGGCGCACTGCCCTGTTCAAGGACAGGGTTTCATGTTCCAAGGCCCTGTCGAGCAGATCCTCCTGCCCCATGGCCTTGAGTGGCTTGATGGACAACAGGCCATCGGCCAGCCGGGCAGCCAGCTGACGAAACAGCCTGGTCTGACGCCGTCCGGCCCGCTTGGCCATGCGGACCAGGCTGCCCAGGCTCAACAGCACCAGCAACCCAGCGCCCAGGCAGGCCAGGGCGGCCTGCCAGGAGACCATGGCGGCCACGGCGGCATAGACCATGGCCTGAATGGTCAGCATGGCTGCTGTGGAAGCGTACAGATAGGCGTTGGAGGCGCGCATGGACTCGGAGGAGACGGCATTGCTCAGGGCGCCGAGACTCTGGTGTACCGTATAGGACCAACGCGCGTGGATCAGTGCGCGGATCAACCCCAGGCGCAGGTCGGTGGCGAGCCTTGCCACGGTATGCCCCACATAGCGGTTGGCCAGCAAGGCAAGGGCGCTCTTGATGAGCATACCCAGCATCACGCAGCCCAGGAGTACGGGCAATGATGCATGCAGCTGCAAGAGGTTCAGCACCCGGGCCACGGGTTCTGGCAAGGCATCGGCCCCCAGTTGCGGCAGGGTGCTCACGATGGGCAGCATGCTGGAAAGACTGAAGCCTTCTGCCAGGGCCGCTGCCCACAGCGACACCAACACGATTGCCGTGCGACGGGGATAGGTGCGGACAATATAGGCGAGAAAACGCATGGGAACCCGTATTCTGACTGGCCATCGCATGGCAGGCAAGTATTGCGCCGCTTTGCCCAAGCCTAGCTTTATTTTTGCTGCTTATTTATTTTGCCATAAAACAGCTCGTATCATTGTGTATATTGATGCACAGCAGGACCTTGTGACAGCCGCGGGTTTACCATGAGGCAGGCGCACAGCTGGGATCATACCAGTCCTGGGTGACCAGTCGATGGCTCGAGTATTAAGGTGGGCGATGGACGCAATGACGGAAAAAAACATGGTGCTGGTGGTGGAAGACGAACGGCCGGTGCGGCAGATGATCTGCTACGCATTGTCCCGGGCCGGCATGGCCCCCATCCAGGCGGGTTGCTCCGCCGAGGCGCAGGACATCCTGGCAGAGCGCGGCGCGGATCTCATCGTTCTGGACTGGATGCTGCCTGACCTGAGCGGACTCGAGCTTGCCCGCGCCTTGCGTCGCCAGGAACCGACCAAGGAGATCCCCATCATCATGCTGACTGCAAAAACAGATGAGGAAGACACCATCCGCGGTCTCAACGCCGGCTGTGATGATTATATGTCCAAGCCCTTTTCTCCCCGGGAGCTGGTGGCCCGCATCCATGCCGTCCTGAGGCGCCGTGTCGCCCACCCTGCCCGCGAACAGGTCCTGACCTGCGCGGGCCTGCGGCTCGATCCCGTGGCCTACCGGGTAACCCATGAGGAACAGCCGGTGGCGCTCGGCCCCACTGAATACCGGCTGCTCAAGTTTTTCATGTCCAATCCCGATCGGGTCTATAGCCGTAATCAGCTCCTGGATTCGATTTGGGGCTATGATGTCTATGTGGAAGACAGGACCGTGGACGTCCATATCAGACGACTGCGCAAGGCGCTGGAACAGCATGGCATCGACCATCTCATCCAGACGGTGCGGGGGGCTGGCTATCGTCTCTCACCACCCCCCTCTTCCAGCCCTGGCGCAAGCTCCGAATAAAGGCCATGCGCCGCGCCACGGCAGTCCAGATTGGCATGGCATTGGCCTGGACAGGCGCGGGATGCGCCATGGGCTGGCTGCTGGATCAGCCTGGGTGGGGCGGCTTGCTGGGTCTTGCCGTGGGTCACCTCGACCAGAACATCAGGCTTTGGCTTCTGGAGCGCCACCTACAACATCCAAACCGCCATGAGGCGCCATCGGGCATGGGGCCATGGCGCAGCATCCGGCGCAACCTGCTGCGCCTCGAACGGCGCCAGCGCCGCCGCAAACGGCAGTTGCGCAACCTGATCGAGGAACTGCGGGCCTGCAGCGCCGCTTTGCCAGATGCCATCGTGGCCCTGGATCACTCTGGACATATCCAATGGTTCAATGACGCAGCGACCCGGTTGATCGGGCTCAAGAGCAAGGATCTCGGTGTTCCCTTGATGCATCTGGTGCGCCATCCGGACTTCACGGCCCACATGCTGGCAGATACATGGCACGAGGAGGTGACCTTCCCGGCACCCGGGAAAGAGCATATGGTGCTGGCAGCACACATGCTCTCCTATGGTCACCGCGGGCAGCGTCTGCTGGTGGCCCGGGATGCCACCGCCGTGGCCCGCGTGGCGCAGATCCGCCGTGATTTCGTGGCCAATGCCTCCCATGAATTGCGCACCCCATTGACGGTCATCAGCGGGTATCTGGATACATTGCTGGATGAGGCGAGCCAGCAGGATGCCCCTTTGCAGTCTTGGATCATCCCACTCACCCAAATGGCCGAGCAGACCGTACGCATGCAGCAGCTGATCGACGACCTCCTGCAACTTTCCAAGATGGACCGTCTCTCATTGCATGAATCGGGTCAAGAGACCGTTGACATGGCCATGCTGATCCAGGACATTGTGGATGAGATCACGCGCGCTCACCCCGCTGCCTCCCCCAGGGCCACGCTCATGGCCCACCTGGATGGCACCCTGGCGCTTCATGGCTCACACAAGGAGATGCGCAGCATCATCATGAATCTACTGAACAACGCCCTGGAGCATACCCCGCCCCAGGGCCAGGTCACCATCACCTGGCAGCGCACCGCCTCGGGTGCCACCCTGCAGGTGACCGATACTGGCTGCGGTATTGCCGCCCGTCATCTGCCCCGCCTCACCGAGCGGTTCTATCGGGTAGATGAGGGACGAGATCGTTCCCGGGGAGGAACCGGCCTGGGTCTGGCCATCGTCAAACATGCCGTGGAACGCCATGGCGGGTTCCTGGCAATCAGCAGCACCCTGGGACAAGGCAGCGAGTTTTCCTGCCATTTTCCAGCAGAACGGCTTGTCATCCAGGTGCCTGAGGCACTTGCCTTAGATAATTTGGTATAATAAATATGCTTAAGACGTGGATATGCCAGGAATCCTTCATTTCATGGAGGACATGGACCCAAGAGGATCTAAGGAGAAAGCATGAGCGAACACCAACCCTCTGATACCAGCAAGCAAGGAGAAAGCATGAGCGAACACCAACCCTCTGACACCAGCAAGATCAGCCGCCGTCAGGCCATGAAGATGGCGGGTGTAGCCGCCGCGGTGATGCCCCTGGCCACCCTGCTGACAGGAAGAGCCGCCTGGGCCCAGGAAAAGCTGTCCATGGACGACCCCATGGCCAAAGCACTCCAGTACCATGATGATGCCTCCAAGGTGGACCCTTCCATTCGGGGCGGCACCGATCGTTTCTGCCACAACTGCATCCAGTACACCGGCGATCCCAAGGGCGCCACAGGGCCCTGCAACATCTTTCCCGGCAAGCTGGTTTCCAGCAAGGGTTGGTGCATGAGCTGGGTCAAGAAAGGCTGAACCCAGGTCTTGGCAACCTTTTTTCTCTTTACTCATAGCCTGTAATGAACCCGGCCGCCGCACCTCGCCCATCGGATGGGCAAGGTTGGCGGTTCTTGATCGACCGCGGGGGGACCTTCACCGATGTGGTGGCGGTCTCTCCCCAGGGTCAGCTTACCATTCACAAGGTCCTTTCCAGGGAAGACCAGGACGGCACAGACCCAGCGGTGGCGGCCATCGCCCGGTGTCTCGGATTGCCTCCGTCTTCTGGTGCAGCCCTGCCCACAGCGCAACTGGCCGCGGTCCGCATGGGTACTACCGTGGGCACCAACGCCTTGCTGGAGCGCCGTGGCTCGCCCACCGCCCTGGCCGCCACCGCTGGGTTGGGAGATGTCCTGCGCATCGACAACCAGGCCCGCCCCGCTCTGTTTGATCTCGCGATCCCATCCCGCCCACAGCTGGCTGCCGCCACCATCGAGATACACGAACGACTCGACGCCCAAGGCCAGGTGATCATCCCCCTGGATGAAAGCCAGGCCCTTGCAGCACTGCGCCAGGTGCTCGCCCAGGGTATTCGGAGTCTGGCCATCTGCCTGGCCCACAGCTATCGCAATCCGACGCATGAGCTGAGGCTCGCCCAATTGGCAGAGGCCCTGGGCTTCGAGCATGTTTCCTGCAGTGCGCTGGTCAGCCCCCTGATCAAGCTTGCCCCACGGGCGCAGACCACCGTGGTGGACGCCTATCTATCTAATATAATAAAAATATATATAAGAAAAATTCAGCGTGCACTGCAGGGCGTGCCGCTACTGATGATGCAATCCAACGGCGTGCTGGTACCCGCGGCACGGTTTCGCGGCCGCGACTGCCTGCTCTCTGGCCCCGCCGGCGGCATCGTCGGTGCCGTGGAGACCGCCAGGGTCTGTGGGTTTGAACGCATCGTCGGCTTCGACATGGGTGGTACATCCACTGATTGCACCTATTATGCCGAGTGCTACCAGCGACCCCTGGAGCAGGAGATCGCCGGATTACGCCTGCGGGTGCCCACTTTGGCCATCCATACGGTGGCAGCTGGTGGTGGTTCTGTGTGCACCTTCGATGGAGCACGGTTCCGGGTGGGCCCCCAGTCGGCCGGCGCTGATCCGGGTCCGGCCTGTTATGGCCGCAACGGCCCTTTGACCATCACGGACTGTCAATTGGTGCTCGGCGTCCTGGACCCTGCCACCATGCCCCGGGTATTTGGTCCCGACGGCCAGGCACCGGCCGACAGCAAGGCGGCGGCCAGTCGCGCCGAGGAAGTGGGGCGGGCAGCTGGCATGCCCATCGAGGCGGTGGCCCGTGGATTCGTCACGGTGGCTGTGGAACACATGGCCCGGGCCATCAAACGCATCTCCATCGAACAAGGCCATGCGCTGCATGACCATGTGCTGCAGTGCTTCGGCGGCGCAGGACCACAGCACGCCTGTGACGTGGCCGATGCCCTGGGCATGCACGATGTGCTCATCCATCCATGTGCCTCTGTGCTGTCGGCCTATGGCATGGGCCTGGCGCCAAGGGGGGCCCTGCAGGAGCGCAGCATCGAGCAACCCCTCCAGGACTTCTCTGGCGACGACTTCCAGCAGCTCCTGGAGCCCATGCGCCAGCATTGCCTTGCGGAACTGCAGGACCAGGGGGGTGACCAGGGGGAGGTGCAATGGTTTTATCAGGTCCACCTCAAGGTGGCCGGCAGCGATTGGTCCATGCCTGTGGACCTGGACGAGCCGGGGATCATGAGCCAGCGTTTCACAGCAGGCCACCGGGAACGCTTTGGCTTTGCGCCACTCAGCGATGCTTTGCTGGTGGAAACCATCACCGTGGAGGCCAGCATACCCGAAAAACCATTGCCTCCTGGCACTCTGCCAGCAAAGGCCCCCGGGGACCCCAGTGGGACCAGGCCAGTCTATCTCCGGGAGGGCTGGCAGGAGATACCCGTCTGGCGACGCGCAGCGCTTGGTTTGGGGCAGACGATCGCCGGTCCTGCCGTGTGCGTGGAGGAAACCACCACCACCCTCATCACCCCGGGCTGGCAGGGCACTGTGCTGCCTGATGGCACATTACACCTGCAACGCACCAGAAAACCCAAGACCATGCGCCTGGATGATGCGCTGGATCCTGTGATGCTGGAGGTCATGGGACATCGTTTCATGGCCATCGCCGAGGCCATGGGCGGCACCCTGCAGCGTACCGCGGCGTCTGTCAATATCAAGGAGCGCCTTGATTTCTCCTGTGCGCTGTTCGACCGGACAGGTCAGCTGGTGGCCAATGCACCCCATATGCCGGTGCATCTTGGTTCCATGGGCGAGAGCGTGCGCGCCGTGATCGCCAGGTGGGCTGGCACCTGGCAGCAGGGCGATGCCTATGTGTTGAACAACCCCTATCTGGGCGGCACCCATCTGCCCGATATCACCGTGGTCTCACCCCTGGTGCGCCAAGGCCGTACCGTGGCATTTTTCGCAAGCCGCGGCCATCACGCCGACGTGGGCGGCAGCTCCCCGGGCTCCATGCCTCCCTTCAGCACCACCATCCAGGAAGAAGGTGCCCTGCTGGACCCCATGCCGCTGCTGTTGAATGGCCAGCTGCAGTCGCAGCCCATCGCCGCGCTCCTGGAAGCCGCAGGAGCGCGCAACATCCCGCTCAATATGGCTGACCTGCAGGCACAGATCGGTGCCAATCGCCATGGTGCAGCCCTGTTCCAGGCGCTGATGGACGAGCTGGGCGAGTCAGGGGTGCTCGCCTACATGACCCACCTGCAGGACCATGCCGCCCGGGCTGTGGCCGCGCTCATGCCCCGACTGCAGACAGGACACTGGGCAGGCAGTCTGGACCACGGTGCTGCGGTGACGGTGACCCTGCGCCGCGAGCAGGGCAGGCTGGTGATCGATTTCAATGGCACAAGCCCCCGCCAGCCTGACAACAGCAACGCCCCTGGTGCTGTGGCGCGGGCTGCGGTGCTCTATGTATTGCGCACCCTCCTGGCCGACGATATCCCCCTCAACGAGGGTTGCCTGCGCGATGTACAACTGGTGCTGCCCCATGGCTCCATGCTGCAACCGGAGTACCCCGATGCGGTGGTGGCCGGTAATGTGGAGACCTCCCAGCTGATCGTCAACACACTGTATGGGGCGCTGGGCACCATGGCGGCCTGTGGCCATACCATGAGCAATGTCACCTTCGGCAATGCGCGCCATCAATACTACGAGACCGTCTCCGGTGGCTCGGGGGCGGGCCCCACCTGGGACGGCGCCCCATGCGTCCAGACCCATATGACCAACTCCAGGCTCACCGACCCAGAAATCCTGGAGCTGCGTTTCCCTGTGCGGGTGCTGCGCCATGCGGTACGCCCAGCTTCCGGCGGGGCCGGCATGCATCACGGCGGGGATGGGGCCATCCGCGAGCTGCTCTTCCTGGAGGCCATGGAGGCGGCCATCCTGTCCAACTCCAGGACCAGTGGCCCCTGGGGCCTTGCAGGCGGTCAGCCTGGGGCACCAGGGCGCAACGCGGTGCGGCGCACCAACGGTGCCATCGAAGAACTGGGCAGCAGCGCCCAGGTCCACATGGAACCAGGCGATGTGCTGATCGTGGAGACCCCGGGCGGCGGGGGTTATGGGGCAGTGCCTGTGGCGTAACCCACCAACCGCCCCACCTCTTCGGCATCACCCAGCACCACACCCACCCGCTGATGCAGCCCGGTGGGCTGGATGTCCAGGATGGAGCGCTGGCCATCGCTGGCTGCCCCGCCAGCCTGTTCCATCAGCAACGCCATGGGGTTGGCCTCATAGAGCAGACGCAGCTTGCCGCCCTTGGCCGCTGTCCGGGCATCCACGGGATACATGAACACGCCGCCACGCAACAGCACCCGGTGGCAGTCGCCCACCATGGCTCCCGTCCAGCGCATGGAATAATCCACCCCCAAAGGGCCATCCTTCCCCGCCTGACACTCGCCGATATATCGGCGCACATCATCGCTCCAGAAGCGTTCATTGGCGCTGTTGATGGCGTACTCATGGCGCCCCGGGGGAATGCGCAACTGATCGGCCACCAGCAGATACTCACCCACTTGACGGTTCAAGGTGAACATGGCCACACCCTGCCCCACGGTCAGGACCAGCACCACAGAAGGCCCGTAGAGCACATAACCAGCCGCCAACTGCCTGCGGCCCGGCTGCAGCACATGCTGCTCCAGGATGGCCTGGCTGGCCATGGGAGCTTCCAGAACAGAAAAAATGGTGCCAATGGGCAGGTTGATATCGATGTTTCCCGAGCCGTCCAGAGGATCGATGAGCAGCAGCAGGCGCCCATAGCCCCGGGCTTCCTCCACCTCGGCCACGCTGTCCATTTCCTCGGAGATCATGGCCCGGGCATGGCGGCTGCGGCGGATGGTCTCCAGGACCACATCGTTGGCCAACACATCCAGTTGCTGCTGTTCTTCTTCCTGGACGTTGCGCGATCCTGCAGCACCCAGCACCTCACCCAGCGCCCCATGGCCCACCATGGCCGCCAGAATACGGCTGGCATAGGCCACATCCTCGATGAGCCGGATCAGCTGGCCTTCCTCGATGCTGGCGGTACGGCGACTGTTGCGCAGGTATTGCCCCAGGGCAATGCGTGTGGCCATCTGCTTCCTCCAGTTATGTGCTATAACCATACCATGGTTTTATCGGTACAGCGTCACGGCGACATCTGGGAGCTGCAGCTCAACCGCCCACCAGCCAATGCCCTGCACCCCGAGCTCATGGTGCCCCTGCGCCAGCAGCTCGCCCTGGCCTATCAACAGGCCAAGGCGGTGGTGCTTTCGGGACAGCGGGGCATGTTCTGTGCCGGTCTGGATATACCTGCCCTGCTGACCATGGAGCCTGACCAGGCCCAGGTATTGATGGGGGAGTTCCTGGGCCTGTCGGCCGATCTGCTGGAAGCCCCCATCCCGGTCATCGCCGCCCTCACCGGGCATGCCCCGGCCGGCGGTACCATGCTGGCCATCTTTTGCGATGCCCGCATCATGGCCCGAGGCCCCTTCAAGCTGGGCATGCGCGAGGTAGCGGTTGGGTTGAGCGTGCCGCCGGCAGCCTACCACGCCTTGTGCGAACTGGTGGGCACCCGTCAAGCGCGCCTGCTGTGCCTGGAGGCACGCTTCGTGGAAGCCCAGGAAGCCTTCGAGATGGGCCTGGTTGACTCCCTGGAAGAGATGGGTGAGGTGGTACCCCAGGCCATAGCCTGGGCACGACGCTGGACCGCCCTGCCCGCCAACGCCTTGCACAGCACCCGCACCATGATGCGCCGCTCCCTGGTGGCCGAGGCGGCAGGATTACGTGAGGCCGGATCGGGGCACAGCGGCCTCTTTCATGGCAATGAGACCCATGCCGCCATGCTGCAGCTGCTCAACAGCCTCAAAAAACCCACACCTGACCGTCCGGCATGATCAAGGACGGCGCAACAAGACCCAGGTCTCCCCCTGGGCGGTTGGGCCGCGTGCCGGACAATAGGCCAGCACCCAGGCATGACCCCGCAGGCTAAACCGTACCAACTCCCGCAAAACACCCTGCTGATCCCTGGAACGCTGCCCCTTGCCATGGATGATGGTCACACAGTTGAGTTGCCTCATGCGGCAGGACTCCAGATAGTCCTGCAATACCCCAGCAGCATGGCGCACTGTCAGCCCATGAAGATCCAGGCTTGCCTGGATCACCAGCTTGCCGCGGCACAACCTGGCGTACATGCCATGGGTGAGCCCGGGAGCCCGAAAACTCGCCGCGTTTTCCCCTGCCGCTGGCAGGCCCACCGGCAGCGGCAGGGTGATTCCCGGCAAGGGGCGACGGGCGGCAGGCCGAGCCTGCGCGTGAGGAAAAACGGGGCGAACCGCCTGGACTGGTTGGTGGGGTAACGGCACCACATCGCGCACAGCATGATGAAACAAGGCGCGCTCCTCTTCGGAGAGTTGTTCGCTGCCTGTCACGGCTCTGCGGGCTTCTGCATTCATCTCAGAGCATTTTGGCTTAATCTGGTTTAATCTGGCTTACAATACATTTCTGGGAACGCTACCAAAAGCTTCATAGTGTAACATTGCTTGTTCCAGAGACGAGCATGGAGAAACGGTGCATATTCTGCTTTCCAATGACGATGGCTATAACGCTCCAGGACTCATGGCTCTCCAGGAGGCCATCGCCCACATCGCCCAGGTCACCATCGTAGCACCCGATCGCAACCGCAGCGGTGCCAGCAATTCGCTCACCTTGCATCGCCCGGTACGCTGCCATCGCATGGCAGAGCATGTCTATGCCACCGACGGCACACCCACCGACTGCGTCCATATTGCCCTGACCGCGCTGCTGGAACAACCACCAGACATGGTGGTCTCCGGCGTCAACGCCGGCGCCAACCTGGGTGATGATGTCATCTATTCCGGCACTGTGGCGGCCGCCATGGAAGGCCGCTTTCTGGGCTTGCCGGCCATGGCTGTTTCGCTTGCCTCGCACACCCCCACCCATTTTGCCACCGCCGCCCGGGTCGCCCAGACCCTGGTGCGACGTCTGCAGACTGAACCATTGCCTGCCGATACCATTCTGAATGTCAACGTACCCGATCGTCCCTGGGAGCAGTTGCAGGGTTATGCAGCAAGTCGCCTGAGTCGCCGCCACCGCACTGCCCCTGTCATTGCCGACCATGATCCACGCGGCCTGCCCATCTACTGGATCGGTCCTGTGGCCAACATGGAAGAGGCCGATCCGGGCACCGACAGCCATGCCGTCAACCATGGTCTGGTCTCCATCACGCCAGTCCATGTGGACCTGACCCGCTATGAAGCCCTGGATCGTATCGCCGGCTGGTTGGCATGACGAGCCACGATGATTCTCCCGAGGATCGGCATTTTGCCGCCCAGCGCCAGCAGCTGGTGAGCCATCTGCGTGGCCATGGCATCTGTGATGAGCGGGTGTTGTGGGCCATGGGGCAGGTGCCGCGTCATCTTTTTGTGGAGACCGCCTACCAGGATGTGGCCTATGAGGACCGCCCCTTGCCCATCGGGCAGGAACAGACCATCTCTCAGCCATATATTGTGGCACGGATGACCGAAGCCCTGCTGGGTGCAACCGAGCCGCCCCCCAGAAAAGTACTGGAGATCGGCACCGGCTGTGGCTATCAATGCGCCGTCCTGGACTTGCTGGTGGAACACGTCTACAGCATCGAGCGGCTGCATGCCCTGCTGGAACAGGCCCGGGAGCATCTGGCCGCTTTGGCCATCCACAATTGCACCTTGCGCCATGGCGATGGGTTTGCCGGTTGGCCGGAAGAAGCCCCCTTCGATGGCATCGTGGTCACTGCCGCCCCAACCTCCATCCCAGAAAGCCTGACCGCGCAACTGGCCGATGGAGGTCGGCTGGTGCTGCCGGTGGGTCATGCGCAGCAGAACCTGCTGGTGGTGCAGCGTTGTGGCAATGAGCTGCGAGAAACCATGTTGGAGCCGGTGCGCTTCGTGCCGCTGGTGCCCGGCGTCGCATGATGCAGCGCTCCCTGTCTGGCTGGTGCTGCTGGCGGGTTGCTCACCCATACCCAACAAATCCTTCGCCACCCCCCTGCCGCGCCATGGCGCTGCCTTTTTTGCCCTTCATGATCACTTCCATGGCGGGGCGTGGCGCTCGGTTCATTCTGGTGGCAGCACCTGCCAAACGATATGGCTACCCATGGCGCCACGCATTACTGCCACTGCAGAATATATGGGATGCGAAACCGTGGCTCTGGCGTTGTGCGTCTATCTGATCGTGCGACTCGTCTAATACGAGTATTTTATACTCTATTAGCAGCCTGGGCCACCAGTATGGTGTTGCAAGGCTGTGCTGGGGCGCCACCTGCCCATTCGCCTGCCAGCGATCCTCGTGCCTTGCACAGCCCTGCCGCACGCTCTGATTCCAGAGCCGCCGATAATATCGCCGCCGATGATAGTTACGTTGTGCAGCGCGGCGACACACTGCATTCCATTGCACGGCGTCACAAGGTCAGCGTGCGCTCCCTGGAGCGAGCCAATCACCTGAGCAACCGGGATCATATCGAGGTGGGTCAGAGGCTCCGTGTTCCCTCCCTCTCGCCAGCCACCTCAAAAAGGCGACCCCATGCCACAGCACGGTCTGCCGCCCCTTCTGATCCCGTGATAGATACCACACCCCTGCCTACTGGTGTCCTGTGGCGTTGGCCTGCCGATGGAGTGGTGCTACAGCGCTATAACCCGGCGCTGGGCATCAAAGGGATCGATATCGGTAGCAGCTTTGGTGCTCCTGTACGAAGCGCTGCATCCGGCAAAGTGGTCTATGCCGGCAAGGGCGTGACAGGCTATCCAGGACTTGTTATAATCAGGCACAATACAGACTATATGAGTGCTTATGCCAATAACAGTGACATTCGGGTTCGCATGGGCGAGCAGGTGGCCGCGGGACAAACCATTGCAGGCATGGGACAGGGACGCAACGGCAAGCCGGCGTTACATTTCGAGATCCGCCTGCGCGGCAAGGCGGTGGACCCCCTGCGACTCCTGCCCAAGAAACCCTGACAAGAAACCCTGAAACCCGGACAAGCTTTATAGCACAAGACAAAGACTGCTCGATGAAGCGGAAAATGACCTGGCCACAACAATGAAACAGGAGGAGAACCTATGGATGAGGCATATCGGGAGGCGGCATCTGGCAACGAGGCTGCGGAATTTGTCGTTGGGGGGGTTGCGCCATGGCAGGATGAACACTGGGAGGCACCCACCCCGGGTGTCCTGGGTGCTGCGCAACCCATCACCGTAGACGATCTTGCTCGCGAGGAAGACAATACCCACGACGAACCCTGTGATGCAGCCCGGATGTACCTGCTGGCTATCCGCCAGATTCCCCTGCTCTCGGCCGAAGAGGAACAGACCCTGAGCCGGCGTTCCCTGGAAGGCGACGAAGAGGCGCGCCTGGGCATGATCAACGCCAATCTTCGCCTGGTGGTCAATCTGGCCAAACGGTATCTCAACAGGGGCTTGCCCTTGCTGGACCTGATCGAGGAAGGCAATCTGGGGCTGATCCATGCGGTGAGCAAGTTCGATCCAGAGCTGGGCTATCGTTTCTCCACCTACGCCACATGGTGGATTCGCCAAGCCATCGAGCGCGCCCTGATGAACCAGACCCGCATCGTGCGCCTGCCCATCCACATCACCAAGGAGATCAGCCGTTGCCTACGACTGACCCGCAACCTGCTGGATGAGCAGGGGCGCCCCGCCGCCATGGCCGAACTGTCGGCCATGATGGGCCGCCCGCTGCAGGAATTGCGCAACCTGCTGGAGCTGCGCGAACGCACCGATGCGGTGGATCTGCATACCCAGGACAACGAACGGGATCCCCTCAGCGAACTACCCGATCTCAGTACATCCGACCCCGCCGATCACCTGCAGCAAGAACAGCTGATCAACCGCTGCGCCCATTGGCTGAAAACCCTTGGAACGCGGCAGCGTGAGGTGCTGGAGCGTCGTTTTGGCCTCGGGGGCCGTACGCCAGAAACCCTGGAAGAAGTGGGCAAGGCCTTTGGCGTCACCCGGGAGCGTGCCCGACAACTGCAGCAGGAAGCCCTTCTCAGGTTGCGTCACCTGGCCCTGGAAGAAGGCTGGGACAGCCCCCCGCACCTCACATAGGCGGCTGCCCAGCGGTTCCACCCCATCGACTCGCGCCTGCGGGGCGATGGGGTGCCCTCCACAATGTGATTTCTATTCCACGAGGCGGGCTGCACGCCGCCGGTTTTTCCTCATGCCGAGTACTGATCCAGATATTAGGCACTGAGCTGCGACATGAACACCTCTCTGACGCCAACTCGGTGTCACAAAGGACGGCCACCCGTTACGGGTAGTATGGCGCCGGAAATATAAGAAGCCTCTGGGCTGGCGAGGAATACATAGGCGCTCGCCAATTCTGCCGGTTGGCCAGCACGACCCATTGGCGTGCTCTGACCGAATTTTTCGAGTTTCCCTTCCCAACCGGTACCAGGAATCAGTGGTGTCCAGATGGGGCCGGGTGCTATGGCATTGACCCGGATGCCGCGGGGAGTGAGTTCTAGAGCCAGAGCCTGCGTAAAAGCAACAAGCGCTGCTTTTGTCATTGCATAATCCAGAAGATCAGGCGTGGGTTGTGCAGCCTGAATCGAGGTCGTAGTTATGATGCTGCTTCCAGCATGTAGATAAGGAACGGTCACACGAGCGAGCCATACAGCGGCATAAAGATTGGTCTTGAAGACGCGATCTAGCTCTGCCGTCGATATGTTTTCAACCCCCTTTCGCTCTTTCTGATACCCGGCATTAATGATCAGGACGTCCAAACCGCCCAGGGCAGCAACCGTCTTCTCCACGGCGTCAGTGCAATTTTTCTCTTCTCGCAAATCCACCGCAAGAGGTGCGCACCGCCTTCCTGCCTTTTCAATCCATTCTTGTGTTTTTTTCGCGTCTTCCTGCTCTTGTGCAAGATAGGTGAAGGCCACATCGGCACCTTCCCTGGCAAAGGCAATGGCGACAGCTCGGCCGATTCCGGAATCTCCTCCGGTAATCAATGCCTTGAGATTCTTTAATCTGTTTGACCCCACGTAAGTTTCCTCACCATGATCGGGCTCAGGAATGGTTGCGTGGGTCAAGCCAGGTTGTTCTTGGGATTGGGAAGGAAAATTCTCTGTATGACCATGGCCTCGGGGATCCTGAAGTAAATCGTCCATATGCAGAATCTCCTGCTAGAGAGCGGTCTTCTTTGCTAGCGCCCTGGCAGTTAAAAAAGAAGACCTCTCTCCTGGGTTTCGCAATGAGAACTTGCTTGCAGAAAGGGAGACATCTTCGGACAAGATGTCTCCCTTTCTTGTCATAGATTAACGTGCATTACCCTGAGGATTTTCCACCTTTGTGCCCAGCTTCCCGGGCTTCCTCGGAACTGAACTCATGCGCAGTCCCCTTTTCATGGGCGGCTTGGCCGCCCTTACTGGCAATTTCGTGTTGGCGCTCTTTGTCCATTTGCGCAAAACCACGAT
>WOZS01000009.1:0-28074 GCA_011620135.1 Gammaproteobacteria bacterium
CCGGTACCACTGCTTGTCGTCCGGGTAGTCATAGATGTGGTCGCCGGCATGGCAGAACAGGTCGAGGTCGTCGCGCTGGGCGATGCGTGCATACGGGTGAAAGTCCATCGACCAGTACGACGAGCAGGCCGCGTGCGCGATGTGCAGCTCGGACACGGCGTCGCCCGGCACCGGTGCAGTGCGTGTTCGGCCGACGATCGAGCGGTGGCCGAGCGCCGAGAAGGCGTAGTAATAGGTCGTCGCTGAGCACAGGCCGGCGGCATCGACCTTCACGGTCCAATCGAGGCTTATGTCGGTGCGCACGCGACCGCCGGCGACCACATCCTCGAGCGCCAGGTCGGTGGCGATGAGCCAGTCGACGGTGATCTCGGTCAGCCCCTGCGGATCGGCGACGGCCCAGCCGCGCGCGTCGGATACGGTAAGGCGCGTCCACAGGATCACGCGGTGGGCCAATGGATTGCCGGAGGTGACGCCGTGGCCGAATGGCAAGAGCTCGACCACGGCCGGATAGTCCCAGTTCTGCGGGGGGGCGAGGTCGATGGCCGGCAGCTGTTCTGGCCCGTCTGGGCTTGCGTCGAAGGGGCTCAGGCCGCCGAGGGCGACGCAGCCACCCAGCGCAACACCGCCGCGTATGAATGTGCGGCGATCGATTGGTGGCGGACGCACTGACCTGCCCACCTTTCGCTTGAACGGCTAGAAATCATATTGCAGGCGCATCTGAAAGATATCCGGGGCGTCCTTTTCGCCGAACCATGGCGAGGCGCCAGCGCTGGGGTCGGCCGATGCCCAGATGTATTCGCCCTTGAGCTTGACACGCTGGGTCATGTACCAGTTGATGGCAAGGGTGATGTCGTCCTGCTTGCCACCAAGCACATCCTTGTCCTGCAGGTCGAGCTTGCTGTAGCGTACGGCTGTTTCCCAGGCCCCCAGCCCGCCGGGGAAAGGCCGGCTGGGCTTGATCCTGCCGAAGGTACCGGTCTTGGGGTCATATGATCGCGACTCGCCGGTCAGAAACGCGCTGGCATAGACGTACCAGCCGTTCATGAGCACACTCGAGCCGTTGTCGCGGTCCACGTCGGTCTGCATGTATTCACTCTGGACGGAGAAGGGTCCATAGACGCCAGCCAGTTCGGCGCCCACTGAGGTGGCCGAGTCGATCTGCCCCAGGGCGCCGGTGTCGATCAGATAGCGATCGGTGATATGGGATTCGGGACGCTGGCGAAAGCGCAGGGGCTCGTCGTTGGGGGCATAGTAGTCCGCTGCAGCACCCAGATGCACGACCTTGCCTGTGTCATGGATGGGAGAAAATGTGCCCCGGGCCGCCACCCGCCAGCCGTTGTCGCCCTCGCCCCCATTGAGGTTCTGGTTGTCGTGGATGTCGTCGATGGTGGGGTGGGTCCCCTCGGCGTTGCTGCCGAAGGCCCCTAAAGCAAGGGTACCCAGGTTGTCATAATAGCTGCCCATGACACCAACACGACGGTCCATGGCCAAGGCGGAGGCCAGGGAGCGTTCCATGAAGGTGGTGTGCAGATCGGAGGTGAGCTGCTCCAGGCTGAAGGGTTCCTTGAAGTAGCCTGCTGTGACCTTGAACGGATCGAGCCCCAGGTATTGCAAGTAGACATCCTGGAGGTTACCACCATTGGCGAAGTCGTATTCGATCTTGTAGCCCCAGTCATGGTCCATGACCCCTGAGGCAGACAGGTAGACGCGGCGCATCTCCACGCCATCGCCGAGACTGCGCTGGTCCTCGCTGTAGAGGGCGCTGTCCATTTGCATGCGGCCATTGAGCTGTATGCTGTAGGCTTCGTCTTTGGTCTGTACCTTGAACGAACCATCCTTGGTCACGATCTCGATGGGGCTGGTAGCAAGAGGGGCGGCCTGTTGTGCCTGAGCCTGGGCGGCGGCCTGTTTTTGTTCCTGGCCTGTGCGCAGTTCCTGATATTGTTCCTGGGTCAGGACGCCATTCTGGCGCAGCACATCCAACAGTTTGATCATCTCATCGGGATCGGCTGCACATGCCGTTCCACTGGCGCAAGCCAGAATCAAGGCCATTGTACGACGCATTTTCCCTCCCAATGTCCAGCCATAAAGCACAAACCCATGTTCTGGCGGGATTATAGTGTTGTTTTATGACAATCCAATGACCGAGCGATAGCGGCTCAGCAACAAGCCGGCCATGTCCACTTCCGGAACGCGATCCAGCAGCATATCGGCCACCAGTTTGGCCGACCCACAGGCCATGGTCCAGCCAAGGGGGCCATGGCCGGTGTTCAGGTACAGGTTGTGATAGGGGGTGGGGCCCAGAATGGGTGGCCCATCTGGGGTCATGGGGCGCAGTCCTGTCCAGTATTCCAGTTGGTCCTCATGGATATGGGGGCGCAGCGAGGGGCAGAATGACAATGCTGCCTCCAGGACGTGGCGGGCGCGTCTTGTATTGAGGGTAAGATCATAACCTGCGAACTCGGCGGTTCCGGCGATGCGCAGTCGCTTGCCCATGGGGGTGAGCACCACCTTGGCGCTGGAGTCCACCAGGGGTATGGTGGGTACTTCCTGCCAGTCACCCTGGGGCAGCGTCACCGAGTAACCCTTCACTGGATAGACTGGAATCCGCATATGCAGCCCTCTGGCCAGCAGCGGGCTGTAACTGCCGGCTGCAAGGATATAGCGGTCGGCCACCAGGGTGCCTTGGCTGGTGTGGACGCCGGTGATGGCGTTGCCCCGGGCTGCGATGCGCTGGACGGTGGTCTTGAACAACAGCGCGGCACCGCGCTGTTGCAGCAGGCTGGCCAGCTGCTGGGTGAACAGATGGGCGTCACCGCTTTCATCCCGGGGATAGAAAATAGCCCCCTTGAGCTGCTGGCGAATGCCGAACAGAGCGGGAACCTCGGCGACGGCCGTCTCGGGATTCCACAGCTCGTAGGTCACGCCACCTTTTTCCAGCATGAGCTGTGCCATTCTTTGGGCCTCGATGAACTCGCTGGTATCCCGGAAGGTTTTGAGGGTGCCGGTGGTGAGTTGGTCGTACTGCAGGTCATGCTGTTCGCGCAGTTCCCTGAGCAGCCGGGCGCTGTAGGCCGCCAGCCGCACCGATGCGGCGGTAGCCAGGCGGTGTGGGGTGCGTCGTGAGGCCATCAGGAACGACAATCCCCACAGCGCCATGCCCGGAATGGCCCCGGGACGCAACAGGAAGGGGGCGTGTTCCTGACCAAGATAGTGGATCATGCGCTGCAGGATGCCCGGGCTGTTCCAGGGGTCGGCCTGGCTGGGCGTGATGAGCCCACCATTGGCAAAGCTGGTTTCCTGGGCGGCACTGGCGGCACGGTCCACCACCTGGACCTCTGCACCACCTTGCAACAGATAAAAGGCGGTGGTGATGCCCTGCAGGCCGGCTCCTATGATCAAGACACGCAACGATAGACTCCTTTTGGTTTGATGTGCAAGCCGTTAATTGCCCCAGCGCTGCGCTGTGACCTTCCGGGGAGGCTCGTTCAGATGAAAGGTGACCGGTCCGTCATTGACCAGATGGATGGCCATGTGGGCCCCAAAGACCCCGGCGGCTACCTTGCCGCCGGGGAACAGCGCCTGGGCGGTGGTGACCATGGCGCTGAACAGGGCGCGGGCTTCCTCCGGCGGGGCGGCAGGACCGAAATCGGGGCGGTTACCGTTGATGCGGGCCGTCAGGGTGAACTGGGGTACCAGCAGAAGGTCGCCGCCTGCCTGTGCGAGGCTGCGTCCCATACGGCCGTCATCCTGCGCAAACAGGAGCAAAGCGATGATGCGTTGCAACAGCACATGGGCGGTGTCGGCATCATCACCACGGGCGATGCCCACGAAGACCAGCAATCCCTTGCCGATGGCAGCCAGCTGTTGCTGGTCAACCACCACCATGGCTGACTGAACGCGTTGGATGAGTCCTACCATCGATGGGCAGTATAACCCAGTTTGTCATCCGGACGCCGGACACAGGATGAATCCTGTTGTCATCCATTGAGCTTGCATGCCTGGTCCCGGGCAGGACATGATGTGGCCATCGGAAACATGGCAAGTCATTCATCACAACAATCATCGGGAGATCATGGTGACCTTGACACGACGCGACATCTTGCGCAGCACAGTGGGCATGGGGTTATTGGGGATGGGTCGTCTCGGGCGTGCAGCGGCCTCGCGGCCATTGGCCATCCAGAGCGCCGATCCAGGCATGAACCGGGCCCTGTTCTGGGCATTGGCCGATGGTCCGGGACGCATGGTGGTGGAGGTGCGTCAGTCCGGCTGGCCCTGGCTGCGCCGGGAGGTGGGGCTTGCGGTGGATGAGTCGACAGACTATACATCGACCATGCTGCTGGAGGGTTTCAAGCCCGGGGCTGCACTGGATTATCGCATCCATTTCGAAAGCGCCAGTGGTGTGGCTGGGGATGCCCTGGAAGGCCATCTGCGCCTTGCCCCAGTCAAGCCGCAGACGGTGCGCTTCCTGTGGTCCGGCGACCTGTGCGGCCAGGGTTGGGGCATCGATGTGGACCGTGGCGGCTATACCGTCTTTTCCATGATGCGCGATCTTGACCCTGATTTTTTTATCTTCTGCGGCGACCACATCTACGCCGATAATCCCCTGCAGCCCGAGGTGGTGCTGGAGGATGGTCAGGTGTGGCGCAACGTGGTCACAGCCGCCAAGACCAAGGTGGCTGAAACCCTGGATGAGTTTCGCGGCAACTATCGCTACAATCTGCTGGACCCCAACCTGCGTGCCTTTGCCGCCCACGTGCCCCAGGTGCACCAATGGGACGATCACGAGGTGCTCAACAACTGGTATCCCCAAGAGATCCTCGATGACCCCCGCTATGGGGAGCAGCGCGTGGCCGTGCTGGCGCAACGGGCGAGGCAGGCCTTTGTGGAGCACTGCCCGCTGGGGGGCCGGGTGCCAGGCCGCATCGAGCGCCACTTGCCCTATGGACCCCTGCTGGATGTGTTCGTGCTGGACATGCGCAGCGACCGCGGGCCCAACACCACGAACCTCGAACCTGCAGGTACACCCTTTCTGGGGCGCGAGCAGCTCGACTGGCTCAAGGCAGCCTTGGTGCAGTCAACCGGATTGTGGAAGGTGATTGCCGCCGACATGCCCCTGGGGCTGGTGGTACCCGATGGAGGGGCGCAAGAAGGGCTTGCCAACGCGGACCCTGGCCAACCCACAGGGCGCGAGGTGGAGTTGCAGGAATTGCTCTCCTGGATCAAGGCCCACGACCTGCACAATGTGGTGTGGCTGACCACGGATGTGCATTACACAGCCGCCCATCGCTATACGCCCAATAATGCCGCCTTCAGGGATTTTCTGCCGTTTTGGGAATTTGTCTCTGGTCCGCTGCACGCGGGCACCTTCGGCCCAAGCCTTTTGGATGACACCTTCGGCCCGCAGGTGGTTTTTCAGGAGGTGCCACCGTCGGGGATGGCCAATCTACCGCCCAGCATGGGCCTGCAGTATGTGGGCGAGGTGGAGATCGATGGGGGTACAGGCCGATTGACCGTGAACCTGCGTAATGCCGCCGGGCAGGTGCTTTTCAGTGAGGCCATTGCCGCTGTGCGGTGATGACCGAGGTGCCATGTGGTGCTTGTGCTGCGCGAGTTCTTGCAAGATGGGGATGCGTGTGCCTCATCATGCCTCTCCAGGGCGGTCGGCAACACGAGGTATATCCGGCAGCAATGGCCCATTTGTTGAGCCAGTGACCGGCCTTGCTCGAAACGCAAGAACAAGAAGTAGTGCCAGTCGACAGGCCGCTACCAGCGGTAAGGTCGTGCCGCGCCACCTGAATGGGGCGGGGCATGAGATGGTGCCCGTGGTGGCGGGGGGGCATTTCTGCTGGGCGGGGCATTCCTGTACGCCGGTGGATAACCCTGGTATCCGGGATAACCATAGCCAGGGGGGTAGCCACCTGGATAGCCGGGAGCTGTTCCCCTTGGATAGCCATACCCTGGACCATTCCCCCGGTAGCCAGGCGGATACCCTGGGTATTGATATCCTGGATATCCAGGGTACCTGTAGCCATAGGGCACCGCGGGGCGCGGGGAGGAGCCGTATCCATGGCCAAAATAGAACTGGCTACCTCGCGGCAGGTTTGGCCACAGATGAGGATGATGGCCATAGGGAGGCCAATAGGAGTAGGGCCAGCCCGCAGCCCCATAGGGCCCTCCCCAGTAAGGAGGGGCATAGGCGCCCCAGCCCGGAGCCGCGTATGTGGTGTAGGGCGGGGCATTGGGGTCCATGGGCGGCACGATGGCGCCAGGCGATTGCACACCGAGGGAGAGGGACTTGCTGCGATTGGAGAAATTGTCCTCTTGCTGGCCCTCCAGCGCCGGCTGGTCATCCGCGGCGTCCCCATCCGGGATGCCTAGGGAAAAGGGCTTGGACTGGTGGAGCGCGCCACTTGGCCGCTGTTCATCTTGGGCACGAACCATCGTCATATTGAGCCAGAAGGCGCCCACAAGCCAGGGCAGGAGCATGGTGCGGTGCAGCATGGCATGCTGCCTGTTGGCGGCTCCCCCATGGGCTGCCGCTCTGGTACAGTGATGAGTATGCCACGGCGTCATGCTGACAAACCTCCTGCGCCCAGCGCTTGCACACCGAAAAAGCGCACTCGCGGGACGCTGCACAATACAGCATCGCGCTTTCATGCCCACCATGTGGAGCATGGCCATGAACTATGGGAGCATGAAGTGGCGGATAGAGTTCCTGTCACAGCCGTCCAGCATATGGCTGCCTCTTCCATTCTAACTCATCAGGCCCCAGCGGGGATGCCCTTCGACTATGGCGCCAATCCCTACCGGGGCTGCGAGCATGGCTGCATCTATTGCTATGCCCGTGAGCGCCATGCCGAACTGGGGCTCTCCCCAGGGCTCGACTTTGAAAGCAGGCTGTTTGACAAGCCCCACGCCGCAGCCCTGTTGCACAAAACATTTTCTCGCGCCGGCTACAAGCCCGGCATCATCGCCCTGGGCACGGCGACCGATTGCTATCAACCCATCGAGCGCGCCTTGAAGATCACCCGGGCCATGCTGGAGGTGCTCCTGGCCTGGCATCATCCGGTGCGCATCATCACCAAGGCCACCTTGATCCTGCGCGACCTGGAACTGCTCAGGGAACTGGCCGCATCACACCTGCTGGTGGTGCACTTCAGCCTGATCACGCTGGATGACGAGCTTTCCCGGCGTCTCGAGCCCCGGGCGGCAGGTCCTGGGCCACGCCTGCGCGCCATGGAGCGGCTTGCTGGAGCGGGAGTGCCGGTGGGCGTGATGCTGGCCCCTGTGATTCCCATCCTCACAGATGGTGACATAGAGACCGTTCTTGGGGCAGCCCGCCATGCGGGGGCCAGCTTTGCCGAGATGGGCCTGTTGCGCCTGAGCGGTGCGGTGCATGGGTTGTTTGCCCAGTGGCTTGCAGAGCACGCCCCTGACTCGGCCCGGCGCTGTCTTGCCCGGGTGGCGGAAACCGCAGGGTCGTCCATGGCGCAGAGCCTGCAGGGCCAGGGGCCCTATGCCCACATGTTGCAGCAGCGCTTTGCCCTGGCCCGGCGCCGGCTTGGTTTCGGGGTATCACCAGACCTGCGGCTCGACCTGTTTCGCCCGCCGGGCAGCGGCCAGCAACTGGAACTATTTGGATGAGCCAGCCACACCGCCGCCTGCCTGACACAGGCCCAGGCAAGGGGCTTGTCGGCAGGAAGGAATTATCCCATGGGGCTTTTTTCGACGAGACCGCCGCAGCACAGTTTGCGTTTCGGGCTCCTTGGTCCTATCTGCAGCGTATCGCTGCTGCCAGCCCCAATGATCCTTTGCTGCGTCAGATCCTGCCTGTGGCCCAGGAAAATGAGGAAGTGCCCGGTTTTGGGGTCGATCCCACCCAGGAATGGTCCAGGAGACATGCTGGCAGGCTGATTCGCAAATACCGCAACCGGGTCCTGTTGCTGGTGACCGACGAATGCCCCATCCACTGCCGCTATTGCTTCAGGCGCCATTTTCCCTATCCCGGACATTCCGCTGGGATGGACGATCTCACCCCGGCACTTGCGGTCATCAAGGCCGATGCCGGCATCGCCGAGGTGATCCTGAGCGGCGGCGATCCCCTGATGGCAGCAGACGGACTGCTCTCCCGGCTTCTGGCGGCCCTTGCGGCCATCGCCCATGTGCGCATGGTGCGCATCCACACCAGGGTGCCTGTGGTGTGGCCGCAGCGCCTGCGCCCGAGGCTGCTTGCAGTCCTGGAAGCGCTGGATTTGCCCAAGGTAATGGTGATCCACGCCAACCATGCCCAGGAACTGGATGGTGCGGCAGCCGAGGCCCTGGCTGCCTTGCGCGCCTGCGGATTCGTGCTGCTGAACCAGTCGGTGTTGCTGCGGGGCGTCAACGACCATATTGATGCGCTGGGTGCGCTGTCTTGGCGCCTGGGCGAGCTTGGGGTGGTGCCCTATTATCTCCATCAGCTGGATGCCGTGGCCGGAGCCGCTCATTTTCAGGTGGAACAGGAGCGGGCAGTGGCGCTGCACCGTGCCATGCGCTCGCGGCTGCCTGGCCACCTGGTGCCGCGCCTGGTGCAGGATCGAGGTCTTGCTGCAGGCAAGACCTGGCTTCCAGAAGAGCGTGACGCTAAGGCCCAGTGGTCCGGTGAGGCGGGATGAGCCTGATCGTGGTGCGAGACTTTGCCGCCCAGATGGCGCAGGGCCATGGCGTGCTCTGCGGGGACGGCATGCTCACTTTGGCTGCAGGAGAGGCCGCCGGCACATGGGTCTCCACCGCGATGGCCACCACGGCCTCCTTTCGCCAGGCGGTCTGTTCCTGGAATGCAGAGGTCCCTTGCGGCATGGTGGAGGTGGCATTGCAAGTGGCCGATCCAGCCGCTGCATGGGGGGCTTGGCATATCATGGGCCGCTGGTATGGCGCTGGATATGCCGGCAGACCCCGGGGAACGAGTGTTTCTGGGGATGGTGATGGCTGGGGGCACGTGGCCACCGACACCCTGCAGTTGAATCGCCCTGCAGCGACCCTGCGGCTACGGGTCAGTCTGACAGGTGGCACAGGCCAGCTTGCGCCCGCGGTACACCTTCTGGCCTGTTCCACCGACGGCAGACCAGCCCTGGATGGCATGCCGCAGCAGGAGGGCATGCAGGTCATCTTGGATGTGCCGCCGTATTCCCAGAGGAGTCATGGCGAGCAAGGGCAGGGCTGGTGCTCGCCCAGCTCGCTGGCCATGGTGCTGGCCTGGCGCGGCACCATGGTTGCGGTGCCCGAGGTGGCGCAGGCCGTCTTTGATCCATGCTATGGCGGCACCGGTAACTGGTCGTGCAACGTGGCCTATGCCGGGGACCTGGGCTATGCTGCCACCGTGGTCCACCTGCACACAATAGAGCAACTCGCCTGGCTGCTGGGCCAGGGCTTGCCGGTGATCGTGAGCGTCTCCTATGGGCCAGGCGAACTGCCCCAAGCCCCGGTAGACCAGACCAGGGGTCATCTGCTGGTGGTCTGCGGTCTCGATGCATCGGGTTTCGTCGTGGTGAACGACCCAGCCGGCGAGCCCGCAGCCGTGCGGCGCCATTATCCCCGCGATGCCTTCCTGCGCGCTTGGCTGGGCCATGGCGGCGTGGCTTATGTCATAGCACCGGCTCCAGGATGCAAGTTCCCTTGGCAACACCGATGAGCCTTCTTGGTGTTCAGGGATGATGTGGTAGATGCCAGGAGCATGATCCAGCAGCTTCCTGGATAGCCAGGAAGCTGCTGGATCCCTTATCGCTTTTCGTCCCTGGCTTTATAGGTCAAAGGGGAGCAGATCGGCAAGGTCAAGGGGGATCAATTTGTAGCTGCCGTTGGTGGCCCTGGCCATGCACTGCAGCTGCTTGGCACCCTCCCCTTGCAGGTCGAAGCCGTAGGCAGTGATGTAGAAGCGATAGCCCTGCTGGCGCAGTTCCTTGACCTGGGGGCACGGATCACCAGCGGTGCTCTCGCCATCGCTGATCCAGATGATCCGGGTCAGGACGATCTTGGACAGGGGGAGCTTGTCGATCACCTCGCCGGTGGTGACCACGGCACCTGGAATGTCCGTGTTGCCCCCTGTTGCCAGCTGGTTGGCTGCCATGAGTATGTCAGGGCCGCCCAGCAGATGGCGTGGCTCCACCACCACATCGGCATCATCGTCAAAGGCGATCAGGCCAACGCGTCGCAGGATGAGTGGAGACATCAAGGTGGCATGGAGCTGCAGGAAGATCTTGGCGTTGTCTAGCTTGCTCTGCCCAAGCAGCCCATCATCACCCATGGAGCCCGAGACATCCACCACATACACAAGGCGATAGCCGGTGCGGCCATGCAGACCGGGAATGAAAGGCAGAACAAAGCCTTCGCCTTGTTGCTCGGCGATGGGCCCGGAAAACCCGGAAGAGGAAGAGGCAGATGGCTGGGCCTGTACGGCCATGACACCGAGACCCAACAATAAAGCCACGCATGTTCGCCTGATTGACATGGTGCTACTCTCCGTGCCGAGGTTCAAGACGCCTGAACTGGGTGGATATCCTGCCCAAAAGACAAGGACAAGATGCTTGCCTTTATAGCATCCTGCAGAAAAAAGTCAAGGATTGGGGCAGGGCGTCAGGCGACGGTGGTGAGCTTGGCGAGGCGCAGCAGCAGCCAACGCTCCTTGTCCTGGTGGAAGCGCACCCGGATCCTGGCATCCGGGCCATGGCCCTCTATGGAGGTGACCGTGCCTTCTCCAAAGACGGGATGGCGGACCTGGCCGCCGAGGCGCAGGCTCCCCTTGGCAGACGCAGGAGATCCAGAAGACCTCGCTGGGGGCATGGCCCTTGGGGTGGATTGCTGCTGGCCTTGATTTGGCCTGGTTCTGGCGCCGCGTTGCCAGGAGGCTGCGGCGCGCACCGGCTCCAGCAGTTGTTCTGGCAGCTCGCCCAGAAAGCGCGAAGGGGTCATGATGCGTTCCAAGCCATTGATACGGCGCTGTTCGGCGTAGGCCAGCGTCAGCTGACATTGGGCGCGGGTCATGCCCACATAACAGAGCCGGCGCTCTTCTTCCAGCATCTCGCCGCCTTCCATGGCGCGCTGGTGGGGAAAGAGCCCTTCTTCCAGGCCCACCAGGAATACCGCATGGAACTCGAGCCCCTTGGCGGCATGCAGCGTCATGAGTTGCACGCAGTCCTCCCAGGCATCACCCTGGCCTTCGCCAGCTTCCAGGGCAGCATGGGCCAGAAAGTGATCCAGGGGATCGCCTTCCGGAGGGCAATAGGTGCGTGTCGCGTTGACCAGTTCGCCCAGGTTCTCGAGCCTGGTGGCCGCTCGTTCATCGCTCTGGGCGGCGTAATGGGCCTCGAGACCGCTGTCGCGGATGACCAGTGCCATCCGGTCACCCAGGTCAAGGTCGGCATGGCGCTGGCGCATGGTATCCAGCAGCGACACAAACTGCCCCACAGCAGCAGCAGCCCTGGGGGACAGGGCGTGCTCCTCCACAAGACGCCGGCAGGTGGCCAGCAATGGTTGGGCCGTGGTCCGCGCTGTGGCGCGGATCAGTTCCAGCGTCTGATTGCCGATGCCCCGGGGGGGCACATTGACGATACGCTCGAAAGAGGCATCATCGGCAGCATAGGTGGCGAGGCGCAGGTAGGCCAGCGCATCCTTCACCTCGGTGCGCTCGAAAAAACGCATGCCGCCATAGACGCGATAGGGCACGTTGTGCTCCAGCAAGCGCTCTTCCAGCAGGCGTGACTGGGCGTTGGAGCGGTACAGCACAGCCATCTGCCGGCGCGGTAATCCTTGGGTGTAGAGGCGCTGTAGTTCCGCGACCACGAAGGCCGCCTCGTCACGCTCGTTGTAGGCCTGGTAGACCCGGATGGCCCCCCCCTGGGGACCGCTGGTCCACAGCTCCTTGCCCAGGCGGCCACTGTTGCGGCGAATCAAGGCGTTGGCTGCCTGCAGGATGGTGGCGGTGGAACGATAGTTCTGTTCCAGCCGGATCAACTCGGCGCGTGGATAATCCTGGCGAAAGCGTTGCAGGTTTTCCACCCTGGCCCCCCTCCAGCCATAGATGGACTGGTCGTCATCGCCCACCAGGAACAGGCGCCCCCTGGGGCCGGCCAGGAGCTGTAGCATGTTGTACTGTAAGGCGTTGGTATCCTGGAACTCGTCCACCAGGATGTGCTGGAAACGTTCGCGATAATGCTCCAGCAGGGCTGAGTTTTTCTGGAACAACTCATAGGTGCGCAGCAGCAGTTCGGCAAAGTCCACCACATTCAATGTCCTGCAGGTATTTTCATAGGCGGTATAGATGCGGCTCGCCTGGAGCTGCCAGGGATCGATCCCATCGTTCAGGGTGCCGGGGCGGCGGCCCTCATCCTTGTGCCGGTTGATGAAATGCTGCAGATCCTTTGGTGGATAGCGGCGCTCATCCAGCTCCAGGTTCCGCAGCACACGGCGTATGAGCCTTGCTTGATCATCGCTGTCCAGGATCTGGAATCCTGCCCCAAGCCCGGCTTCCGCCGTATGGCGGCGCAGCAGGCGATGGGCAATGCCATGAAAGGTGCCCAGCCACAGGTCGCTGGTACCATGATGACTGGTTTTGCTGAGCTGGTTCTCGATGCGCTCGCGCATCTCTGCGGCGGCCTTGTTGGTAAAGGTGACCGCCAAAATGGCACTGGGGGCGATCTGCTCTGTCAGCACCAGGTAGACCAGGCGTTGCACCAGCACGCGCGTCTTGCCGCTCCCGGCGCCAGCCAGCACAAGAACAGGGCCAGCCGGTGCGGTGACAGCCTGGCGTTGCTGCTCGTTGATCTCCTGGAGAACTGCCATGTCAATCATGGGCGTGTTCGAAGATCACCGTGGCCAAAGGGGGGATCGTGAGCTGCACACTGTAGTCGAAGCCATGGGACGGTATGGGTACAGCATCCACGGCGCCTGAATTGCCCATGTTGCTGCCTCCGTATATGGCCGCATCCGAGTTGAATACTTCTCGGTAGATACCGGGGCCTGGCACGCCAATGCGATAGCCGGTATGTGGCAGCGGCGTGAAGTGACTGACAACCAGCACGGGCGGATCCTGGTCTGCGCCGAGGCGCAGAAAGCTGTAGACGCTGTTGTCGGTATCGTTGGCCTCGATCCAGCGAAAACCCTCCGGCTCGGTATCGTGGCGGTAGAGTGCCGGGGCTTTGCGATACAGGGTGTTGAGGTCTTGGATGAGGCGCTGGATACCGCGATGCAGCGGGTATTGGGTAACATGCCATTCCAGGCTGGTCCAGTCGTGCCATTCCGTGAACTGGCCGAAATCGTTGCCCATGAAAAGCAGTTTCTTGCCGGGGTGGCCCCACATGAAACCATAGTAGGCGCGCAGGTTGGCAAAGCGCTGCCATTCATCGCCAGGCATCTTGCCCAACATCGATCCCTTGCCATGGGTGACCTCGTCATGACTGATCGGCAGGATGAAGTTCTCGGAGAAGGCATAGAGCAGGCCGAAGGTCATCTTGTGATGCTGATAACGACGGTAGAGGGGGTCTGTACTCATATAGGCCAGCGTGTCGTGCATCCAGCCCATGTTCCACTTGAAGCCGAAGCCAAGGCCGCCGACATAGGTAGGCCGGGAGACGTTGGGCCATGCCGTGGATTCCTCGGCGATGGTGGTCGACCCTGGTGCCCGGCCATAGGCCAGCTCGTTGAGCCGGCGCAGGAAGGCAATGGCGTCCAGGTTCTCCCGGCCACCAAAACGGTTGGGGATCCACTCGCCAGCCTTTCTGCTGTAGTCCAGGTACAACATGGAGGCCACCGCATCCACGCGAAGGCCATCGATGTGGAAGCAGTCCAGCCAGAACAGCGCGCTGCCAAGGAGAAAGTTGGTCACCTCGGTGCGGCCGTAATTGTAGATGCAGGTGTTCCAGTCGGGATGGAAGCCGAGCCTGGGGTCGGCGTGTTCATAGAGATGGGTGCCATCGAACAAGGCAAGGCCATGGGCATCCGCTGGGAAATGGCCGGGTACCCAGTCGAGGATGATGCCGATGCCTTCCTGGTGGGCGCGGTCCACCAGCTGGGCAAAACCCTCGGGCGAGCCATAGCGGCTGGTCACCGCATACATGCCGGTGGGCTGATAGCCCCAGGAGGCATCGAAAGGATATTCCGTGATGGGCAAGAGTTCGATGTGCGTATAGCCCATTTCCTTGACATAGGAGACCAGGCGATCGGCCAATTCCAGATAGGTGAGCCGGCGATCGCCTTCCTCGGGCACCCGCATCCAGGAATCCAGATGGCATTCGTAGATGGACATGGGGGCATGGCGATCGTTGACCTCGTGCCGGTTGGCCATCCAATGGTCATCCTGCCATGCATGCCGTGGCAGGCCGTGGACGATGGAGGCGTTGCCGGGACGCATCTCGCCCTGGAAGGCCACCGGATCGGCCTTGAGTGGCAGCAGCTGGCCATCGGCACCAAGAATCTCGTATTTATAGAGCGTGCCCGGTCCCACATGGGGCATGAACAATTCCCAGATACCTACCTCTACCCGGCGCCGCATGACATGCATGCGTCCATCCCAATTGTTGAAGTCCCCCACCACGCTGACCCGTGAGGCATTGGGGGCCCAGACCGCAAAGGCTGTGCCTGCAATGCCCTCCCTTACCGTGGGATGAGCACCAAGGATCTTGTAGATCTCCAGATGGGTCCCCTGACCCAGCAGATAGATATCCAGTTCACCCAACAGCGGGCCAAAGCGATATGGGTCTTCCTGCTCAACCTTGACCCCGTTTGCCGTGACTTGCAGGACATAGGAAAATGGCTTGGTTTTGGGAAGGAACACCGCGAACAAACCTTCCTGATGGGTCTTGGTCATGGCGATGCTGCTGGCGGAGGGCTCGTCGCGCCTGATCACACTGACCGCCTCGGCCCGCGGCACAAAGGCGCGCAGCCATAAGCCATGGCTTTCGGCATGGGAACCCAGAACCGCAAAGGGGTCGCCATGGCGACCGCTTGCGATGGCTTCGCGAATTTCTTGCGTCAAGCCATCGTTGGGATTGGTGGTTTGTTTGAGTGTCATCGATCCTCCGGTTGCCTAGAATGTGGGTCTGCCGCTTCAGAATCCCCCGCAGGCCGATTTTTATCCAGCAAACGCAGCAGGGCATTGAGCGGGATCTCTACCCAGGCTGGCCGGTTGGCCAGTTCGTAGCTGATCTCATAGAACACTTTTTCCAACACGAAAAGACGCAACAGGCTCCTGGCAGCCCCTGGATCGGTGGGCATTATCCCGCTGGCGGCGGTAGCCTCGCGATAACCATCAAGGAAAGTACTGATGGCGTTTTCTGCCCAGTTCTGCAGGCGTGTGGCGTGCTGTTCCATGGGGCCGGCCAGCTTGTCGGCCACGTTGCGCAATGCAAAGGCGGCAGCATAGTCGAAGGAGCGCATCATGCCTGCGACGTCTTTGAGCGGGGAATATTTCATGCGCCGCTCGGCAAGGGGCCGCTCCGGTTCGCCCTCGAAATCGACAATGAAAAAATCCCCTTGGGCAAGCAGGACCTGGCCGAGATGATAATCGCCGTGAATGCGGCAGCGTACTGCACCACTCATGTCGCCCAGGGGTTCATGCAGCAGCCCCAATGCTTCCTGTTGCCTTTTGAGGAGTGCTGCGGCCAGCTCCTGGGATTCCGGTGTCGGGGGAGTGGACTTGCCCAGGGCATCCAGGGTGTTGGTGGCCAGGGCGGTGATCTGGGCGCTCCATTGCGCCACATCCTCGGTTCCGATGGGTTCGGCCTTGAAGGCTGGGTCATCGGTGGGAGTCAGCAGGGCGCGGTGCATCTCGCCGGTGCGCTTCCCCAGCAGGCGGACCTGGGCCAGATAACCCTCATGGGGGATGGCTGCACCACCCGAGTCGGGGGTGAGGGGCTGTTCCTCGTGCAGTCCTTCGAGATCCCTGGCGAGGTATTCGATGGAGTATTGCCAGGCATCGCCCTGATTTTCCACGAAACGCTGCAGGATGGCCATGGCGTATGGCTCTTCTTTCAGGGTCATGGTGGCCTCGCCCAGCAAGGCGGGGATGTTGCGGAAATCCGCTACGGTAGTGAGAAAGCGACCCATCTCGATCTCGGGATGGATCCCGGCGCGCAGTCGCCGATAGATCTTGAGGATAGCCTGACTGCCGAGAACGACCGATGTATTGCTCTGCTCGGCGCCCATCCTGCGAATGTCCAGTTCACCTTCCAGAAGGCCGGCGGTAAAGCCGGGTTCATGGGAGAAACGGACATAGCCATCTTCTCCTGCGGCAATCTCCAGGTCCTGTTGCATGGCCTGCGCCACGGTCAAGGCGAAATTGGGCTCTGCCAGGGCATCGAACAAGGCCCCGATCCTGGCTACACGGCGTACCTTGGCAAGCACGTTGGGTAACAGGGGCGCATTGGGAGCCAGCTGGTCTTCGCCCCAGCGCACCGCAAGGGGCAGCAGATAGCGCTGTGATCCCTCCTGGGCGGTCTGGGCCTGCAAGATCATGAGGCAGTAATGGTCCTTGCTGCCAGGCAGCTCGGCCCAGGGACCCAGGAGAAAGGTGTGTCGCAGCTCCTTGCCGGCAAACCAGCGCTGCTTGGGTAGGAAGGTTGGCAGCACCTCGGTTTCCATCACCTTGGTATCCTGTGCGGTCCACAGGGTTTTCCAGCCGCCGCGCATGATCAGCGTGACAAAGGCTGGCATGGGCTCTGGTGGTTTTTCGAGCCAGCTGGGCAACCCAGTACTGCTTTCGGCCAACAGAAACCAATGAAAGGCATAGGGAGCCAGCATCGTCGAATAGATGGCGCTGCCCACCTGGGGAAAGACGGATCCATAGAGCAACTCCACCGGGATGCGTCCTTGGTAGGCGCTGAGATCCAGGTCCACCGGCTGGGGGGCCCGGGACAGATTGGCAAGACACAGTACGGTCTGCTGCTCCCATTGGCGGAGATAGGCCAGGACCTTGCGGTTGTTTGGATACAGGAACTCGAAGCTGCCCCTGCCAAAGAGGTTCTTGTGGCGATTGCGCAGTGCAATGAGACGACGTAACCAATTGAGCAGGGAGGAGGGCATCTGGCTCTGGGCTTCCACATTGACCGCCTCGTAGCTGTATATGGGGTCCATGATGGGGGGTAGACAGAGTTGCTGGGGGTTGGTTCGGGAAAAACCCCCATTGCGGTCAGGAGACCATTGCATGGGGGTGCGCACGCCATCCCGATCGCCGAGAAAGATATTGTCGCCCATGCCGATCTCGTCGCCATAATAGAGAAACGGCGAGCCCTTGAAGGACAGCAGGATGCCGTGGAGCAGCTCCACCTTGCGTCGATCGCCGGACATGAGCGGCAGCAGGCGACGGCGAATGCCCAGGTTGAGACGCATGCGCCGGTCGGTGGCATAGAAGCTCCATAGATAGTCGCGTTCGGTGGCGGTGACCATCTCCAGCGTGAGCTCGTCGTGATTGCGCAGGAACAAGCCCCATTGGCAGCCTTGCGGGGCCTCGGGGGTCTGGTGCATGACATCGGTGATGGGGTAGCGGTCTTCCTGGGCGATGGCCAGGTACATGCGCGGCATGAGTGGAAAGTGAAAGGCCATGTGGCATTCATCGGCGGAGCCGAAGTATTCCTTGGCGTCCTCCGGCCACTGGTTGGCCTCGGCCAGCAGCATGCGATCCGGATAGCGCGCATCCACCTCGCGGCGGATGCGCTTGATCACCCCATGGGTCTCGGGCAGGTTCTCGTTATTGGTGCCTTCCCGGACGCACAGGTAGGGGACGGCATCCAGGCGCAGGCCATCCACGCCCATGCTGAGCCAGAAGTGCAGGATATTGATGACCTCCCTGACCACCCTGGGGTTGCCAAAGTTGAGGTCGGGCTGGTGACTGTAGAAGCGATGCCAATAGTATTGCTTGGCTATTGGGTCCCAGGCCCAGTTGGATGTCTCGGTGTCGCTGAAGATGATTCTGGTGTCACTGAGCAGTTGATCGGTATCGCTCCAGATATAGTAATTGCGATAGACAGAGTCAGGCTTGGCCTTTCTGGCCCGTTGAAACCAGGGATGCTGGTCCGAGGTGTGGTTGATGACGAGCTCGGTGACCACACGCAGGTTGCGCTCATGGGCCTCATGAACGAACTGCCGGAAATCACGGATCGTCCCGAAGCTGGGGTTGATGTTGCGATAATCGGCGATGTCGTAGCCGTCGTCCTTGAGGGGAGAGGGATAAAACGGCAGCACCCAGACGGCATTGGCGCCGAGATCCTTGATGTAGTCCAGTTTCTGGATCAGGCCTTGAAAATCCCCGATACCATCATTGTTTCCATCGAAGAAGGACTTGATGTGCAGTTGGTAGAAAATGGCATCCAGGTACCAGTATTTATCGGTGCGATCGATCATGATGCTTCGTGCTGCAAGACCACAGCGCGCCAGGAAGATAAAGATAAAAGACAGATGATATCGCCCGTCATGGGTGACTCCTGCAAGGTCTGCTCCCGTACCATGAGAAAAAAATAAAAAAATACATCAATTTTTTAGTATATACCTTGTCCAGGCAGTGTCATGCACCTGTGTGTTCAGGTGCAGGTTGCCGAACGCGAGGTGGGGGTTGCGGCGTGTTCAGCTCGCCATTGGGAAAGGCAGGGGATTTTGCTGCGATCGCAGCGATGGGCGTAACGCTTGGAGATGGCATGAACCTCCTCCAGGAGTCCGTCGCTGAGGCGGATGGGTTGCAGGCCCAGATCCCGCAAACCCTGGTTATGGATCAAAAGCTCGTTTTCCTCGGCCTCGATGCGCATATTGGGGACATGTTGCACGGTGGCCCCGGTCAGCCGGGCCACCAGCTGGGCGAGGTCGCGCACGCGATGGGTCTCGGTGGCCTGGTTGAAGATGCGGACCCGCTCGCCCCGGCGTGGTGGATTGTGGATGGCCAGTTCGATGCAGCGCACCGTATCCCGAATGTGGATGAAGGCCCTGGTCTGGCCCCCCGAGCCATGTACGGTCAGAGGATAGCCCACGGCGGCCTGCATCAGGAATCTGTTGAGCACCGTGCCATAGTCCCCATCGTAATCGAAGCGATTGATGAGCCGTTCATCCAGCTGGGTTTCCTTGGTCTGGGTCCCCCAGACCACGCCCTGGTGCAGGTCGGTTACGCGCACCTTGTCGTTCTTGTTGTAGAAGTAAAAGAACAATTGATCCTGGGTCTTGGTCATATGATAGACACTACCAGGATCGGAGGGGAAGAGGATCTCCCTTTGCACGCTCTGGCCGGGAGCTATCTCGATGCTGACAGGCAGATAGCCTTCGGGAATGCGCAGCCCGGCTGTCTGGTAGCCATAAACGCCCATGGTTCCCAGATGGACCAGATGGATGTCGAGGCTGCTTTCCACTATGGCGCACAGCACGTTGTGCGTGGCCCGCAGGTTGTTGTCTACGGTATACCGCTTGTGGGCGGCAGATTTCATGGAATAGGGTGCTGCGCGCTGTTCGGCAAAATGCACGACGGCATCCGGTTGCGCCTCGTGGATCAAGGCCAGGAGACGCTCGTATTCCATCGCCACATCCAACTCCACGAAACGGATGGTCTGCCCCGTCAGGGTCTGCCAGGCGTCCAGCCGGACAGGCAACTGTTCGATGGGGGTGAGCGATTCAACCTGCAGTTCCCTGTCGATCCGCCTGCGTGACATGTTGTCGGCGATCAGGACCTGATCGTTCTGGGCGGACAAATGCAGTGCCGTGGGCCAGCCACAGAAGCCATCCCCTCCCAGGACCAAAACCTTCATGCATGTTCTCCGAGAACGGCCATGACCTCGTGCTGCTGGCGCAGCGGTTCGATCTGCTCGAGAAACACATGGGCACAGTGCTTCCAGGACCATCGCAGGGCCTGTTCGCGACAGGCATTTTTTTGCAGACCCAGGGCCTGCAGGGCAGCGCGCCGCAGGTCATGATCCAGAACACCCGTCTGGCCATGCAGGACCAGATTGCGTGGTCCTTGAACAGGGAAGGCAGCCACCGGCAGACCACAGGCCAAGGCTTCCATGATGACGAGGCCCAGCGTATCTGTCAGGCTGGGAAAAACGAAGCAATCGCTGGAAGCCATGTGACGCGCCACCTCGGCTGGGGGCAGTATGCCTGTGAAATGCACCTGTGGATACAGCCGGCGTAGTCTGGGGAGCAAAGGCCCATCGCCCACCACGATCTTGGTCCCAGGCAAATCCAGCTTCAAAAAGGCCTCCAGGTTCTTTTCCACGGCCACACGACCCACAAAGAGAAACAGGGGACCTGGCAAGCCAAGGTCTGCCTTGGCTTGAGGGGAAAAAACGGTTGTGTCCACGCCGCGCGGCCAGAGCACCAGGTTGCGCAGGCCATAGCCCTGTAGTTCGGTGCGCAGGGATTCGGTGGTGACCATGGTGCGGCGCGCGCCTCCATGGAACCAGCGTATGGCCGCATAGCCCCAGCGTACCGGGATGGCGGTGACCCTGGCGTGGATGTATTCCGGAAACCGGGTATGGAATGAGGTGGTAAATGGCAGATTCCGGGCACGGCAGTAGCGCCGCGCCAGGATACCCAATGGCCCTTCGGTGGCGATGTGGATGGCATCGGGGGCGGGTTGGGTCAGTTGCCTGCGCAATTGACCCAACCCGCCCACCGCCAGGCGGATTTCCTGGTAGGTGGGCAGGGGGATGGTACGATAAAGCCCAGGGTGCACCACGGCCATACCATGGCCCATTTTTTCCAGTTCGTCAACCAGATGCGTGAGCGCTTTGACCACGCCGTTGACCTGTGGTTTCCAGGCATCAGTAACCAACGCGATGCGCATACCAAGCCCCCCAATCATCCCTATGCTCAATATTGTAGTCCATAGCACCTGAAACGACGAGTATCTCACGGCAGCCAAGGCAACCCAAAGAGACGGTTGGCCTGTATCAATCAATGGGCATGGCTTTATGAGGAGGGCACGACCATGAAAGGCTGTGTCTTGCGCACCAGGTCGGCATCCAGCAAGCCCTGTTGGCCCATGGCATCGGTCAAGGGTTGCAGGCCATGCAGGCCCAGCGGCTCGCCTCCTCCTGGGCAGACAGGTAGGCTTGCCAGCAGGGCGGCGCGCAGCCGCCCCTGGGACGCTTCAACAGGTAACCTCTGCTCTTGGGGCGTTTTATCGAGGGGCGTTTTGTTGAGCACCACACCACAGCCCAACTGCCCCCAATGCTCCATCTGGGCCAACTGGTACTCGGTTTCCATCAGGGCCAGCCGGCTACAATCGGTAATCACAAAGATGAGCGCGCCATGCGACATGCTGAGCTGTGTCATGGCCAGTTGCAGGCGGTTGCGTCGCGCCACCAGGCGCTCGCGGATGCGCCTGGTGCCAAGGAAGCTTGGCTTGTGATCATGGCGTGCGCGCCAGCTGCGCCTGGTGACCTCGGGTAGGGCATACCAATGCTGCAACCGGGCGGCGCTGAGCAGCAGGCGCAGCAGGGCAAAGCCCTGCAGATCCAATACCACGGCATCATAGACTTCCTTGGCCTGCAAAAGTCCGGTGATGAGTTCATCGAACAGCGCCGCCTCCAGGGTTCCGGGCTGCAACAACATGGCCTGCAGTTGTTCATGAAGAGCCTTGGTGAGATGAGCGGGTGCCTGCAATGTCATTTCATCCCGTATGCGTTCGAGGTGGTGCAGCGCTGCCGATTCCGGGATGATGGTCCTGGCCCATAGGCCGCTGGCGATGCGTTTGGGGCGTGCCGTCAACTGCCGGCCGAACAGCAATGAGTTGGCGGCACTTTGTTGCGAGCCGATCCAGAGCACCCGGGCACCATGACGGGCACGACCATAGGCATAGGCCGCCGAGCAGGTGCTGACCCCCACGCCACCTTTGCCTACAAAAAGGGCAAGGCGCAGGGTCGGCGGGCTATGGGAAGGGTTCTCATTGTTCATGAGGGCATCGAGATTCATCGGGAACCATCATCATTCGGCCAATTGCCGGGCAGGCTCAGGCGTTTCCACCACAGGAGATGGTCGTCGAGCAGTAAAGGAGCCAACTCCGCCAGCCAATAGGCGTGGCCCATGGGGTGACGCAACGAACTGTGGAGCACCAGATAAGCCAACGCATCCCGGTTCAGTCGCTCTTCATGGGATAAGAGCGCCCTGCTGTCTCCTGCAGCATTGGCACGATGTGCCCTGCGACGCAGGGACACTGGCTTTTGACCAAGGCCCTTGCTTTTTCGGCTGTTGCGCCGCCATGGCCGCAACCACCCCGGCAGGTTGTTCCACCAGCGCCTGGGCATGTCAACAGTCACCATGATGCGTGGACATGCTAGAAGTCCTCCCAACCATCACCGCTCATGGTGGGGCCTGGTGCTTTCCGCTTGTTGTCATCCTGGAGATGGGGTAATTGTCCAGGGACCTGCCGCGGTTCGAGCCTGGGTACTGAGGATCCCTTGGCGGCAGTCGACTTTGGGTCGGCCGGGCCACGGGTCAAAGCGGCGGGATGCTTGATGCTCTCTGGCATGGCTGGTTTCCTGGCAATGGCCTTGGTGGCCTGAGCAGGCTGCATCTGAAAGGAGGTGACCAGCCTTTGTAGTTCGTCGGTCTCTCTGGAGAGCACCAGGCTGCCCTCGGTTTGCTGTTCCACCAACCCTGCATTTTCCGCAGTGGCCTGGCTGAGGTCGGCCACGGCATGATTGACCTGCTCCAGGGAGCGGGATTGTTCATCGGACACCGCGGCTGCCTCATCCACCAGGGTACTGACGCGATGCACGACCCGCTGGATCTCATCAAGGCGATCCCTGGAGGCAACCGTGAGGCGATTGCCCTCCCCAACCCGCTGCAGGCTTTCGGTGATGAGTTTCTTGATCTCCTTGGCGCCGCTGGCGCTGCGTTGGGCGAGGTTGCGCACTTCCTGGGCCACCACGGCAAAGCCTCTGCCATGTTCGCCGGCGCGTGCTGCCTCTACAGCGGCATTGAGAGCAAGCAGATTGGTCTGAAAGGCGATCTCATCGATGACGCCGATGATCTCGCTGATCTTGTGGCTCGCCTGATCGATGCGTTCCATGGCTACTATGGTGTCCTTGACCGCTTGAGCGCCCTGTTCTGAAGCGGTGCGCATCTCCCCAGCCAGGGAGGCCGTGCTTTTCATGTGGCCTGCGGTCCGGTTCAGGGCCGCTGTCAGTTCAGACATGCTGGATGAGATTTCTTCCAGGTTGGCGGCCTGGCGCTGGGTGCGTTCGCTCAGGTTGTGATTGCCGTGCGCCAGGTCGCGCACCGCATCGCTCACCACTGCAGCAGCGCGCTGGATGGCGCGGATGACCTGGCCGAGGCGATCATGCAAGGCCGTGATGGCCTCGGCCAGGGGGACGAGCTCATCCTGGAAGGATGTTTGCATGGTGACGGTCAGATCACCGCCCGCAAAGGCGGACAGTACGCGTGCTGCCTCGCCCACCCCTTGCTGGATGGCCTCCAGGAGGAAGGTTTCCCGTCTCTGGGCAGCCATAGAGGCGCTGCGGTCATGTACCGTGAGCATGAGGCGGTCCTCGTCCCAGGAGGGTAGGCGCTCCAGCAGGCTGTAGCTGATATGGACCGGGATTTCCTGGCCATCCCGATGGACCAAGAAGGTGTCGATAGCGACGGGGTTTTTGGTGCGCAGGGCTTGCTGTATGGCCTGGGCGCGTTTTGCCTTTTCTGTGTCCGAGAATAACATCTGGCCACCGCGGAACCCGGGCTGCAGCACCTGTTGGCGGCTGTAGCCTATCAGACGGAGCAGGGCGTCGTTGGTGTCGTAGATGCGGCCTTCCTGGTTGATGACCACCAATCCCTCGTTGGCGCGGTGGAAGATCATGCAGTAATACCGCTCTGTTTCTTGCCGGGTTTCCTGGATCTGGTGCACCTCGGAGAGGTCCATGGCCGTGAGCAGGTAGCGGTTTTCGTCCCATTGCACCTGGCGCGGCAGGCGCGTGATGTGGGCACGAAACTCCACGGTCTTTCCATCTGGGCGGTGCATGGCCAGTTCGAGCCAGCGTCCCAGGAAAGGCTCGATGGTCGTCTCGGTGATATTCTCGGGCCGCCTGTTGGGCAGGATGGCCCTGAGGGGATGATTGCGTGGGTCGTAGAGTTCCTCGCGGCGCAGCCCCAGCATGGCCGCTTTGGCCTGGTTGGCCCAATAGGTCTTGCCCGAGCAACCAAAGACTGACAGGCCGATGGCCGCCATCTCGGCAATGGCCTGAAACGGGAGTGCCGCCCCACTCGATTCCTGGGTCGATCTCGGTGCCCCTTCAAGGGGCATGCCAATGGCAAGCAGATGATGGTCTTGAGGGAGGGACTGAAAGCGCAGGCGGATGACCTCTCCTCCCAGCGTGGTCTCGAAGGGCTGTGAATGGCCGTGTTGCAGCGCTGCCTCCCGGGCGCGCCGCTCCAGGAGGCGATGTTCGCCCGGGATATGGGTCGCCAGCATGGCGTGATCCTGTTGCAGGGTATCCCGGTCCATGCCCAGCAACGCCAGGGCCTTGGCGTTGGCATCCAGCAGGCGACCTGTGGCATCAACAGTCAACAGGGCCTCGTCCAGCCAGTCCAGAAGGCCGCGCAATGCTGGAAAATCATGGGTGATGAGGGGCTTGCTCATGAAGAGGGGGCTCCTGGTGTGGCCTGCCCTTGGTCTGGGGTCTGCTGCTGTGGCGTCTGGGGCGGGTTGACCGCCACCTGGCCCAGCGGTTTGATGCGCTGCTCCAGCAAACCGAGCTCCATGGGTGTCATGGCCACCTGATGGGTCCATCTGGGTAGGATGGTGACCAACAACAAGATGATGGCTGTCAGCGCGAACATGGAGAGCACCAAGGCCAGGAAGCCTGTGGTCGTCCGGCTGTCGTTGGGGCCCTCCAGGGCTTCTGTGGCATGGGGGAACGCCGTCTGGGATTCTGCAGGGGGCGTAGGTGCTTTCTTGCTCATGAGGTGACTGTCCTCCCCTTAGGCCATTTCCCGCATGGGCTGGGCGCTGTGCAACTGATTCAGCCCCTGGGCCAGGTCGGCGATGAGATCTTCTGGGTCCTCCAGCCCGACATGCAACCGCAGCATGGGGCCCTGGGGCAGTGAGGCCGTTGCGGTGCGCAGACCATTGGGTTGCGCAGGCACGATCAGACTCTCATAGCCACCCCAACTGTACCCCAAGCCAAAAAGCCTCAGTTGATCAAGCATGGCACGAATGGCTGCGCTGGTAAAGAGTTGCAACTCGATGCCAAACAGGCCACAGGCGCCCCGGAAGTCGCGCTTCCAGATGGCATATCCCGGATCATCGGGCAAGGCCGGGTACAGGATGCGCACCACCTCCGGGCAGGTGCGCAGGTACTGGATGACCCGCATGGCGTTGCGCTGGTGCCGTTCGAGCCGCACCGCAAGCGTGCGCAGGCCGCGCAATCCCAGATAGCAGGCATCGGCATCCGGGCATTGCCCCATGGTATGAAAGGCCTGCCGCAGGGGCCCATAGGCTTCCTTCGTGGCGCTGATGACGCCGAGCATGGCATCGGCATGCCCCACGATGTATTTTGTCGCGGCATGCAGCACCACGTCCACGCCTTTTTCAATGGCCCTGAAATACACAGGTGTGGCCCAGGTATTGTCCATGAGCACCAGCGCGCCATGGCGATGGGCGGCCTCGCTGACGGCGGGGATATCGGTCATCTCGAAGGTCAGCGAGCCTGGAGCCTCCAGAAAGACCGCCTTGGTGTTGGGCTGGAACAGGGTGTCGATGGCGCCACCGAGGGCAGGATCGAAATAGGTGACCGCAACCCCGAAACGGTTCAGGAAACTGTCGCAGAAGTGGCGCGTGGGGCCATAGACATTGTCGGCGACCAGAAGGTGATCACCCTGACGCAACAAGGCCAGCAGGGCTGTGGAGATGGCGGCGAGCCCGGAGGAGACGGCGATGGAACGCCAGGCACCATCGATCTCGGCCATGGCTTCCTCGAAGGCCCGGGTGGTGGGTGTGCCCAGACGGCCATAGGAGGTCCCCTCGTTGGGATGGTGCTGGGCCTCTTCCAGTGCGGCAAGCGTGGGAAAGAGGATGGTCGAGGCGCGATAGATGGGCGGATTGACAGTGCCATGATGCTCTTCCGGATGGCGACCGGTGTTGACCAAAAGCGTCTCGTATGTATCCAAGGCGATGCTCCTGCGCAGGGTGTATACTGAAAGTCAGTCTCTTGGTTTTGTCAGTGTTTGTTCAGCTTTGTTCATAGGGTACTTAGATAAGGTACTTCAAAGTACTATTGTACCGCGAGGTATACAGTGACGTGGCATGGTTTTGCAGGACAATCCTTTCCGGCCACACGCATGCGGCGCTTTCGGGCTACTTCAAGCCTGCGCCGGTTGGTGGCAGAACATCGGCTGGCGCCGGAGGATCTGATCTGGCCTGTCTTCGTGCATGAGAGCCAGGGGGTCTCAGGCCCTATCCAGGGCATGCCCGGCGTGGTGCGCTTCGATGTGGATACCCTGCTGGAAGAACTGTATCATCTCGTGTCACTTGGTCTTTGTGCCGTGGCCATCTTTCCTGTGGTCATGCCCCCCAAGAAGACCATCGATGGGGCAGAGGCCTGGAATCCGGATGGACTGATGCAGCGGACCATCAAGGCCATCAAGGCAAGCCATCCCGATCTCACCGTCATGGCCGACTGCGCCCTCGATCCCTTTACCAGTCATGGCCATGACGGCATCCTGCGCAATGACCGCATCGACAATGATCTGACTGTCGCAGCCCTGGTGCGTCAAGCGCTTTCCCTGGTGGCAGCCGGCGTGGACGTGATCGCCCCCTCCGACATGATGGACGGCCGCATCGGCGCCATCCGCCAGGCTCTGGAGGCGCACGGCCATGTGGATACGGTGCTGCTCAGCTATGCTGCCAAGTATGCCTCGTGCTTCTATGGCCCGTTTCGCTCGGCCCTGGGATCGGCTGCTAATCTGGGCGGCGCCTCCAAGGCCAGCTACCAGATGCAGCCCGCCAACAGCAACGAGGCATTGCACGAGGTGGCTCTCGATCTGCAGGAAGGGGCCGATGCGGTGCTGATCAAGCCTGGTATGCCCTATCTGGATATCCTCTACCGAGTCAAGACCACCTTTGGCGTACCCACGTTCGTGTATCAGGTGAGCGGCGAATACGCCGCATTGCAGGCGGCCGTGGCAGCGGGGAGCTTGTGTGAGGAGGCAGCCTTCATGGAAGTCATGCTGGGTTTCAAGCGGGCCGGGGCCGATGCCATTGTGACCTACTGGGCGCCTCGGGCCATCCGCCTGCTGAGAGAGCATCAATGAACCGCCATGTACCCCCCCGCAACTGCGCCTTGCTGGGGGAGGCCATCGGTTACAGTCTTTCGCCGCGCATCCATGGGTTGCTGGCGGAAAGCATCGGCTTGCCAGTGCATTATGAACTGGTGGATGTGCCCGCTGCGGCGCTGGGCGCTGCGATCAATGATTTTTTTGCAGCAGGCGGCTGTGGCATGAATGTGACCGTTCCCCACAAGATGGCAGCCGCCAGGCTGTGCGATGTACTGAGCCCCGAAGCCCGGCGCTGTGGTGCCGTCAATACCATCTACCTCGATCCAGAGGGGCGCTTGGTGGGTGAGAATACCGACGGACTGGGGTTACTGCGCGATCTGGTGCAGAACCTCGGCGTGGAGCTGTCAGGCGCCGCCGTTTTGCTGCTGGGGGCAGGGGGAGCAGCCCGGGGTGTGGCAGCCGTCCTGCTGCAGGCAGGGGTCACTCATCTCACCATTGCTAACCGCACGGCGCCCAAGGCACAGCAATTGGCACGAGAACTGGGCGGGCTGGGTCTGGTGACCGGGATGGGCTGGGGACAGCTGGCGGTAGCTCGGGATATTGGACCATTCGATCTGATCATCAACGCCACCCCGGCTGGCCGCTCTGGTGAGGATATCCAGCTGCCCGGGACGCTGATCGGTCCGGACACGATGGCCTACGACATGAACTACTCTGGAACAATGGCCTTTCAGGCATGGGCAAGCGCTACCGGTGCTTCGCGGGTGAGCGATGGTCTGGGCATGCTGGTGGAGCAGGCAGCCGCGAGCTTTCGGCTCTGGCACGCCGCAGAGGTGTCCACGGATTCCGTCTTGC
>WOZS01000009.1:28174-58387 GCA_011620135.1 Gammaproteobacteria bacterium
GCCGCGAGCTTTCGGCTCTGGCACGCCGCAGAGGTGTCCACGGATTCCGTCTTGCGGCTGCTGCGCAGCCAAGGCGCATCTTGGTCACAGAGGTAGCCTGGCTCCATCCGGGATGCCGATCAGGCGTGGCACCATGGCATACGCCACCCATCGGCCTGCGAAAAACCCGATTGGTTACAGCATCACAGGTGAATCAGGCCCTGTCCTGGAGGGCGGCTGCGGCCATGGGCCGGTTCGGGATTGGCGAATGTTGCAAGGCAGTGACGGGCTTCGCTTCCTTGAGGTGAGGAGCGCCTTCCGTTGGCCATGGCAAAAGGGCTATAATGAGCCTCGGATTGCAAGTCGATACATTGAGATGATAGAGACATGGCACAACCTGTTTTTGTGATGCGTGGGGTGCGCAAGCTGGTGCCACCCAAAAGAGAACTCCTCAAGGACATCTCGCTGTCCTTCTTGCCAGGAGCCAAGATCGGCGTGCTGGGAGCCAATGGGGCTGGTAAATCCACCCTGTTGCGCATCATGGCTGGGGTAGACAAGGAGTTCGATGGCGAGGCGCGTGCCGCCCCAGGAATCGACGTTGGGTATCTTCCCCAGGAGCCCGAGCTTGACCCTGACAAGGATGTGCGGGCCAACGTGGAAGAGGCTCTGGGTGAGCTGCGGGGCCTGGTGCAGCGCTACAACGACCTGACAAACAAGCTGGTGGAGACTGTGGACGACCAGGTCATGGCCGAGATCCTGGAGCAGCAGGCTGCTCTGCAGGATCAGATCGAGGCGCGGGATGCCTGGGATCTTGAACATCGTCTCGAGGTGGCTGCCGTGGCCCTGCGCCTGCCACCATGGGATGCCGATGTGTGCAAGCTCTCTGGCGGGGAAAAGCGCCGCGTGGCCCTATGCCGACTGCTGCTCATGCAGCCAGACATGCTCCTGCTGGATGAACCGACCAACCATCTTGATGCGGATTCGGTGGCCTGGCTCGAAAAATACCTGCAATCCTATCCGGGAACCGTGGTGGCTGTTACCCACGATCGCTACTTTCTGGATCATGTGGCCGGTTGGATCCTGGAGCTGGATCGGGGTCGGGGCATTCCCTTCGAGGGCAACTATTCGGCCTGGCTCGAGGCCAAGCAGAAGCGCCTTGCCGTGGAAGAGCGCCAGGAAGAAGCCCAGCAGCGCGCCATCAAGGCAGAGTTGGAGTGGGTGCATGCCAACCCCAAGGCGCGGCAGGCCAAGAGCAAGGCGCGCCTCAAGCGTTTTACCGAACTGCTGGACCAGGATTTCCAGAAACACCAGGAAACCAACCAGCTCTACATCCCTCCAGGACCACGCCTTGGGGATGTGGTGGTGGAGGTGAATCATCTGCACAAGACCATGGGCGACCGGGTGCTGATCGATGATCTGAGCTGCAAGGTGCCTCCGGGTGCCGTGGTGGGGGTGATTGGGCCCAATGGCGCCGGCAAGACCACATTCTTCCGGTTGCTCACCGGTGAGGCCAAGCCCGATGAGGGAACCATCCGCTGTGGCGATACGGTGCGCATGGCCTATGTGGATCAGAGCAGGGACGCCCTGGAGGGCGACCGGACGGTCTGGGATGTCATTGCCGATGGCCAGGACATCATTCGTCTTGGCACCTATGAGATCCCGTCGCGCCAGTACGTGGCCCGTTTCAATTTCACAGGCAGCGATCAGCAAAAACATGTGGCCAATCTCTCTGGCGGCGAGCGCAACCGGGTGCATCTGGCCAAGGTGATCAAGAGTGGCGGCAACGTATTGCTGCTGGACGAGCCTACCAACGACCTGGATGTGGCCACGCTGCGTGCCCTGGAGGAGGCCATCATGGCCTTTCCGGGATGTGTCTTTGCCATCTCCCATGACCGCTATTTCCTGGATCGCATTGCCACGCACATCCTTTCTTTCGAGGGTGATGGCCATGTGGAATGGTTCGAGGGCAACTATACCGACTACGAGGCCGATCGGGAACGCCGCCTGAGCCAGGCGCAGCCCGGACGGACAGGGCGCAGCGCCAAGACCCAGAAGTTTCGTCGGTTACATGTCTGATGGGCCTGACAGTCTGGTGACAGCAAATGACTGGGGGGCCGTGCTACAACGTTGCCAGGCGCTGTTGGATCGCCTGGAGCAGGTCTTGCCGCCCGCCTGTCCACCAGACTTTCGGCATGTCCAGGCCGCGCGCTGGATACGGCGTCCTCTCTGGGGCGGCCAACTGATCCCGGTGCGCAATCCCGCTGTGGTTGCCGTGGATGCCCTGGTAGGAGTCCAGCAACAGGCCGAGTCGTTGCTGGATAACACCAGACGCTTCCTGCTTGGGAAGCCCGCCAATCATGCCCTGCTGTGGGGAGCCCGGGGGACCGGAAAGTCATCCTTGGTCAAGGGGATATGCCTGGGGTTGCCCGGTTTGCGCCTGGTGGAGGTGGACCGCGGCCACCTTGGCGACCTGCCCGAGATTATCGGCCGCCTGGTAGATCTTCCTCATCATTTCGTGATTTTTTGCGATGATCTCTCCTTTGGTTTCGAGGAGGGCGGCTACCGGGAGCTCAAGGTCGTGCTGGACGGCTCCCTTGGTGCGGTGGGGGATCGGGTTCTGGTCTATGCCACCTCGAACCGGCGCCATCTGGTGGCCGAGCCCATGAGCGACAATCAGGATATGCAGCGCTTTGGTGAGGAGATCCATCCCGGCGAGGCTGCCGATGAGCGCCTGGCTCTGGCGGAGCGTTTCGGACTGCAGTGTTCTTTTTATCCCTTCGACGAGCAGCACTATCAGCAGGCCGTGGTTCGCTGGCTCGAGACCTATGGTATCGAGCCCCGGGACGCATTGCTGCAGGAGGCACGGCGTTTTGCCAGGCTGCGCGGCGGGCGCAGCGGCCGGATCGCCAATCAATTTGCCCGCTCTATACATCTGGAGCAAGGCGATGCATGAGCCCGCGGTGCAACTTGACGGTGTGAGCTTCAGTCGCGGCACCAGGAAGATCTTCGCAAACATCGACATGCGCATCGCCACCGGTAAGATCACGGCGGTGATGGGGCCAAGCGGGACTGGAAAAACCACCTTGCTGCGCCTCATAGGCGGCCAGTTGCTGCCCAGGCAAGGCACGGTGCGTGTCTTTGGCCAACAGGTGTCTACCCTGCGCCATGCCGAGCTGTACCAGCTGCGCAAGCGCATGGGTATGCTGTTCCAGAGCAGCGCACTGCTCACCGATCTCGACGTCTTCGAAAACGTGGCCTTTCCCTTGCGCGCCCATACCAAGCTGACCGAACGATTGATCCGGGACATCGTGCTCATGAAGCTGGAGATCGTGGGCTTGCGTGGTGCCCGCCGGTTGCGGGTCGAGGAGCTCTCCGGGGGTATGGCGCGTCGGGTGGCACTGGCCCGGGCTATCGTTCTCGACCCAGAGATGGTGCTCTACGACGAACCATTCGTGGGGCTCGACCCCATCTCCATGGGAGCCATCGTGCGTGCCCTGAAGACCATCAACGAGGTGCTGCGCATCACCTCGGTGATCGTGACCCATGATGTGGTGGAGGTCGTCTCCATTGCCGATGAGGTCTTCTTGCTGGCCGATGGTCGCATCGAGGGACATGGCGCCCCCCACGCCCTGTACGATGATTCATCACCCTGGGTCAAGCAATTCATGCATGGCCTGGCGGATGGACCCGTACCTTTTCATTATCCAGCCCCGAGCCTTATGAATGATTTTCTGGAAGTATAACTTGATGCAGCAGTTCATGGATCTATTCGCAGCACTGGGCCGGGCTGTGCTGTTCTTGTTTCATGCCTTGCTGTTGATGGGGGCAGCCTTGCTGCGGCCGCGCCTGGTGATCAAGCAGATCTACAGCATCGGGGTGATGTCGCTGTTGATCATCATCCTTTCGGGCGGCTTCGTGGGGGCCGTGCTGGCCTTCCAGGGCTATGAAACCATGGTGGACTTCGGTGCCACCGATGCGCTGGGCATCATGGTGGCGCTGGCCCTATTGCGGGAGCTGGGCCCTGTGGTAGGCGCCTTGCTGTTTGCCGGCCGGGCCGGCTCAGCGCTTTCGGCCGAGATCGGCCTGATGCGTGCCACAGAGCAACTCTCGGCCATGGAGATGATGGCGGTTGACCCCATGGCCCGCGTCATCGCCCCGCGCCTGCTGGGAGGCATGCTGGCCATGCCATTGCTGGCGGCCATCTTCAATGTGGTGGGCATTTATGGAGGTTATCTGATCGGGGTCGAGGTTCTCGGGGTGGACCGGGGCTCCTTTTGGTCCCAGATCCAACATGGCGTAGAATGGGGTAAGGACATCGGCAACAGCCTCATCAAGAGTTTCATCTTTGGGGTGGTGGTCACCTGGATCGCGGTGTACAACGGTTATACTGCGGAGCCCTCGCCCGAGGGGGTGGGGCGGGCGACCACGCTGACTGTGGTCTTGTCCTCCGTGATCGTGCTTGCGCTGGACTTTGTCCTGACAGCGATCATGTTCGGGGGGTAGAGGGGGGCGATGGTGTCATCACGTATGATCGAGGCGGCGGTGGGCATGTTTCTGTGTGTGGGAGTGGCTGCCATTTTTGTGCTGACGCTCCAGGCGAGCTCCATGAACAGGGTGCCATCCAAGGAAATCTATACCGTCAGGGCTCGCTTTGAAAATGTGGGTTCCCTGCGTGTGGGAGCCCCTGTGGCCGTGGCTGGCGTGACCATTGGCCGGGTGACCGATATCACCCTGGACAAGAAGATGTTCGAAGGCGTGGTCTCCATGACGCTGGGTAAGGATTTTGGCGAACTGCCCAAGGACAGCAACGCCAGTGTGCTCACCAGGGGTCTGTTGGGTGAACAATATATTGGCATCACACCGGGAGGACTGGAAGAACCCTTGCGTGACGGAGACGAGATACAGCTCACCCAGCCCGCCGTGGTGCTGGAGGATCTCATCGGGAAATTCCTCTACAATGCCGGGACTTCCCAGGATCATCAGCAGTGAGCATGATGCCGAAGAAAGCCATACACTATGAGTCCAAAGGTGGGAATGATGCATAAAAACACAAACAAAACGTTGCTGTGGATGAGTGTTCTGCTGGTCAGCATGTTGTTTTCTCCCTGGTGGGGCCAGGCAGCAGCTGCAGACAAGCCTGCCGATGATCCCATGGCGCTGATGCGCCAGGTGACAGACGATGTCCTCAGGAATGTGGATGCCAACCGCAAGCTCTACAAGAGGGATAAAGACAAGCTCTATGCCATGGTGGATGAGCTGATCCTGCCCCATGTGGATTTTCGCTATGTGGCCCAATTGGCCCTGGGCAGGAATTGGCGCACGGCTTCCGAGGACCAGCGCACCCGCTTTACCCAGGCGTTTCGGGAATTGCTGGTGCGCAACTATGCCAGCGCCCTGTTGACCTACAATGATCCAGAGGTCAAATACACCGCCTCGCGCATCAGTACCGATGGTCGGGACGCCGTGGTCAACAGCCAGGTGACCTCACCCAAGGGTCAATCCACCAGGCTGACCTACAGGTTGTATCGCAACAAGTCCGGGGAATGGAGGCTCTATGATGTGACCGCAGAGGGCATCAGCCTGGTGACCAACTACCGCAACGGGTTTGACCAGGAGATCCGCCGCAGTGGCCTGGATGGCCTCATTGACAAGATCCGGAACCAGGACATCAAACCAGATGGCAAAAAATCCTGAGCGCAAGACACCAACTGCCCAACAACCCAGGCATGCTGCTGCTTCTTGGGAGAGCGACGAGAAGGGATCGGTGATCAAGCTGCGCGGCCTGCTGCACCGTGATGCGGTGATGCCTCTGCTCGGTCAGTTGATGCCCTGCTTGCGCAGGGGGCAGGGTGAAGTGACACTGGATCTCAGTGAAGTCACAACCATGGACAGCGCCGGGTTGGCCTTGTTGGTCGAGATGATCCGTCAGGGGCGCGATGTGGGCCGCATGGTGCATGTGGCTGCTCTTCCCGAGCAGATCAAGCCCATGGCCGTCCTGACCGGCCTCGATCAGATCCTGTTGCCAGAACCCCCATAGACGGGCATGGATCGAGCCCGGGTTATTGGCTTGACACCAAAGGACCAGGGCCTGCGCAACGATGTCCGTACCCTGGGCGCCTTGGTGGGTGCCGTGCTGAAGGAACAGGGGGGTGAGCCTTTGTATGGCCTGGTGGAGGGAGCCCGCAAGGCAGCGATAGCGCGGCGCGGCGGGGCCCTGGAAGCCGATCGCCAGCTGCAGCAGTTGTGCGCGGATCTGGAACCGGCGCTGGCCCGCTCGGCAGCCCGGGCCTTTGGGCTCTATTTCCAGATGGTCAACATGGCCGAGCGCATCCACCAGGTGCGACGCTGGCGCGATCAGCGCCACGAGGGCCATCCTATCGCCGAAAGCCTCGAGGACACCTGTCAACGGCTGCGTCATCAGCATGTGACCGCCGAATCGCTGGCCGAGGCCATTGGGGGTTTGTGCTTTCAGCCGGTACTGACGGCGCACCCCACCCAGGCCGTCCGTCGCAGCATCCTGCAAAAACAACGGGCTGTGGCCCGCTATCTGGTGATGCGCCTCGATACCTCGGCGAGCCCCGATGAGCAGGCAGCCTATCTGGAAGCCATTCGCGCCGAGATCACCGTGGCATGGCAGACCGTATCCCACCCCGATGCGGGGCGCACCATCGACGATGAGCTGGGCTATGTGCTTTTCTACATGCTTGAGGTTTTTTACCCGGTCATTCCTGCCATCCACGATCTCCTGGAAAGGGTCATGCGGGGGGCGGAGATTTCCCTTGAGCAGGCACCCCCGGTGGTGCGTCTCGGCTCATGGGTTGGCGGTGACATGGATGGCAACCCCAATGTGGGGGCGGCCACCATCACCCGCTCCCTTACCACGCAGCGCCAGCGGCTGCTGTCCCGTTATCAGCTGGAACTGGGTCAATTGGCTGCCCGGCTGACCCAGTCCAGCCACCTGGTTGCCATCAGCACATCCCTGGCGCAACGCCTGCGACAATACGAGGAGCAGTTTGCTGCCTTGTGGCATGCCCTGCCCGCACGCCATCACGACATGCCCTATCGGTTGTATTTTCGCTTTCTGGAAGAACGCCTGCGGCGCACCCTTGCCGGAGAGCCGGACGGATATGACGACTCATCCCAATTGCTGGAAGACCTGCGTCTTGCCATGGACAGTCTTGCGGAGAACAGGGGGCGGCATGCGGGCTGGTTTGCCGTGCGCCGTCTGTGGCGTCGCGTGCAGGTGATGGGGTTTCACCTGGCGACGCTGGACCTGCGCCAGGCCTCGGACGTGCATCGGCGCTGTGTTGCGGTGCTTCTGGATGACCCGCAGTGGCCACAGCGCTCGGCCTCGGTGAGAACCCAGTGTCTGGCAGAACGCCTGGGTCAGGTGGTCGTTCAGGGTGGCGGGGCAGGGTGGTCCGAAGCGCAGCGAGCGCTCGAGGCTGCAGAGGTGCTGGATGTATTTTGTGCCATCAGGGATGCCCATGCCTGCCATGGGCGGGAGGCCATCGGGCCTTTCATTGTCAGCATGACACAGGGCATCGATGATGTGTTGACGGTGTTGCTGTTGGCCAGATGGGCAGGTCTGGTGGACGAGACAGGCCACATCCCTCTGGACATCGCCCCTCTGTTCGAGACACTCGCCGATCTGGAGGCAGCACCTGTCATTCTCGATGGGTTGTTTCAGCTGGAGATCTACCGGCGGCACCTGGCGCAGCGCGGCATGCGCCAGGTGGTGATGCTGGGCTACTCCGACAGCAATAAGGATGCCGGTTTCTGTGCCTCCCGCCTGGCCATCCATGTGGCCCAGCAACGCCTGAGCGAGATGGCCCGGCGCCAAGGTATCCAGCTGGTGATCTTTCACGGTCGCGGCGGCACGCCAAGTCGAGGCGGCAGCAAGCCCTTTCAAGCCATTCTGGCCCTGCCCCGTGCCGCAGCAAGAGGTCCTATGCGGCTGACTGAGCAAGGCGAGATGATCGAAGCCAAATATGGCATGCGCGCCATGGCTCTGCGCACCATGGAGCAGAATCTCTCGGCCTTGCTGCACGTGACCCTTGCTGGCGATGACGATGAACCGGACACCCATCCCTGGCGGGTCTTCATGGCGAAGATCGCCCAGGCAAGCCATCAATGCTACCGGGAATTGATCGACGCCCCCCTGTTCTGGACCTATTTTCAGGCTGCCACGCCCATCGATGTGATCCAGCTCATGCGCATCGGTTCACGTCCGGCCAGCCGGGGCAAGGCAGCAGGTATTGGCGAACTGCGCGCCATACCATGGGTGTTCGCTTGGACCCAGAGCCGTCATCTGTTGACGGGATGGTATGGATTGGGCACGGCCCTGCAGACCGTGATGCAGCGCTATGGCATGGCTCAGGTATGGGGCGCTTTGCAGGATGTCCCTTTCGTGCACAATCTCCTGGATGATGCCGAGATGACACTGGCCAAGGCGGACATGGGGATTGCCGCCTTGTATGCCGCCCTGGCACCCAGCGCTACCCATGGCCTTTTTGAGCGCATCAGGGAAGAATATGAGTTGACCGTGACGATGGTCCTGAAGTTGCGCGACAATCAAGCCCTTCTGGACAGCGACAAGAACCTGCAGCGTTCCTTGCAGTTGCGCAACCCCTATATGGATCCATTGAGCCTCATGCAGGTCGATCTCCTGCGGCGCTGGCGGGAGGGAGGGCGTGCGGATCAGGGCTTGCTGCACGCCCTGCTGGAGACTGTGGGCGGCATCGCCCAGGCCATGCAGAATACGGGCTGAGAAACCCAGAAATTGCGATGAGCAACGAGAGCCTCTCAACGACTCAGGGTGTGCGGATGCTGGGTTTCATTGCTGGATGGCAGGCCATGTGGCGTGACCTGTGGTCTGGGCGATATCTGATTCTGGAGCTGATGCGCCGCGAGGTGGTGGTGCGCTATCGCCAATCGGCCCTGGGATATGCCTGGGCTGTGGTGATGCCGCTTGTGACGGTGGGAGTTTTTACCCTGCTTTCCCATGGCAGGATCTTGGCTATCTCCCAGACCGAGATCCCCTATCCCGTGTTTGCGCTGCTCAATGTCTCGCTGTGGCAGTTTTTTTCCGGGGTCGTGGCCCAGGGTACTCAGAGCCTGACTGCGGCAGGTGGCATGGTGTCTCGCCTGCATTTCTTCAAGGTGACCCTGGTCGTGGCCTCCATCATGCGTCCCTTGTCCGATCTTGTGGTCCGCATACCGCTGATCATACTGATGGCTGTGAGCTATCGCTCATACCCTGGTCTCGAGGCTTTGTTGATCATTCCCATGATCATTCCCATCGCCCTGCTCGGTCTCGGTATCGCCATGGTGCTTGCGGTGATCAATCTGGTGTTGCGGGATGTGAGCAATGCCCTGGGGGTTTTTCTGACCTACGGCATGTTTCTGGCTCCTGTCATGTATCCCCAGCCACTCTCGTTTCCCATGGTACTGGTCAATTTCAACCCCATGAGCCCTTTCTTGATCGCCGCCCAGGATCTCATGAGCGGCATGGCCTTGCGGGACCCTGCCATGCTGGTTGGGGCCGTGCTGCTGGCGGTTGTTGCCTTTCTGGTGGGGTTTCGCTTCTTTGTGGTGGTTCTGCCTCATGCCATTGCCTTGGCCTGAATGAACCGGCCATTGGCCCTGGAGTGCCGGGGAATATGGAAGAAGTATGCCCTGAGGCTTGTCTTGGGGATGCGCTATGCCATGGCGGATATCAGCCGGGAGCTGATCGGCATCAAGCCGCAGCAGGCCCGCTTGCGCCCCGGGGAGTTCTGGGCATTGCAGGATGTTTCGCTGAGCATCGCCCAGGGGCAGTGTGTGGGTTTGACTGGTGGCAATGGTTCTGGGAAAAGCACGTTACTCAAGCTGCTGGCTGGTATCCTGATGCCCGATGGCGGATGGATCCGGCGCCGCGGTCGTCTGGCCAGTCTGGTTGAGGTCTCGGCGGGATTTCATCCCATGCTGACCGGGCGAGAGAATTGTTTTGTGCTAGGGGCCATTCTGGGGATTTCCAGGCGGGCGCTACGGGCCGTGCTTGACGATGTGGTGGCCTTTGCCGAACTGGAGCCCTGGATCGATATGCCCATCAAACACTATTCCACGGGCATGACGGTGCGTCTGGGCATTGCCCTTGCCTTGCAGGCAGCCCCGGACATTCTGTTGTTGGATGAGGTGCTGGCAGTGGCCGATCCTGTTTTTCGTCGCAAAAGCCTTGCGGCCATCTCGGATAGCCAACAGCGCCACGGCATGGCTTGTCTCATCGTGACCCATCATGCAGACGAGCTCACAGGTATGGCCGATGCCATGGTGCATATGCAAGGCGGTCTGCTTGCAACGAGCGCACCTGCTCCTGTTGCCGGAACGGACGGCGGGACGCGCTGATCATAGCCGGCGTGTCATGACAAGATCCAGTACCGGCTTTTCTGCTCTGCTTGCCATCCTGATTCCTGGAGGCGCTATACTGTTATGAGATATGGTATACAGATCCCCGCCGTACAGCGTAGGGGCGGCAGGCCGATTGTAGGGAAGCATGAGTCAGCAGATATGGACTGCAACGCAGCAGATGGCTCTTAAGGCCATGGGCTTCCCGTTATGGGAAGGTGAGGCGATGGAAGAGGGCTTGCACCAGGAAAAAGCGTGCTCACAAGACACCTCGCAGGCCTTGGTGGAAGGGGCCAATCAGGAGCTGGCCTGGCAGCAGCTGGAAAAAGAGGTCCAAGATTGTACGCGATGTGGCCTGTGCCAGGGGCGCAGCCAGACGGTCTTGGGAGCAGGGCATCGCCATGCCGCGCTGCTGCTGGTCGGCGAGGCTCCTGGTGCCGAGGAAGACAGACAGGGCAAGCCCTTTGTGGGTCGGGCGGGGCAGTTGCTCACCCGGATGTTGGCTGTCATCGACATGCAGCGCGAAGACGTATATATCACAAATACAGTTAAATGCCGCCCACCGGACAATCGCAAGCCCACACCTGTGGAAATGGAGGCATGCCGACCCTATCTGGAGCGTCAGATTGCTCTGGTGCAACCCAGGCTGTTGGTGGCGCTGGGCGGTGTGGCTGCCCAATCCTTGTTGCGAACCGAGCAGACCATCAGTCGGCTGCGGGGAGCCATCCATACCTATAGCATTGTGACATGGCCAGAGACCCTGCCGCTGATTGCCACCTACCACCCAGCCTTCCTGCTGCGCTCCCCGCAGTACAAGAAAGAGGCCCGTGCCGATCTGGATCGGATTCGCGACTTCCTGGATGGAGCATCCTAAATGGCTGTGGCGTCGTATTCAGGCGCGGACAGCGTGAAATTGCGGGCCCTTGCCGTCACTGATGTCCCTTTGATCATGACCGTGGAGCGTCGCGCCTATCAGTTCCCCTGGACCAGCCAGGTCTTTCATGACTGTCTGCGCTGCGGTCATCTTGCCCTGGGTCTGGAACAGGACACCGAGCTTCTCGGTTACTGTATCACCTCGGTCATGGTGGAGACGGCTCATATTCTCAACCTATGCATCGATCCAGGCTATCAGGGTCGGGGGCTTGGGCGCCGCTTGTTGAATGTCACACTGGACATGGCCTGTGGCCGTGGCGCCAAGGAGGCCTATCTGGAGGTGCGTCCATCAAACCAGTACGCGCTCTGCCTCTATACCAGCCTTGGGTTCAGGGAAATAGGGCGGCGCAAGCGGTACTATCCCATGCCTGGCGGTCGGGAAGATGCCATCGTGATGGCGCTGTCGCTGCTGAAGCGTGATGACGTTGCAGGGCATTGAGCAACTGGCGCATTCGACAGGCCCATCCAGGAGACCTTGCAGGCGTCATCATCTTGTGGCGGGCCTACCAGCAGGAGCTGGGGGTTGACCTCTGTTTCCAGGGTTTCGCTGAAGAGCTGAGAACACTGCCGGGCCGCTACGCTCCACCCGCAGGTCGCTTGCTGGTGGCAAAAGACCTGGGGCAAGTGGCGGGGTGTGTTGGTTTGCGCCCATTGTCGCCCCAGCGCGGCGAGATCAAGCGTATGGTGGTGGCACCAGCCTGGCGCAGGCAGGGGGTGGCAGAGAGACTCCTGGAGCGCCTGTTACAGGAAGCAGGTGCCATGGGATTGGGGGAGGTGGTGCTGGACACGCTGCCTTCCCAGGCTGCCGCAAGAAGCCTCTATGCAAAGTTTGGCTTTGTGCCCGTCGAGCCGTATTATGAAACACCCCTGGCCCAGACGATTTTCTTGGGCCGCGGGCTTGGACCGCAGACTTGCCAAATGAGATAACCCCATGCATGCATTCGAGAAAGAATCAGAATACAAGGAGCGCCTGGCGGCCATTGCCTCCAGGCGCACCATTGCCATCATTTCCCATCCCGATGCGGGTAAGACCACCTTGACCGAACGCCTGTTGTTGCTTGGTGGCGCCATCCAGCTCGCTGGTACGGTCAAGGGGCGCAAGTCGCAGCGCAGTGCTACCGCGGACTGGATGGCCATCGAAAAGGAGCGTGGCATTTCGGTGACCGCGGCTGTAATGCAGTTTGCCTATGGTGATGGTCTCATCAATCTGGTGGATACTCCAGGTCACGAGGACTTTTCGGAAGACACCTATCGGACACTCACCGCTGTGGATGCAGCGTTGATGGTCATCGATGCCGCCAAGGGCGTCGAGGAGCGCACCCGTCGGCTGATGGAGGTCTGCCGTATGCATGGCACACCGATTGTGACCTTCATCAACAAGCTGGACCGCGATGGCCGCAATCCACTGGTCTTGCTGGACGAGATCGAACAGGCCTTCGGGCTTGCCTGTGCCCCGGTGAACTGGCCGCTTGGCATGGGGAGCAGCCTCGCCGGCCTCTATGACCTGGAACTCAACCAGGTTCTGGATTACCGCAGGCGACAGGGTACGGGCTATGCCATGCAATCCATCCGGGATATGGATGATCCTTGGCTGATGGCAGCCCTGGGCAGTGATCGCCAGCAGGTTCTGGAAGAGTTGCACCTGGTTCGGGGGGTCATGCCGACCTATAACGAGGAGGCGTATCTCGCGGGTATGTTGACCCCTGTGTTCTTCGGCTCGGCATTACGCGGTCTTGGGGTGGATGCCCTGCTGCAGGGTGTGTTGCGTTTCGGACCTTCGCCAAGGCCACGCCAGGCAGTGGAACGCCTGGTGCAACCAGAAGAGGAGGGGTTTTCAGGATTTGTTTTCAAGATCCAGGCCAACATGGATCCGCAGCATCGTGATCGCATTGCCTTTGTGCGCATCGTCTCTGGAACATTCCAGCGGGGTATGGCGTTGTGCTGTGTGCGCACCGGTAAGGCCATTCGCAGCCACGAGGCTCTCGCCCTGTTTGCCGGCAGTCGCAGCGGCGTGGAACTGGCCTATCCCGGTGACATCATCGGTCTGCCCAACCACGGCACGCTGGCTGTGGGGGATACCCTCACCCAGGGCGAGTGCCTGCATTTCACGGGTATACCTCATTTCGCGCCAGAACTGTTTCGTGCCGTGATCCTCACCGAACCTTTGAAAAGCAAGGCCTTGCTCAAGGGGCTTGAACAGCTTTCTGAAGAAGGAGCGCTCCAGTTTTTCAGGCCGGTTGTGGGCAGTGGACTGGTGGTTGGGGCGGTAGGTCCCTTGCAGTTCGAGGTGGCCGCCCATCGCCTGCGCCAGGAATATGGCGTGAACTGCCGCTTTGAGGGTGTGGCGGTGCAACAGGCGCGCTGGGTCACAGGACCTGCTGCTGCCATGAAGGCGTTTCTGGACAAGTATCCAAGCCAATTGGCCCGTGATGCATCGGGACATATGGTCTATCTTGCGCCCAGTACCGTCAATCTGCGTCTGGTACAGGAGCGTCATGCCGAGCTCTCCTTTGCTGCCACCAGGGAGCGTGCCGGAGAAGAAGCAGGAAAGACCTGAACGGTTCCGTACCCTGCTCTAGGGCAACAAAGCCCTTGCTCCCCATCTGGACCCAGGTCTTGCCAAAAGCTCACGATACAATTGCAGATAGGCAGCAGCACTGGTAGCCCAGCTGCATTCGATGGCCATGCCGCATCGCATCATGGTCTTCCATATGCTGGGCTCATGGTACAGGGCCAGGGCGCGATCCACGGCATGCAGCATGGATCGCGCCGTGGGTTCCTCGAACAGAAACCCGCTGGCGGTTCCCTTGGCCAGGTTCTGGGCATTGGCATCCACGATGGTGTCCCGTAATCCCCCCGTGGCCCGGGCGATGGGTACCGTGCCATAACGCAGGCTGTAGAGTTGGTTCAAGCCGCAGGGCTCGAAGCGTGATGGCATGAGAAACATGTCTGCCCCGGCCTCGATGTGGTGGGCCAGGGCTTCGTCATAGCCCAGTTGCAAGGCGATGCGCTGGGAAAATGGGGCGACGGCACGCTTGAGGGCTTCTTCCAGGCCGCTGTCGCCGCTGCCGAGAATGACCAGTTCCAGCGGCCGGCCCATGAGTTCGGGCAGCGCCTCGATGACCAGGTCGAGCCCCTTTTGGGCGGCAAAGCGCGTGATCATGGCCACAAGTGGTTTTTTCTTGCCTGTCTTGGGGAAACCCAGCGTATGGCGCAGGGCGGTTTTATTGTATTTTTTGCCATGCAGGTGCTGGGCGCTGAAGTGATGGGTGAGGTAAGGATCCGTGGCTGGATTCCACAGTTCGGCATCGATGCCGTTGAGGATGCCGCTTAAGTGGTGCGCCCTGCTGCGCAGCAGGCCATCCAGCCCTTCGCCATAGGCAGGTGTCTGTATTTCCTGGGCATAGCTGGGGCTTACGGTAGTGATGTGGTCTGCCAGCGCAATGCCCCCCTTGATGAAGGAGAGCTGGCCATGGAACTCGAGCCCATCGATGGTCATCCACCGTGGCTGGATGCCCAGCTGGGGCAGCAAATGGGCTGGAAAGATGCCCTGGTAGGCCAGATTGTGGATCGTAAAGAGTGTCCTGACTGGCCGTTGCGGAGGATGTTGCAGCACATGGACGGGAACGAGGCCGGTATGCCAGTCATTGAGATGCAGGATGTGCGGATGAAAGGAAAGTTGGTCGTTGGCAAAAGCAGCTGCAGCCAGGGCCAGGCGATTGAAGCGCTGCGCGTTGTCATCCCAGGCATGGCCATCGGGTTTCATGTAGGGGTTGCCATGACGATCGGCAAATCCAGGGCATTCCAGGATATACACAGGAATGCCGCTGGGGAGGTTTGTCTCCAGGATGCGTGCCGGTACATCCCGTAGGCGCAGCGTGGCCCACAGGCGCAGCCCATCTGTCTGAGCCAGCAGGTCGGCATAGCCGGGTATCAGGAGGCGAATGTCCGCACCGGCCTGGTGCAGGGCCTTGGGCAGGCCTGCGGCCACATCGGCCAGTCCCCCGGTCTTGATCCAGGGTGCAACTTCGCTGACGACATAGAGAATTTGCATCAATTTATAACGGCCGCCAAATTGCGATTTGCAGGAAATGCTACAATGAAATTTTACGGATGACCGAGGTAATATGGCATGCAGATTCGACCAACTCAGCGTTTTGTCAGCGCCATTACCAGGGATACCTTTGCTCTGGTGCTGGCTGGGGGTCGAGGTTCACGTCTCGGTGCCCTGACCCAATGGCGCGCCAAGCCTGCCGTGCCATTTGGTGGCAAGTTTCGCATCATTGATTTTGCTTTATCCAATTGCATCAATTCTGGCATTCGCCGCGTTGGTGTGCCCACCCAATATATGGCCCATTCACTGGTGACGCATCTGACCCAGGCATGGGGCTTTCTGCGCCGTGAGCTTGGGGAGTTCGTGGATATATTGCCCGCCCAACAGCGCACCGGCCCAACATGGTACAAGGGTACGGCTGATGCAGTCTATCAGAATCAGGACATCATCCGCAGCACGGAGCCCCATTTCGTGCTGGTATTGGGTGGGGACCATATCTACAAGATGGATTATGGGGTGTTGCTGGGCTATCACGTGGCCCATGGCGCCGATGTCACCGTAGCTTGCATCGAGGTGCCCCGCGAGGAAGCCACGGAGTTTGGCGTTATGCATGTGGATGAATCCGGTCTGGTCATAGGGTTTCTGGAGAAACCCGCTGATCCCCCTCCCACACTGGAGGACCCCAATCTCTCACTGGTTTCCATGGGCATCTATGTGTTCACCACCGAATACCTCATGGCCTGCCTGGCCAAGGATGCGGCCCTGGAGGAATCCAGCCACGATTTCGGCAAGGATATCCTGCCCCAGGCGGTGGGGCGTGATCGGATCTTTGCCTTTCCCTTTCGGGACCAGCGCACCGGCAAGAGAGCCTATTGGCGCGATGTGGGCAATCCGGATGCCTTTTACTCCTCCAACCTGGAGCTGGTGGCAGTGACGCCGGAATTGGACATCTACGATGAGGAGTGGCCCATCTGGACCTACCAGGAGCAGGCCCCGCCTGCCAAGTTTGTCTTCAATGAACCCACCAGGCGGGGCCTGGCGGTTGACTCCATGGTCTCGGGGGGTTGCATTGTTTCGGGCGCTGTCGTCAGGCATTCTCTGCTATTCTCCTATGTGCGTGTGGCAGAAGGCAGTGTGCTGGAGGATGCGGTGCTCCTGCCCCGGGTCACGGTGGGCCAGAATTGCCGCATCAGACGGGCTGTGATCGATGCAGGTTGCGTTATTCCGGATGGAACGGTCATCGGCGAGGACCCAGTGGCCGATGCAGCACGCTTTGAAATGACGGAAAAAGGGATCTGCGTGGTGACCAGTGAAATGCTGGGCCAGGGGATGCCCTTGGTCTTGTGAGTGAAGTGATCTAAACTAATAGGGTTTTTCCTTGCCTGGCTCATATTCAAGATGAGCTCGCTGGCGGGCCATCGTCAGAGCAAGAAAATTCTCTCTTGAGGATATAAAGAGATAGGATGAGAAGCCGTGACCAACGCTGACCGATCGTTTGGTAAATCAAGAAAATTGCTGCGCCATATCCTGCTGATTGGCGGTCCGTTGCTTGGACTGGCGGTGGTGGTGGCGTGGTATTGGTTGACAGGCCGATACGTGAGCACCGACGATGCCTATGTGCAGGCGCACCAAGTGCAAGTGGCGGCCAGGGTCCAGGGGCATGTCACCAACATTTATGTCAGTGAGCATGATGCTGTTCATCCAGGGCAACCCCTCTTTACCCTGGATCAGACCACCTATCTTGCCCAGATCGCCCAGGCCGAGGCAGCGGTCCATTCTGCCCGGGACCAGATTCGTTCGCTCAAGGAGCAGTATCGCCAGCAACAAGCCGAGTTGGCGCGCCTCCAGAACGACATCAGCTATTACCAGCGCAATTTTTTTCGCATCACTACATTGGCCAATCGCCACATGGCATCGGAGTCGGCCAGGGATGATGCACGACATGCACTGGACACATCCCGGCAGCAGGCAGTGGCAACCAGCCGAGCTCTTGATTCCCTGGTCCAGCAACTCTCGGGGAATCCGGACATCGAGCCAGATCAACATCCCCAGGTGCGTTCAGCGCTGGCGCAACTGGATATGGCTCGTCTGAATCTGGGCTACACGCAAGTGAAGGCGACCGTACATGGTGTGGTGGGCCCCATGGACCTGCTCGTGGGTGATTTCGTCAATCCCGGCCAACAGGTTTTTGCCATCGTCTCATCGTATTCCTACATCGAGGCGAATTACAAGGAAACCCAGTTGACCCATGTGAGGCCGGGCATGCATGTCAATGTGACGGTGGATACCTATCCCGGCCTGACCTGGCATGGTCGTGTTTCCAGTATCAGCCCCGCATCCGGTCTCGAGCTGTCATTGCTGCCACCCCAGAATGCCACCGGCAACTGGGTGAAGGTGGTGCAGCGCATCCCGGTGCATTTCGAGCTGGACATCCCCAAGAACTATCCGCCCTTGCGGGCCGGTATGAGCGTGATCGCCACGGTGGATGTGGGGCATCACCGGGGTTACTGGATGCGTCAGGGAGCCAAGGCGCTCCTGGTGCAAGGCGATAACCAGAAAGATCAGCAAAAAGAAGCACCTGCAATCTCCTTGTCCAGGACGCCGTGACAGCGGCACAGACTGTGCCACATCGTGGGATCATCGTCCTTGCTGTGATGATGGCTACTGTCATGCAGGTGCTGGATACCACCATCGTCAACGTGGCCCTGCCCTATGTCCAGGGCAGTCTGGCGGTAAGCCAGGACATGGTGGTCTGGGTGCTGACTTCCTATATCGCAGCAGCCGCCGTGCTCACCCCGGCCACCGGTTTTCTGTCGTCCTTGTGGGGACGCAAGCATGTCTATCTGCTGGCGATAGGGGGGTTCACCATCGCCTCCATCCTGTGTGGCGCGTCCCAGTCCATCGTGGAGATCGTGCTGTTTCGGGTTTTGCAGGGGGTGTTTGGTGCCGCCTTGGTCCCGTTGTCCCAGGCGACCATGCTGGATATCTATCCTGAGGAACGCCATGGCGAGGCCATGGCCATCTGGGGGACGGGCATCATGGTGGGGCCCATCATCGGGCCCACGCTGGGCGGTTATCTCACCGATCTGTACAGCTGGCGCTGGGTGTTTTATGTCAACGTGCCCATTGGTGTGCTTGCTGCTGTGCTGATCTGGATCTTTGTGCCGCGCCAGGACAAGGAGGAGAAACGCAGTTTCGATGGCATTGGGTTTGGATTCTTTTGCATTGCCATCTTTGGGCTCCAGGTTATGCTTGACCGAGGTGAAACCAAGGACTGGCTTGCTCATCCAGAGATCAAGACCGAGCTTGGCATCGCCATTTTTGGGTTTTATTGCTATATCGCGCATGCCTTGACCACAAAAAAACAGGCCTTCATCGATCTGCGCCTGTTCAGGGATCGCAACCTCATGCTGGCTGTTGCCTCCATGTTCGTGGTGGGCTTGATCCTTTATGCCACGCTCGCCTTGCTGCCACCGTTCCTGCATGAATTCATGGACTATCCTGTGGCCACGGCTGGACTGGTGCTGGCGCCGCGAGGTGTGGGCACCTTCATTGCCATGCTTTTGGTGGGGCGCCTCGTCAACAGGATAGATCCACGCCTGTTGGTTTTTTCTGGTTTTTGTCTTTCGGCCCTTTCCTTATGGATGATGCGCTGGTTCAATCTGGAGATGGGTATGATCCATGTGATTCAATCCGGCCTGGTGCAGGGTATAGGCCTGGGGCTTTTGTTTGTGCCGTTGTCCACCATGGCTTTCCAGACACTGGACCCCCATCTGCGTACTGACGGCTCGAGCCTTTTTACCCTGTTGCGCAATATTGGAGGCAGTTTTGGGATCTCTATCGTGCAAAGTGTCTTGACCCGGCGCACACAGATGCACCATCAGGTGCTTGGCGAACAGATCAATCCATATAATCCCTTCATGCATCCCGGACTGTTGCCCCCTGTATGGAATCCTCTCACTCCCCGGGGAGCGGCTGCACTGAATGCGGAGTTGACGCGCCAGGCTGGTATGTTTGCCTATGTGGATACCTTTTTTCTGATGATGTGTCTGACGATCGCGGCCGCTTTTCTCGCCTTCAGCTTTGACAAGCCAAAGGGAAGTGCCCACGACGCCAGTCTATCGGTCATGGAGTAGTTGGCGCATCAAATGATGAGACCAGGCGCAATGGGAGGATTGCATGGTGCCTAAAGATCAGGTGAGCTTCCCCAGAACATCCTCTTCCCATGGTGACGTAAACTAGTGCACAGCTGTGCTCGACATGAGGAACAACCGGCAGCGTGCATACGCCTCCTGGAAGAAGACGAAAAACCGGGGGAAGCGCACCGCCGGCTGGCCCTTGGGTTACCACGGTATCTCCTGGCCCTGATAATCCAGGAAATGACCAGACTCTGCCAGCGTGGCCGAGGCAATCTGCTGACGCATGCCAGCTACACTTTCCGGAGCCTGCAATGGAGCCTGGGGTCCACCCATATCTGTGCGCACCCAGCCTGGATGCAGCGCCAGCACGGTGATCCCCTTGGCACCCACATCAAAAGCTAAGTTCTTGAGGGCCATGTTGAGTGCTGTCTTGGTGGTGCGATAAAAATAACTGCCACCCTGATGGTTATCGGTGATGGAGGCCATCTTGGTCGAAATGAAAACCATTTTTTTCATCTTGCCAGCTGCCACATGGGGCAAGAAAGCCTCGGCCATCTTCAGGGGGGCAATGGTATTGACCTGAAAGACATCTGTCCAAGGCTCCACGTGCAGGGCACCAAAGTTTTGGTCGTCCTTATCTCCGTAGATTCCGGCATTGTTGAGCAATACATCGAGCGGTTCGGTGGCAAGCTGCTGGGCCAGGGCTGTCATGCCATCCCAATCGGTCACCCTCAGCTGATGGATGTGGAGCTGTTTTGCCCCCTTGCCGAGCTCCTGCAAGGCATCGGCTTGAGCCGGGGAACGGCAGCAGGCATGGACGGTCCAACCATCGGTTATATATTGATGGGCAAACTCGAGGCCGAGTCCACGGTTGGCTCCAGTGATCAAAATGGCAGGCATGTTATCCCTCCTTTCGGCGGCGGCAAGATGGAATACAGTCGCGTTTCTCTGGCAAAGAAATGCCAGGCACCTCGGTACATGCTAACCTGCCTGCTGATGGATGGGGAAGGGTGACAGGTATAAATCCTATGAGCATATTGCGCCTGGGCAATGCCATGAATAAAGGCAACAGGAGGGATCTGCGGCTGGATACGCTGCGCGGTCTGTTTCTGGTGCTGATGATGCTTGATCACCTGCCATGGACCAAGGCACCCCTTACTGGCGAGCCCTTGGGGTTTGTCTCGGCTGCCGAAGGGTTTGTGTTCCTCTCCGGCATGGTCAGCGGTCTGGTGTATGGCCGGTATATGATCAAACGCGGTGTTGCTTTTGGACGCCAGAAGATCCTGGCGCGTGTCCGTAAGATTTACATCTATTACCTGGCCACCGTCGTCGCCCTGGTCGCCTTGGCCTCGATCTTTCCTGACATGCATGAGGCCTGGATTGCGCAACTGCGCCCTTTGGGCGATGCACCAGTGCGAGCCGTCCTGCTTGGCATGATCTTTTTCTATCAGCCGGCCTTTTGCGACATTCTGCCGCTCTATGTGTTCTTCATGGGTGCAGCCCTCTGGTTGTTGCAGGGGATGGTGCGCGGCCAGGGCAGATGGATCATGCTGGGCAGCGCCGGATTGTGGCTGACAGCCCAATTTGGGGCAACGGACAGGATCGTGAGCCTTTTTGGCGATCTCTGGGTGCGTCACGGCATTTTCGATATGCTGGGTTGGCAGGTGCTGTTCGTGGGTGGCATGTACATGGGCGTTCGGCAGGCCCGTGGCCAGGGATTATCCATGATGCGCTATCCATGGTTTTTCTGGTTGTGCGTGGTGGTAGTCGTGGTGTGCGCTCTCTTGCGCCATCGTGTGGGTCTGCAAGATCCTGCCTTCATCGAGACCATGGTCGCCATGGTGCGCAAGAACGAACTGGCGCCCTTGCGCCTGCTGGATTTCATCGCAATGGCTGGCGTGTTTGCTGGCCTTGCCCAGTGGATGCCGCGCCTGCTTTCCTGGCAGCCACTCTATCTTTTGGGCCAGCATTCCTTGCAGGTCTTCACTGGCCATATCTTTGTGGTCTATGGCGTATTTCTCTGGAAGGATGCCTTCCAGGCGGGAACACCATGGCTGCAGTGGGGGATTGGTGGGGTGGCCGTAGCCATGCTCTTCATGTTTGCCTTGCTGCATCGCTGGCATGAAAACCTGCCTGATCTTCCCAATGCGAGCCGGCAGCCCATCCCAGGAGGTGGCGATTGATGGCGGTTCATGAAGATGAAGGAACGAATATTGTGGCAGGATGCGGAGGGCAAGCGGCAGCTCAGCCAGAACCGCAGCGCGGCGGCTTGCTCCGGTTGTCGCGATGCCCCATGTGCCAGCCCGGAACGCACGCTCGCTCGCCCAGCGGATGGCGGGAGCTGCAACCCTCTCTCCCATTGCCCAACATAAACGAGAGGATTGCCATGCAGGAGCTTCCGCAGGGAATTGACGCGCTGCGTGCGTGGGATGCCGGCTATCCGACCATCATCAAGGTGCTACCGCCTCGTCCTGCGCCGGTGCGCATCCCATCGCCGCACACGGGTAAAGGTCGAGCAGCTTCATGGTGACGCCGTTGGTCCAGCCGAAGCCGTCCTGCAGCGGGTACTCGCCGCCTCCGCCGCCGATACCGCTGCCTTCCACCGCGTACTTCTCCACCAGCTTCTGCTCGCTGTCGTAGAGCGCCTGCACGTTGCCGAGGAAGCGCACGGCGATGTCCTGGGCCAGGCCCTTCTGGCCGTACTTGCGCAGCCCCTGCACGGCGATCCATTGCAGCGGTGCCCAGCCGTTGGGGGCGTCCCACTGCTGGCCGGTGTAGACGGTGGTGGTGCCCAGGCCGCCTTGCTTGAGCAGCTGGGTGCGGGCGGTGCGGGCGGTGCGCCGGGCCCGGTCGGGCAGGGCGACCGCGGCGAATAGCGGGTAGAGTGTGGCGGCGGTGACCTGGTTGCTGAGCTTGCGCTGCTGCCAGTCATAGTCGGCGTAGTAGCCCATGGGATTCCACAGGTGCGTGTTGATCGCCTGCAAGCGGCGGGCGGCGCGCAGGGCATAGTCGGCGGTGTCGCCGACGTCGCGATCCAGTGCACTGGCGCGGGCCAGGGTGGTCTCCAGGTGGTAGAGCAGGCTGTTGAGGTCCACCGGCGCGATCGCAGTGGTGCGCACGGAGGCCAGGGTGCGGCCGTCACCCAGCCAGCGCGAGCTGAAGTCCCAGCCGCTGGCGGCGGCGGCGCGCAGGTCGCGGTAGACCTGGGTTGCAGGGCGGCCGGCGGCCTGGCTGGCGGTGGTCACGTCTTCCAGGTAGGACTCGGTGCGCGGCACGTCGCGGTCGTCCCAGTAGCGGTTGAGCAGGCTGCCGTCGTCCAGGCGCACCACGCGCCCGGTGGCCTGGCCCCGGGCGAGGCGGTCGGCGCCGTCCATCCAGTAGGCGTATTCCTCCTTGAGTTGGGGCAGGTAGCGTAGGTATACGCCGTCGCCCTCGTGACTGGCGAGCAGGTCCAGCATGAAGGCGAAGAACGGCGGCTGCGAACGGCTGAGGTAGTAGGTGCGGTTGCCGTTGGGGATATGGCCATAGACGTCCACCTCGTGGGCGAAGTTCTCCACCATGTCCTCGACCAGGTCCCAGCGCCCGCTCTCGCCCAGGCCCAGCATGGTGAAGTAGCTGTCCCAGTAGTAGACCTCGCGGAAGCGCCCGCCCGGCACCACGTAAGGGTACGGCAGCGGCAGCAGCGAGGCGTAGGGCGGCACGCTGGCGGTCTGGCGCGTCAGCACCGTCCACAGGCTGTCGATGTGCTGGCGCAGGGTCTGGCCGGGCTGCGGCGCATAGATGGTGTCGCTGTCGTAGGGCAGGGCGAAGTTGGCGGTGACGAAGGCGCCGAGGCCGAAGCCGTCTTGGCCCTTCTGCGCCTGGTAGTCGGCCAGGATCGCCGCCGGGTCGCGCCTGGGCACGGCGTCGGCGAAGGTCTTCTGGTCGGGGAACAGCTGGGCTTTCTCCACGTCGGCGTAGAGCTGGCCGAACAGCACATCGGGCGGTTGCAGGGCCACGCTGTCGTCGTGGGTCGCCGCCGGCAGTACGGGTGTGCCGGCGAGGCCGGCCAGGGCGAGGCCGAACAGGGCTTTCCAGATCCACAGCGAAAAAGGCATGCGCATGTCGTCCTCCGCACCGACGGCACGAGGGACCGCCGGCGGCGCCAGCCCGGCCGCGCCTGCTATACGGGTGCGGCGTGATGGCCCATGTTGCTGCAGGGCCGCAATCGCGCGGCCGGTTTCAGGGCACGCCGGTGACGCCGGCGCCGACCACGCGGATGTAGATCAGCCTGGGCGAGGTGGCCACACTTCTGTATTTGTATTATATGGTGTGAAGCAGGGTGTTGTCTGACCAGAGGGGCGCATGGACGCTGCTGATCCATTCACCATGGCCATCACCCAATGGGCACATCCCTTTGCCACGCGCACGCGCTCGCCCCTTGAGTACCGGGCCTCGAGGAGCACGCCCCTCGTTGGGGGGCCACATATCCAGGCGCTTGCTGCCTATGACCCAGAAACAGCACGCCTCCAGGTTGCAGAGGCCGCCCAACATTGGGCCAAGAGTGCAAGCAATGGAAGCATGGATGGGGTGTCTTAGCCTCGAGGCATTGGTCGCCACAGCAGGCGTGCCCATCCCCCAGGGAATCGCGGCCACCATCCTTACTCCGGTTACTCTGGTTGTGGCGCGCCGGTCAACGGGGTGCTGGGCCCTGGAAGCGGACGACAGTGATGTCATTTAAGCCATGGTGGGCGGTACTGGGATCGAACCAGTGGCTTCCACCGTGTGAAGGTGGCACTCTACCGCTGAGTTAACCGCCCAAAAAACCAAAAGCATATAGTAGCATGCAGCCTGGTTTTTGGCCAGGCTGCAACAGCCATGTCTCAGAAGCCATAGACCAGGCCAAAGCGGTTTTCCACAAAGGTATTTTCCACTCCCTCGAAGCGGCGAATGCCCACATAGTTGAACAACCTCAATCCCTCGAGGGCTGTGATGAAGCCGCCGATGTCCAGATCGAAGCCCACGTCGGTGCCATAGCTGTGCTGGTCGCGCACCAGCTCATCCTCCGGCACCGCAAAGCCGTAGGGGTGGGCCACGCCATAGAAGGCGCCACTGGTGCCATACTCGGCGTTGTACCACACATAGCTTGCAAAGGTCTTGAGCCTACCCTGCAGGAAGTCCAGCTGCCCCCTGGCGCCATAGGCGTCACCCGGTCCCAGGTTGGCAAGCCCGTCATTCATGGTGTCTGTGTATTCGGTGCCACTCAAGTCATTGTAGGGATGCACCTGACCGCCATGGCGAAAGGCACCATGATGCACCGGCGCATGGTTCCACAGCAGGGCCAGCTCGCCGCGGTCGAAGTCTACCCCCAGCTTGAGGCCATAGATCTGCGAGTCCACCCGCCCCAGGGTCCGCTGGCCGCTGTTGCCCTCCAGGGCCGCCTGACCCTGGACAAAAGGTCGCCAGGCTCCGAACAACTGGCCGGGGAATTGGTAGCCCAGCTCCATGTAGCCCAGTTCGGCAAAATCGTAGAATTGATAGTACCAGGCCTGGGCCTTCAGGCCGCCCGCCGGGAATTGCTGGTCGTACGTGGCACCCGTGGTCCAGAAACCACCTGCGCACAAACGATCCAGATACTCGTTGCCGCAGCGAAAGGCATCGTCGAAGCGGCTTTCATGGTCCCACATGCGATGCATCTCGATGGCCAACTGCGGGCTCGGACTGGCCCAGTCGCCAGGTGCTGCCTTGGCTTGGTCTTGCTTTACATCGAGCAGGCGCAGGGGTTCCAGATGCGTGCCTATCCCCTGGAAAGCCCTGGGGATCATGGTGTACATATCGGCATTGGCATACGGCGTATCCAGCAGCTGGCGGCCGCCGCGGATGCGTAATGCCTCGCCCTGCTGGTACTGCAGGTAGCTTTCGGCCAGGGCGGTGAGGTTTTGCTCATCGGGGCCCAGCAGACCACCATTGGTGTGCTCATAGTCCGGCGGCAGGAAGGCATTCTCGGTATAAAACCCCAATCCGACGCTGAATCCATACAAGGAGCCGCTCAGGAAGTGGGCATCACCGCCCAGAGCCTGCTGGTTCTTGAAGCCCACAGGACCGTTGGCATCGTGCCAACGCTGGTAGGCATAGCCGCGCAGGTTGCCGTTCCAGGTAGAGTCTTCCAGCGCCTGGCCTAGGGCATCGCCAAAGTCTTCTGCTGCAGCCAGGCCAGGGATCATGGGGATGCCGATTCCCAGGACCAGGCATCCCAGAAGGCGTTTGGACTGCAGCATTGCTTGGTACTGCGGGCTGTAGGTCAGTCCTTGGTTTTTTTCTAGCGACATGACGTCCCGTCTCCTTGGGGTTATGAGCAGCATCCCATACCGCGCTAACCCTAGAACAAGTGCGCCTGTTTGGCAAGAACAGCCATCAGGGATATACCAGAGACGAGGACAGGCACAGCGATCCCAGAGCTCCAATCCAGCCCCCCCGATCTTGTTGCCGCATCCCCATGCCTGGACTTTGCTGCATGGCGGGTTTCGAGATCAGCGCAGGCCCGCTGCCTCTGGCCCCAGATCGCCTATGTTGGGGCAGGTTCATGTTGCAATGCCAGCAGCAGCTTGGCGCTCCGGCCTTTTCTGGGCAGCAAGGCTGTTTGTTAGGCCGGGTCTGCGTGGGGCGGCCTGGGTCTCGGAGGCCGGCAGGGCGTTGTCACTGGGCGGCTTGTTCGCCAGCCCACCGCCTGGTGCGCCACAAGCACTTCCCAGTGGCTCAGCGGGAAGAAAGACAGGGCGCGCCGCGAGGGTGGGGCATGGAGCATGATAGAATGAAACGCATGCTGGGCGAAAAAATCCATGGCATCCTGTTGGCTGGGGGTTTTGGTACCAGGCTGTGGCCTCTTTCCACGTCGAGGCATCCAAAACCCTTTCTTGCCTTGACAGGGAAAAAGAGCCTGCTGCAGCAGGCGGCGCTGCGTGTCCAATCCTTGCAAGGCATGGCGGGATTGATTGTTTCTGGCCAGAAAGATCATGAAGCAATCCTGCACAGGCAACTCCAGGAGATCGCTGTCGAGCCGACATGGCTCATTCTGGAAGAACCGGCAAGCGGTACGGCCATCAGCATCGGCTTGGGATGCCTGGCCGTGTTGGAGGATGGCGACCCACAGGCCATGGTGTTCGTCTTGCCTGCCGATCATGCCCTCATGCAGTGTGTTGCTCTGGATGAAGCCCTGCAGGAGGCTGTCCCCCAGGCCGAGGCAGAGCGTCTCGTGGTGTTTGGTATACAGCCGAACAAACCCTGCAGTGCCTATGGTTATATCGCCTGCGGCACCCCCCGGGGCCGCGGTGTGTGGGGAGTGAAGCGATTCATCGAGAAGCCCTCCATGGAACGTGCGCAAGACCTGTTGAACGAGGGTGGTTGGCTGTGGAACAGCGGTATGCTGCTGGGTCAGGCTGCTGTCTTGTGGCATGAGCTGCAGCATCGTGCTCCATGGCTGGCCCAGGCCGCCCTGGCAGCCTGGGAAAAGCGACAGCGCTCGGGGCGCAAGCTGCATGTGCAAATAGCCTTGTCCCAGGATCATGCCCCCATGTCCATTGATCATGCGGTATTGGAAAAGATCGACCGGGCTGCGGTGGTGAGCCTGGATACGCCATGGTCCGATGTGGGGACATTTGCCGCACTGCATGCTCTCGGCGAGCAAGACCAGCAAGCCAATGTGCTGCAGGGACACGTGGTGGCCATGGCATCCACGGGGAATTACCTGCACAACACAGGAGAATCTGTGCTGGGGGTCTATGGTGTGCATGGTATGGCTGTGGTGGCCACCTGCGAGGCCATTTTGGTGGCCCCGCTGGATAACGCTGCGGCGGTCGAGCAGTTGGCCCGGCATTGTGCGCAATCTCCCGGGGATCATGCCCGGCCTCCTGCTGGCTCCCATGCCGCTGCCAAGGCCAGCAGCTTCACCCGCCCTTGGGGTTCGTTCCACATCCTGGTCAGCGGGGATGGTTTTCAGATCAAGCGTCTGCTGGTGCATCCCAGGTCACGCATCTCCTTGCAATACCACAGCCGGCGGAGTGAATGGTGGTTCGTGCGGCAGGGGCGCGCCCTGGTGACCGTGGATGCGAGACATCAGGAGCATGGCGCAGGTTCGATGATCCCTGTGCCCATGGGTGCCGTTCATCGCCTGGAGAATGTCGCTGACGAGATGCTCGAAATCATCGAGATGCAGATGGGGGATTACCTGGGCGAGGACGATATCGTGCGCCTGGAAGACGACTATGGTCGCCTGAACGGTTGACGCTTAGATGTGGTTCAGGTAGCGCTGCCGGATGGCAGGCAACATGGCCTCAGTCTGGGGATGCCTTGGTATCGCGCTGCTCCAGCGGCACATACTGGCGCTGTTGGGCGCCGGTGTAGATCTGCCTCGGCCTGCCAATGCGATGGTCCGGGTCGTTGACCATTTCCTGCCAGTGGGCCACCCAGCCAACACAGCGTGCAATGGCGAACATCACCGTAAAGATGCTTGGTCTGAGACCCAGGGCCTGATAGATGATACCGGAATAAAAATCCACATTGGGGTAGAGTTTCTTTTCCTGGAAGTAGGGGTCGTTCAAGGCGATCTGTTCCAGCTCGATGGCGAGCTCGAAGAGCGGATCGTTTTCCTTGCCCAGGCGCTGCAGGACCTTGTGACACATCTTGCGGATGACGGTGGCCCGGGGATCGTAATTCTTGTACACCCGATGCCCGAAGCCCATGAGGCGGAAATTGTCGCTCTTATCCTTGGCCTTGTCGATGTATTTTTTGATCTGTGAGCGATCGCCTATCTCCTCGAGCATGTGGATGACGGCTTCATTGGCTCCCCCGTGGGATGGCCCCCACAAGCAGGCGATGCCTGCTGCAATGGCCGCATACGGGTTGGTGCCGGAACTGCCTGCCAGGCGTACCGTGGAGGTGCTGGCGTTCTGTTCGTGGTCGGCATGGAGGATGAAGAGCATATCCAGCGCACGGGCCGTCACTTCATCCACCTCATAGTTCTCGCAGGGCACGGCAAACATCATGTACAGCAGGTTGGAGCAGTAGTCCAGGTCGTTGCGCGGATAGACGAATGGTTGCCCGACGGAATGCTTGTAGGCGCAGGCGGCAATGGTGGGCAGCTTGGCGATGATGCGTTGTGCAAAGACCTGCTGCTCCTGGCGGTCGTAGATGTTGATGGAACGTGGATAAAAAGCGGACAGCGAACCCACGCCGGCTGTGAGCATGGCCATGGGATGGGCATCGTAATGAAAGCCCTGGAAAAAGGTTTTCAGGCTCTCGTGCACCATGGAGTGATAGGTGATGGAGTGCACGAACCCTTCGAGTTGCTCCTTGGTGGGCAGTTCACCATGGAGGAGCAGATAGGCTACTTCCAGGAAGGTACTCTTTTCGGCCAGTTCATCGATGGGATAACCGCGATACCGCAGAATGCCATGCTCCCCGTCGATAAAGGTGATGGCACTCTTGCAACTGCTCGTGGACGCAAAGCCCGGGTCATAGGTGAAAACACCCTGCTTCTCGTAGATCTTGCGGATATCCAGGGCTCCAGGCCCCTCGCTGGCCTGAATCCACGGCAGGACGGTTTCTCCGCGAGGGCTTTTTAGACTGTATTGATCTGTCACCGCATCACCCTCCTGCCGAAAAAAACCAGCTTTTCGAAAGCAAGCTCGATCTGCTTCCTGGTTATGCTGCGGGCAGGCGCGCTGGCGCCTGCCCCACAGGTAGGCTTGTCAGCCCTGGCCGTAACGGCGGCGAAACTTGTCGACGCGGCCAGCCGTATCAACAATCTTTTGCTTGCCTGTGAAAAAGGGATGGCATTTGGCGCATACCTCAATGCGCAGGTCATGACCTGCTGTCGACCTGGTCTGGAAGCTGTTGCCGCAACTGCATTGCACGTTGATTGATGTATAGCTGGGATGGATACCTTCACGCATGGTTATTGAGACCTCCATGCGTTGTATTGTATGGTGCGCCATGGATGGAGTGCAAGCCCCGGGTGCGCCGACTTGGCGCCATCTCCATATGGCGGGCGGCTGCGGGCCGAGGCAATGGCCATATCCCATGGCCATAGGGAAACGCCTGCCGTCATTGCGCACCCTGGCGGCAAACCAGGGCATCAGGTGGTGATCCTGCCTGCGACCTGCCGGCGGTGGTGCGAGGTATGCTGGGTGCCTCATCAGGTAAATGAGCGAGTCAGTGAGAGGGTGAGGTGGGATTGATCGATTTCATTTTGCATGTGGACAGCCATCTGTTGAGTCTCGTCAGCCAATATGGCGGCTGGGTCTATGGCATCCTGTTCCTGATCGTGTTTGTGGAAACAGGCGTTGTGGCCATGCCCTTCCTGCCGGGTGACAGTCTGTTGTTTGCGGCGGGCGCTCTGGCCGGCGTGGGCTCGCTGGATCTGCCGGTCCTGCTGGCCACCCTTTTGGTGGCGGCAGTGCTGGGGGACAATTGCAACTACCTGATCGGCAGCTGGCTGGGCAGCGCCGTCTATGAACGCGACTCGCGCTGGATCCGGCGCGAGCATCTGCAGCGCGCGCATGGGTTTTTTGACCGACATGGGGGCAAGGCCATCGTCATCGCTCGCTTCATGCCGTTTTTGCGCACTTTCGTTCCCTTCGTTGCCGGCGTGGGTCGCATGGATCATCGGCGCTTCCTGGCCTGCAATGTGCTGGGCGGGGCGTTGTGGGTTGGTGCCCTCGTCACTCTGGGCCATTTCTTCGGCAA
>WOZS01000009.1:58487-65768 GCA_011620135.1 Gammaproteobacteria bacterium
AGGCATGCCCATGCCATCTGATCAATGGCGCTACTTCGGGTAAGATAGCCACCATGGCCGATCATCCTCAAGTGGCTGTGCTCATGGGTTCGCACTCCGACTGGAGCGTGATGCAGCATGCCGTGCGCATGCTTGGGCAACTGGCCGTGCCCCATGAGGCACGCGTGGTCTCGGCGCACCGCACGCCCGACCTGCTGTTCGAGTATTGCGCCACGGCCAGCGAGCGCGGCATCAAGGTGCTGATCTGCGGGGCAGGCGGTGCGGCGCATCTGCCGGGCATGGCGGCGGCCAAGACCTGTCTGCCGGTGATCGGCGTACCCCTGCCGGCCACTGTGCTTGCGGGGGTGGACGCATTGCTGTCCATCGTGCAGATGCCCAAGGGCGTGCCCGTGGCCACCATGGCCATTGGCGCCAGTGGGGCTGTCAACGCGGCCTTGCATGCCGCACAGATCCTGGCCCTGGGCGATCCCCACCTGGCCCGCCGGCTCGAGGTGTTGCGCCACGAGCAGGCTCATGCCGTCCTGGATGCGGCTCCTTTGCAGCTGGAAGATGGTGCTGCGCCATGACGCCATGAAGATCGTCTGCCTGGGCGGTGGCCAGCTGGGCCTGATGCTGGCGGCTTCCGGGGTACGGCTGGGGGTCGGTTTTTCCTTTGTGGACGAAGATCGCCATGCCCCTGCTGGCCGGCTGGGCAGCTTGCTTGACCCTCGGCAGGAGGCGGTGCTCGAGGCGCATCTCTCGGATCAGGACGTGGCCGCGATCACCTGTGAGCGCGAGGATGTTGCAGAGAGCCTGCTGGGCTTTCTGGAAGGCCGGTTGCGACCCGCGCCGGACGTGCTGCGCGTAACCAGGGATCGTCTCAAGGAAAAGGAGCTGTTCTCGGCCCTGGGCATCTCCTGCGCACCTTATCAGGCTGTGGCTGGGCTGCAGGACCTAGAGCAGGCCGCCGGACGCCTGGGGCTGCCCATGGTGCTCAAGACGCGCTGCGGTGGCTACGACGGCAAGGGGCAGCTTGTCATCCATGACGCTGGGGAGATGGCGGCCGCCTGGCAGGCCATGGCCCCCCAGCTGTGCCTCGCCGAGGCATTCTTGCCATTTTCCTGCGAGCTGTCCCTGATCGCCGTGCGCTCGCTGACAGGGGAGATGGCGTTTTATCCCCTGACGCGCAATGTGCACCACCAGGGTATCCTGCGGCTGAGTCTCGCGCCCCATGCCGATGCCGATCTGGAAGGGCAGGCCAAAGAATGGGTAGGGCGGCTGCTGCAGCATTGGCAGCTGGTGGGTACGCTGGCTGTTGAGTTTTTTCTCTGCCAGGGCCAGCTGCTGGCCAATGAGATAGCCCCACGCCCCCACAACTCCGGGCACTGGACCATGGTGGGCTGCAGGAGCAGTCAGTTCGACAACCATCTGCGCGCCATCCTGGGCTGGCCGCTGGGAGACACGGGCGCGCTGGGGCCTGCGGCCATGGTCAATTTCATCGGAGATGCTCCGGAAGCTGGCCAGCTGGCACCCTGGCCCGGCGGCTGGCTCTATGGCAAGACGGCCCGTCCCAGGCGCAAGCTGGGGCATCTCAGTCTGTGCGCCAGCGATGCCGCGCAGCGCGCCTTCCTGGTGCAGGGTCTGGCCGGCTGGCCTGGGGTGTGGCTGCCGCCCGATCTGGATGTGGTCTGCCGGGGGTCCCATGTCGGATGGCGATAGTCAGTCCCCGCTTTGTCATGGTAGGCTTGCTGATCGCCCTTAGCAGGGGATTCTGGATGCGTTTTAAGGAGGGATAGGAACATGGCCAACGAAGGCTATCATGAACCACTGGACAAGTTGCAGCCGGCCACCATGGACATGCATCGTGCTCTTACCTCATTGATGGAGGAACTCGAGGCGATAGACTGGTACAACCAGCGCGTGGACGCCTGTCACAACGCCGAACTCAAGGCCATTCTCGTCCACAACCGGGATGAGGAAAAGGAGCACGCCACCATGCTCCTCGAGTGGATTCGGCGCCATGATGCCTTTTTCAGCGAGCAGCTTCTGGAGAGGCTCTTCAAGCCAGGTGCCATCCCGGAGCATGATGAATGAGGCAGGGCCGCCCAGGGCTGAGCATGGGGCTCATGGCCAGCGATGGCTGAGCCCCAGCACCTCGTTGACCTCATCGAGGGTGTCCCGGGCGATATCACGGGCCTGTTCGGCGCCCTGGGTGAGCGTGGCGTTCACGAAAGACGGTTCGGCTTCCAGTTCCACGATCCGTTCCTGGATGGGCTTCAGCTGGGCGATGATCGCCTCGATCACGGGCTTCTTGCATTCCAGGCAACCAATGCCGGCCTGTCGGCATCCCTGTTCCACCCAAGCCAGTTGCGATGGAGCGCTGTAGACGCGATGCAGCGCATAGACCGGGCATTTGGTGGGTTCTCCGGGGTCGCTGCGATGCACCCGCGCCGGATCGGTGGGCATGGTGCGGACCTTCTGGGTGATGCTGTCGGGGTGTTCCCGCAAGGCGATGGTGTTACCGTAGCTCTTGGACATCTTCTGCCCATCGAGCCCCGGCAACCGGGATTGTTCGGTGACCAGGGCCTCCGGTTCCACCAGGATGCGCCTGCCGCGGCCCTCGAAGTTGGCCAGGAGGCGCTCCCGGTCCAGCATGGTCAGATGCTGCTGTTCTTCCAGGATTTCCTGGATTTCCGTCCAGGCCTGCTCCTCGCCGTGTTCCTGGTAGCGCCGGCGTAGCCCCTCATAGAGCCGTGCCGTGCGTCGCCCCAGCCGACCCAGGGCCTCGGCGGCCTTGGCTTCCAGATCGGCCTCGCGGCCATAGAGGTGATTGAAGCGGCGTACCACCTCCCGTGACAGTTCCACATGGGCCACTTGGTCTTCGCCAACCGGCACGTGGGTGGCTTGATAGATGACGATGTCTGCGGTCTGCAGCAGGGGGTATCCCAAAAAGCCATAGGTGGCCAGATCAAGGTGATGCAACCGCTGGATCTGGTCTTTGTATGTGGGGACGCGTTCCAGCCAGCTCAGGGGGGTGATCATGGACAGGAGCACATGGAGCTGGGCATGTTCCGGGACCTGGGACTGGATGAAGATGGTGGACAAAGAAGGGCTCAGTCCGCAGGCCAGCCAATCGATCACCATGGCCCGGGTATCGGCACCGATGTGTGCCGGATCCTCATAGTGGGTGGTCAGGGCATGCCAGTCGGCTACAAAAAAGAAGCACTCGGCCTCGGTTTGCAACTGTAGCCAGTTCTTGATGGCCCCATGATAATGGCCCAGATGCAGGGCGCCTGTGGGGCGCATGCCAGAGACAATCCTGCGTCCACTGTCGGCGGCCATACTCAGGATCCCGCGGTACGCAGGCCGGCTGCCGAAAGGATAGCCTGCTGGGCGAGCTCGGCCAGGGGGCCGAGGACGGGGCCCAGCAGGCCAGATACCAGCGCCAGCAACAGGATGACCATGCCGTAGGGGGCCAGCCGGGCGTAGGCGGCAGCCATGTGACTGGGCAGCAGGCCGGCAAGGACATGGCTGCCATCCAAAGGAGGGATGGGCAGCAGATTCAGGACGCCCAGGATGACGTTGAACCCAACACCCATCAGGCCCATGGCGAACAACGGATCGGCAATCCAGGGCAACCCGGAGAGGACCTGGGCGAGGCGAATCACCAGCGCCCAGCCCAGGGCCATGAACAGATTGGCCATGGGTCCAGCCAGGGCCACCAGGGCCATGCCGCGGCGCGGATGAACGAAATGGCTGGCATCGATGGGCACCGGGCGGGCCCAACCAAAGATAAAGCCAGTGAGCGCAAAGGTGGCCGCCGGCACGAGCAGGGTGCCTATGGGATCTATATGGCGTATGGGGTTGAGACTCAACCTGCCCATGCGCTGGGCGGTGGGATCACCCATGAGATTGGCGAGCCAGCCATGGGCCGCCTCATGGAGCGTGACGGCAAAAAGCAGCGGCACAGCACCGGCTGCCAGGGCCTGGATGGTGGTCAATGACTGCATGGTTGTTTCGCCTGGAGATTGCCTCGGTACGCCATCACTGGAAGATGCTCATATCCCCTTGAGCTGCCCCTTGCCCTGCCGAACGATGGCAGGTGTACCATACAGTTCGACAACAGTGGTGGGCTCGATGCCGCATGGGCCTCCGTCGATGATCAGGTCCACCTGTTTGCCGATGCGCTCCTGGATGTCCTGGGCATTGGGCAGGGGCGCCTGGTCACCGGGCAGCATCACCGTGGAGCTCAGCAGCGGTTCCCCCAGTTGCTCCAGCAGCGCCTGGACAATGGGGTGATCCGGGATTCGCAGTCCGATACCCTTGCGTCTGGGGTGCAGGAGGCGGCGCGGCACTTCCTTGGTGCCGGGCAGCAGGAAGGTAAAGGGGCCGGGTATGTGGGCACGCAGGAAGCGGTAGGTGGCATTGTCCACCACGGCATAGGTGGCCAGATCCGACAGATCGCGGCAAACCAGGGTGAAGTGATGGTCTTCGGGCAAGGAGCGTATCCGGACGATGCGCTCGATGGCCTCCTTGTTGCCCAGGCTGCAGCCGAAAGCGTAGCAGGAGTCGGTGGGGTAGACGATCAGGCCGCCTTGTTGCAGGCAGGTCATCACCTTCTGCAGCAGGCGAGCCTGGGGATTGGAAGGATTGATGGTGCAGAGGTTGGCCATGCCCGCCTGAATCATGCCCTGTAAACCTGTCATTGTAGCGGGCATCCTGGCTCAGGTACAAGGGCACGTCCGGAAAACCTATCCCGGGCAGCCGCCATGGAGGATGCTTTGCTTCCTGTGGCAAAGTTTGTCAGAATGGTGACTGGGTTGAAACCTGAGAACAAGGTGGGTTATGCGCGGCACATCGTCTGGTTGGCGTCACAGTCTTTTGCCCACGGCGGTTTTTTTCGGTTGCTACCAGTATTTCGGGCTGCCCACCGCCACGGCGGTGTTGATCGCCCATCTGGGGCTCGAGACCGGCTGGAGCTGGTTGTTGGAGCGGCGCTTGCCGGTGATGCTGACCGTTGGTTTTCTCCTGGCCCTGGTGCTGGGTGGCGGCACACTGCTGTTGCACGATGAGCGGCTCATCAAGGAAAAGCCCACGTTCCTCTATGTCTGTTTCGCCCTGATGATGGTGGGTGGCGAGCTGTTCAGCAAGCGCCCCGTGCTCGCCATGCTGCTGGGGGAGAAGCTGCCGCTGTCCCAGCGCAGCTGGCGGTTCATGGGCTGGTGCTGGGGCGGATTCTTCCTGGTGCTGGCTGCCGTCAATCATTGGGTTGCCGGCCATTACTCCACGGCCACATGGGTACAGTTCAAGACCTTCGGTTTTACAGGCGCCATGGTGGTCTTTGCCATCCTCCAGGCGTTGTGGCTGGGTTGGCGTCAGGAGGGCAAAGCACCCGTGGCTGCTGATGCAGGGTCCACGCCAGATCCCGCAGGTGATGCCTCCTCCTCGGGTGGCACCCCGGATGCCACCACCAGACCATGAGCGCCAGACAGGACGTGGCCGCCCTCATCGAAGAGCGCCTGATGCAGGCGCTGCATCCCACCGCATTGGTCATCGAGGATGAAAGCGCCTTGCACGCAGGCCATCGCGGTGCCAGCAACGGTGGTCACTACAGGGTGGAGGTGGTGGCGGCCTGCTTTGCTGGCCAGGGCCTTCTGGCGAGACACCGGCTGGTTTACGATACGCTGGCCGATCTCATGGGCACCAGCATCCATGCCTTGGCCATCGATGCCCTGGCACCTGGTGAGGCAAAAGCCTCCTGATTGTCCGGGATGCTTGCTGCAAAGACAGCCTTTCAGTAGGAGATGCCGGCGCCGCTGCCGCCCCCCACGCCGATCGCCTCGCCATTGATGGCGCTGCTGCGCGGCGAACAAAGAAAGCAGACCACATCGGCTACTTCCAGTGCCGTGACAAGCCGCCCCTGAGGATTGTCACGGGCCGCCGCATCGATCATGGCGGCCATGGGAAAGCCGGTGCGCTGCGCCATCTGGTGCAGGCGTTCTTCCATGGTCTCTGTGACGGTGAGCGCCGGATGGACCACATTGGCGGTGATCTGGTTGCGGCCCAGCTCCTGGGACCGGGACATGGTGCGGACCAGGTTCACCAAGGCCGCGTTGCGTGCTCCTGCGCTGATGCTGCCTGCGTTGCGGGCGGTGAGACCGCCGATCGCCACGATGCGACCCCAGCCAGCCTTGGCCATGTGGGGGACGGCGGCGCGCGCCGCCCGCAGTGTGCCCAGGAACTTTTCCTCGAAGTCATGCAGGATCAACGCTTCGTCCACATGGGCGAAGTCTTCGGGAAAGGCCCCGCTGGGCCGGGCAGCGCTGTTGACCAGGATGGCGAGCCCACCCATGCGTTGGGCGGCCTGGTCGATGGCCTGCGCCAGCAGCGGCGCATTGCAGCTGTCCGTGACCAAGGGGTGATACACGGCACCGGTTGCCTCGCGCAGTTCTTGCGCTGCCTTGCCAATGGTGTCCTCATGACGCCCGGCGATAGTGCAGGTGGCACCTTCCTCGCCAAGGCGCTGGGCGATGGCGCGGCCTAAGCCGCGGCTTGCCCCCAAAACGAGTGCCTGTTGTCCCTTGAGTTGCAGATCCATGATGACAGCCTCCTGCTATGGTTCACGTGGAGATGGCATGCGAACAGCGTGGGTGCGGCATGCTCAGGATAGCATCCTGACGAGATGGGCAGCCCAGGGCTCCAGTTCATGCTGAAAGCGTAGCCCCAGCGCGATGGCCACGGCCATGGTGCTCACTATGGCGTTGGCCCAAGGGTGCCCCGAGGCCATGGCCAACGGGTATGGCAGGCGAAAGTCCAGCGGCAATGGCCACAGCCAGCGGATGCCTTGGATGGTGAGCTGGTCCAGCAGCAGATGGGAGACATAGCCACATGCCAGCACCCAGCCGGCCGTTGGCCCCATGGCATGTCTGGCAAGCACGCTGACCACCACCACAGCCAGCAGGGAGTGGGTGCCACCCCGGTGCCCATCTGGGTGGGGCGCATTCCAGCCCAGGAGCTTGTTGACCAGCCAGCTTACAGGCGGCACCACGCGGCCGATGGTGGTCTTGGGGCTGTCCAGGTCGGGTAGCAGCGCCCCCACGGCACACAGCGCCCACAGGGACGGCTGCTGCGGCGCCAGCACGGCACCGAGGCAGGCGCCACTGGAGAGATGGGTCAGGTGGTTCATGATGGCGCTATACGGTTCTGCTCGGTGAGCTTGTGCACCTGTCGCTCACAACGCAGATGCGCCCGTGGCGTGCTGGTGAGATCGCCCTTCTTTTCCAAACCGCGCAGCAGGGGATA
>WOZS01000009.1:65868-72011 GCA_011620135.1 Gammaproteobacteria bacterium
GATGCCGAGGCCGAAGATGGCTGCCCTGGCAGCGTGGTACAGGATGTGCCAGCGATCAGCCCGCCGAAAATGTCTGTCTTTGCCGGTCATTCTCCAAACCTCACAGAACGATGCTCAACAACCAGCCCACGATACCACTGCCGACTACGACCAGCCACGGCGGCAGCTTCCAGAACATCAGGGCAACCAGTGCCATGATGGCCATGGCAAAGTCCTGTGGCGCGTGGATCGCGCTGGTCCACACCGGCTGGTAGAGGGCAGCCAGCAGCAGGCCAACCACGCCCGCATTGATGCCCCACAACGCTGCTTGCATGCGGACGTTGCGACGCAGGCGCTCCCAGAATGGCAACGCACCAACGACCAGCAGGAAGGATGGCGCAAAGATCGCCACCAGGCAGACCAGACCACCCCACCAGCCAGTGGGTGCTTGGTTCATGGAAGCACCGAGAAACGCCGCGAAGGTGAACAGAGGGCCAGGGACGGCCTGCGCCGCACCGTAGCCTGCCAGAAAGAGGTCATTGCTGACCCAGCCGGTCGGCACCACTTTGGCTTGCAGCAGCGGCAGCACCACATGCCCGCCACCAAAGACCAGAGACCCGGCACGGTAGAAGGCATCCACCATCGACAGCATCTGATTCGGGGAGAGGGCGACCAGCAACGGCAACCCCATCAGCAGCACAAGGAACAACGTCAGCCAGAACAAGCCAACGCGACGCCGGATGGCAATCGGCAACGGGTCATGCGCTGTTCCCTGCCGAGGCTTGAACAGCAACAGGCCAATGAGCGCTGCAATGGCGATGACCCCCAGCTGCCCAAAAGCGGCGGGTGCCAGCAGCACAAAGCAGCTCGCCGCCGCCATGATGGTGATGCGCGGCGCATCTGGACAGAGAGTGCGAGCCATTCCCCACACAGCCTGCGCCACCACCGCCACGGCGACCACCTTCAAGCCGTGCAGCACACCAGACGGCATCGCGTCGCCGTAGCTGGCCATGCCCAGTGCAAACAGGATCAGCGCCAGCGCTGACGGCAGCGTGAAGCCCGCCCAAGCGGCCAAGGCCCCGGCATAGCCGCAGCGGGACAGCCCGAGTGCGATCCCGACCTGACTGCTGGCCGGCCCCGGAAGGAACTGGCAGAGGGCGACCAAATCCGCATAGCTGCACTCAGTCAACCACTGCCGCCGCGTCACGAACTCTTCGCGAAAGTAGCCCAAGTGGGCAATCGGGCCACCGAAGGAGGTCAGGCCCAGCCGCAGAAAGATCAGCAAGACAGCCCAAGGGTTGCGGTCAGTCTGGGCGATATTGGTCATGGTCGTGTCTCGATCGCGGCAGCGTTGAACGACAATAAATCGAAAATATGCTCACCAAATACGGCGATGTTGCCGACCCTGAGCGCCTCGCCGCCTGGATATGCAGACAGGATCAAGATGACCCATGGCGTGCCACACAGGAGAGGTACCCAGCAGCACATCACCTCCTGGCTCGTCCTGTGCATTTTGCCGTGTTGGCATATTGGCGTAGCCCCAGATGGATACCACAGGCTACAAGGCAGCTGCCAAGCCCCCAGACGGCTTGGCGCTGGTAGGTGAGGCAAGCGGCTGCGGCACAGCCTGCCATGAACAGCGCATGCACCAACAGCGTGCGGCGCACGCCCCAGGGTTCCATGGCCAGGCGCTGGTAGAGGTGTTCCCGGTGGGGCACGAGGGGAGAGTGGCCGTGGGCGATACGTATCAGCAGCGTGATGGTGCCATCCAACAAGAAAGGAGCAAAGGCCAGTAGTCCGGCCCATAATGGAAAAGCCCTGTGGGCAGCGCCATGGAGCGTCAAGACGCCCTGCCAGAAACCCAGGCCCACAGCACCAGCATCGCCCAGGAAAAGCCGCGCCGGCGGCCAGTTCCAGGGTAGAAAGCCTGTGGCCGCCGCAGCGGTGAGGCTTGCCGCCAGCATGAGCCAGGGCGCATCGCTGATACCAGCCATGACGGCAAGCCCCCCAAATCCGGTGATGGCCTGGGTGGCCGCCAGGCCATCCATCCCGTCCATGAAATTGAAGCAGTTGCACGACCAAACAAGGAACAAGAGGCACAAGGGCAGAGCCAGGGCGTATGGCCAGGTCCATGTCCAGCCGGGCAAGGTCAGCGCCGTGGGCACGAGCCACGCCCCCAAGAGGGCGAGCAGTGCTGCCGCCAGCTGTGTGGCAAGGCGCGGCCATGGGGGCAGGGTGCGGATGTCGTCCAGCAGGGAGACTGCCACCACCATCGAGAGTGCCCCCAGCAGCACACCCTGGTGGTTCTCCAGGGGGTGCAGCGCCAGGCCACAGGCGATGGCGCTCCACAGCGCCACACCGCCGAGGCGCGGGGTGGGTGCGGTGTGCATGGAACGCTTGTTGGGCTGGTCCAGAACCAGGCGGTTCTTGGCGAAGAAGGCGCAAAGAAAGGTTGCCACCAGGGCTGCGATGCCCAAAGAAAGGATCAGCATGCTCGTGCGGCTATCCAGGGCGTGGCCATGCCCTTACAATGTCTGCATCATGCCCCAAGACTACCATGCCACAGCTTGTGTGGTGCGCCCCATCCAAAGACAGGAACTGCCGCTGCTGCTGGGGCTGATTCGGGAGCTCGCCGCCTTCGAGCACATGGCCGACGAGGTGCATGTGGGCGAGGGCGAGCTGGCGGCGTTGCTGTTCGCGCCGCAGCCGCGGGTCTGGGCGCTGCTGGCCTGGCAGGAAGAACGAGCCGTGGGCTATGCCATGCTGAGCGACCATTTCTCGAGCTTTGCCGGATGTTTCGGCATGTACCTGGAAGACATCTACGTGCGCCCCGAGCAGCGCGGCAGCGGTGTGGGGCAAGCCTTGCTGGCCCATACAGCAAGGCTTGCCCAAACGTTGGGTCATGAGCGGCTGGACTTCCAGGTGCTGGACTGGAATACCTCTGCCCAGGCTTTCTATGAACGCTCTGGTGCAAGCCCCCTGCGACAGTGGATTCCCTATCGTCTGGACAGAGAAGCGCTCCAGGCGCTGGCTGAAGGGGGCCAACGGGGCAGCAACCCGAGTGACGCCTGAGGCAGAGCTGTTGATCCGGATTACCCCGCCAGCCTCGGCCAGGGATGGCGTGGCTTGGCTTGTCGGCATGAGAGCAGAACAGGGGGGCAGGACTTGTTTCATACATCAATTTGATGTCGCAGTGGTGCATGAAACAAGACCTGACTCCTCGCACTGGACCATGCCGCCTTGGGCTATGCCGGGATGTTCTACCATGCCCGATCAGGCCTTTACCTCACCCATTATCGGGCCTATGATCCCCATTTGGGGAGATGGCTGAGCCGGGATCCCATGGGGGAGAGTGGGGGGATTAATCTGTATGCGTATGTGGGGGGGAATCCGGTTTCTAGCATTGATCCCACTGGATTGCTGTGTTTCGACTTCGATCAGTTTGCGGACGAGATCGAGAAAAACAGATTCGACTTGGGTGCGACGGCTGCGACGCTCGGAACAACGCTTGGCATCGGAACGATGCCGAAGACGCCGTCGGAACTAAGAGGGTTCGGGCCCAGAAGTCAGTTGAACCCGTACACAAGTCAGTTGAGCCGGAATTCAACAAGGCTGGGCCGCAGGGCGCTGAGAGAGTTTGGCCGAACAACTGCTGGCGTTGCATTGAGCACGACAGTTACAGCGGCTCTGGTCTTCGAGGGGTTCTACGATCTATCAGTGATCGGCCAAGCAGCAATCAACGCGACGTCTTCCGAAGACGACTGCGGGTGCAAGTGATGCTGGACGCCATGCGCGAGCAAGAGCAGATCATCCACGAGCGAGCGCTTTTGCGAGTCGCCAGACTGTTTCGTGTGCCGGTAGACGAACTGAGGTTGGATCACATCTTCGGTGTTGATCTGAAGCCGAGTTTCGTTTCCGACTTTCGACGGAATGAATTCGATCAGATCAACGATGACATTCACGATGTCGCTGATCGAACTGTGGCTAAAGAATTCAAGTCCGGGAAGCTGGTGATCAGAACGGTTGGGGATTACTGCGATCATTTGGTACGATGCAGCCGAACCAAGCCAAAGGATGTTGAAAGAATATTTGAACTGGATGAGAAGCGTAACAGCCGATCGGCTCCGGCTTGATCATCCAAGCGAAAAATAGCGGTATTATGTAGCAGTTGCCAAAAACCTGAACTATGTAGCAACCACATAAAGTTCGACGATGCTAGTGAGCATCATTTAGTTCTCAATTCTGCTGCGCCTTGGCCGCGAGCGCGTCATGAAGGCACCTTATCCCGCAGCAACTGCACCTGTTGAATATATTGATCCATGCGAGCTGCCTTCGATACCTAGCGCATTGCTATGTCTTCCTGAGTGCGTCGGCTGGACTGAGCATTCGAAGTCCAACATCAAGCGCCGAGGTCAGGGCGGACATGCCTCAGCCCAGCATGATCCTCAAAGCGTTCTGCAACGCCTGTTGATCGTGTTCCTGCAACCGGCCCATGGTCCGGATGACCAGGGGCTTCTCGATGGTGGTGATGACAGGCTTGATGGCTGAGGGCTTGAGCAGGCCGGCGGCCTGCCAGTCCTGCACGATCACCTCGCCGAGGATGGCCGTGGGCTTGAGCTGGCTGGTCACGGCCATGATGATGAGATCAGGTCGTTCGGTGTTGTAGGCTTGGGAACTGATGACCACCGCCGGGCGCTTCTTGGTGGTGGACTGGTCGGTAAACGGAAAGGGAACGAGGACGACGTCGCCGAGCTCAAAGCGCGTCATAGGCGGCATCGTCCGGGTTGTCCCACACCTTGGCAAATGCCGGCTCGGCGGTCTTCGTCGCGGCCTGCGTCCACTGCCGGTCCAGATCGCGCTGCTTGAGGAAATCGACAAAGTCCTCCACCTCCGCAATGCGCTCCGGCGGCAGGGCTTCGAGCTTGTCGATCAGCTCACGGATATGGCTGCGTTCTGTGGCCATGTTGAAATCCTCCTGTGTTTAACCAGTCGCTTGATAAGCCTTGCGGGTCTTGGCGTCGCGGATGAGTCCGTCGGTCACGTAGAGGATGCGCTCGCGGTCCTCGGGCTTGAGCTCTTTGATCGCCTGCCAGTGTTCCAGCATTGCGGTATCCTGCAGAAAATCACTGATTTATGCTGTTCTTGGTGAATCTATAGGACCTTAAGGTAAGGGTCAACACCGATAGGTCTTGACAGTATAGGCATAGATCAGTGGCTTTCCTCACCTACTCAGGTGACGATGAAAAAAAGTGAGGGACCCCATGCAAGACCGCCGACTGACCCTGACCCGGGCGTTCCGGGACCGCCGATCCCACGACCGCTGCGTCCGTCCCACCGAAGTCCCGTTGCTGCAGGTGCAAGGCAAGTGGATGGAGAGGAAACCCTATTATTCCTGAGCAAGCACATCCTGGTAATCGACCATCACCGCCTGCATCCCCTGCACCAATTCCTGGGTGGTTGCGTGGAGCAGCAGGAGTTGCATTCATATTGCATTCCGAGCCTGCATATTGATTTAAGGGAAGGCAGCGGGAAATATGAAAACACTTGACAAAATGGAAGCTAATTTGCTTTTGGATGAAATTGGATTAAAGATCGGAAGTTGGAATCAGATACAAACTAAAGATCAAAGTCATATCGGTGATTGGATTAATGTCCAGGCGCCAAGGGCATATCTGCTTGAGTGTGCCCAGCATTGTGCTGGTTGGCTTCCGAAGGGAAGGTGGAAAATTTTTCAGATAGATAATTCGACTGGCTGGATTGATCCAGTACAAGCATCATTGTTTTTCGGATTATTGTACGGAGAAAATTACGAATATAATCTGACAGACCGGACGTTTCTGTTCAACTTTTCGGCAAGTGGAGTACAGAATGAAAAAACAGAGTTACTGATTTCTAATCTTATATATGTCTTTTTGCTTTTCTATTCGCATGGGCATGTAGTTTCATCAGGCAGCGCTAGCGCGCAATTTTTGGGAATACAAGATGGTTATATATATTTCTGTGGTGGTGACACATTGTTAGCGGAAGAGTTGGTTAAACAGCTAACAAAAAATGTAGTGGTAGAGCCGCCGCAATGGGTTTTAGATATTTTTTGTGCCAGGCAAGATGAGATTTATAAAAGTCCTTAGGATCAGCTCTTGTTTCATGCATCAATCTGTTGTCGC
>WOZS01000043.1 GCA_011620135.1 Gammaproteobacteria bacterium
CTTTCCACCAGACGGTCGACCTTCCAGTGGGGCCGCCTGGGCAGCAGCTTGTAGGATAAGAGCTGGCGGGTCTTGCGCCCTCTGGTCTGATCTGTACCCTTGATGATGTCCACTTCCAGCGTGACGAGCTTGCCGGCCAGGAAATCATCTGTGGCGGCGAGAATCTGTTGCACTGCATCGGGGGGCAGCATGTCCAAGTAGGGATAATAATTGCTCTGGTCGAGACCCACCTCTGGAGGGACATCAAAAAACTCCCACAGGGCCTGGTTGCCGGCATAGATGCCGCGCCCCGAGGCAGCCGCCACCATGACCTGATGGCCTATTGCATCCAGGACATCCTGAAAATAGCGTTCCTGCTCCTCCAGGGTCTCCGGCTCCTGAAGCGTCAATAGGCGCATGCCATGGGCCAACGGGACCAGTTGATACCGCAAGACGCGTGGCCCCAGGTGGATGCGGCCCTCATGCTCGAGGGCCGCTTGCTCACCAGCACCGTTGCTGTCTGGAAGGGGTGTGGCGAGGATTTGCGTTAGTTGGGGATGGACCGCTGCCTCGTGGAGCCAGTTTTCCCCGGAGCCGAAAAGGGTCTGGAAGGGAGGGTTGGCCAACTCGAAAACCCCTGCCTGGTTCAGCAGGGCCGTGGGCATGGGGGTTGCCAGGAAGGCGGCGCGCAATATCTCGGTTTCTCGGCTGGTGCGGGCTGAAGTGCTCATAATCGCTGTCTCCTCAGGATGCAACAGTGGATCTACGGTATCATGCTGTCTTCGGGGGCGGCCTTGCCGGGTGATTGGCCGGGTGATTGCCCATAGAAGGGGCGCAGGTTGGCGGCGCTGTTGATCAGTGCCAGATGGCTCAGGGCCTGGGGGAAGTTGCCCAGCGCACGCCTGCTCTGGGGGTCGTATTCCTCGGCCAGTAACCCGACATCGTTGCGCAGGGTCAGCAGATGCTGGAACCGGCGTTGCGCATCGCCATGCCGACCCAACATGGCCAGGTTGTCCACCAACCAGAAGGAGCAGGCGAGAAAGGCGCCCTCGCCGCCCGGCAGACCATCGATGCCCTCTTCTGTGGCGTAGCGGCGCACCAAGCCATCGATGAGCAATTCGCGCTCGATGGCCTCGATGGTGGCGCGCATCCGCTGGTCTGTAGCGGGCAGAAAGTGTACCAACGGCAGCAGCAGCAGCGAGGCGTCCAGGACATCGCTGCCGAAATACTGCACAAAGGTACCGCGGCGCGGATTGAAGCCTCTGTGCAGAATCTCCTCACGGATGCGCGCCCTGAGTGCCTGCCAGTGATCCAGTGGCCCATCCAGGCCGAAACGCTGTGCTGACTTGATGGCGCGGTCGAAGGCCACCCAGGCCATGACCTTGGAATAGGTGAAATGCTGCCGCGCACCGCGCACCTCCCAGATACCCTCATCCGGACGGTTCCAGACGTTTTCCAGGTGATCAAGGAGGGCCTTGCCAAGGAACCAGTTTTCCTCATCCAATTCCAGACCATGGAGACGGGCATTGTGAAAGCAGTCGATCACCTGGCCGAAGACATCCAACTGGAACTGCTCAGAGGCGGCATTGCCCACCCGCACCGGCCGGCTGTTTTCGTAGCCCGGCAGCCAGGACAGTTCGTATTCTGGAAGGAAGCGCTCGCCAGCCAGACCATAGAGAATCTGGGTCTGGCTGGGCATGCCGGCGCAGGCGCGACGCAGCCAAGCGGTCCATTGTTCGGCCTCACGGCGATACCCGCTGATCAGCAGAGCATAGAGGGTGAAACTGGCATCGCGCAGCCAGCAGAACCGGTAATCCCAGTTGCGCACCCCGCCCAGCTCCTCGGGCAGGCTGGTGGTTGGGGCGGCCACGATACCCCCGGTGGGGCTATAGGTGAGGGCCTTCAAGGTAATCAGCGAACGCTGGGTGGGTTCCCGGTAGGGTTCTGTGGCGCTGCTCTGGGCGCTCCATGAGCGCCAGGCGGCAATGGTCCCGCTCCGGGCGGCAAGGGGATCAAGCAGGGGAGGGGGTTCTTTGTGGGAAGGATACCAGGTGAGCACGAAGGGAATGGTTTGCTGGGCCTGGATAGTAAAGCGTGCCTGGGTACGCAGGTCCCGGTTGTCCAGTGATACGGGCGTGGCAAGCCGCAGGGCATCGGGACCGGCCACCGCATGCAGGCCATCGGCCTGGCGCCGTACCCAGGGCACGATGCGCCCATAGCCAAAACGCACGATCAGTTCCATTTCCATGGGCATCTCGCCTGACAGGCCGCACACCAGGCGCACCAGATCCACCCGGCCATCTTCCTCAGCTGGTGGCATGAAATCCACCAGGACCACGGTGGCATCCGGGGTGCGAAAGGTGGTTTCCAGCACCAAGGTGTCATCATGGTAGTAGCGGGTGATGGTGGCATTGGGATCTGCGGCGCGCAGCGTGAAATGGCCGTGGCGCTCGCTGCCCACCAGGGCAGCCATGCAGGCTGCACTGTCGAAGCGGGGCAGGCACAGCCAATCGATGGCCCCGCGCCTGCTCACCAGGGCTGCGGTATGGGTGTTGCCGATCAGCGCATACTGTTCGATGGATTCAGCCATTCACCCCACCTGACAGCGGTCAGTCGTGCATGGCCACTCACCATAGCCTGATGCGCTCCTGGGGAGGGAGATACATGCCATCCCCAGGTTTCGGGGAAAAGGCCTCGTAGAAACCGGCATTGTGCACCGCAGCGCCATTGCAGCGAAACTGGGGTGGGGCATGCGGGTCGATCCTGGTGCGGCGGATGGCCTCGTCATCGCGTACCTTGGCACGCCACACCTGGGCCCAACCAGCAAAGAAGCGCTGGGGGCCGTTCATGTTGTCGATGACAGGTGGTGGCGCGCCGTGCAGCGCGATCTGATAGGCCCGGTAGGCAATGGCAAGCCCGGAGACATCGGCGATGTTCTCGCCCAGTGTGAGCTCACCATTGACATGATAGCCGGGTATCGGCTGGTATTGATTGTACTGGGCCACCAGTTTTTTTGTCCTGTCGGCAAAATGGGCCCGATCCTCCTGGGTCCACCAGTTGCGCAGGTTGCCCTGGCCGTCGTATTGGCTGCCCTGGTCGTCGAAGCCGTGGCTGATCTCATGGCCGATGACAGCACCGATGCCGCCATAGTTGGCCGCATCGTCGGCAGCCATGTTGAAGAAGGGTGGCTGCAGGATGGCAGCCGGAAAGACGATCTCATTCATTTCCGGGTTGTAGTAGGCATTCACGGTCTGGGGTGTCATGTGCCATTCGCCGCGATCCACGGGCTGGCCCAGCTTGGCAAGCTGGCGATGCTGCTCGAAGGCGGCGGCCCGCAGCACGTTACCCACCAGGTCGTTCCGGACAATGCGCAAGGCACTGTAGTCGCGCCATTTGTCCGGATAGCCAATCTTGGTCCGAAAGGCGGCGAGCTTGGCCAATGCCTGGGTCTTCGTGGCCGGCCCCAGCCAATCGCTTCTGGTGATGCTTTCCTTGTACGCTGCCAGCAGGTTGGCCACCAGCTGTTCCATGCGCACCTTGTTCTGCGGCGGAAAATAGCGCGCCACATAGAGCTTGCCCAGCGACTCGCCAAGGGCCTGCTCCACCAGTGCAATGCCGCGCTTCCAGCGCGGCTCGTTGAGGGGGATGCCGCGCAGGGCCGTGCCATGGAAGCCGAAATGCGCCTCCACGAAGGGCTCAGAGAGATAGGGGGCCAAGCCGTTGATGATATGCCACTTGAGATACAGGCGCCAGGTGGTCAGTGGTGTTTTCTGGGCGAGCCGTGCCAGGCCAGCCATGTAGCTGGGCTGGCTCACCACAACGGGCCGCAGCAGGGCCGGCAGTCCGAGTTCCTGCCAGTAGGCTGCCCAGTCCCAACCCGGCATGAGGTGTTGCAGCTGCGCCCCATCCAGCTTGTTGTAGGTTTTGATGGGGTCGCGGTTGGCGGTCTTGGTCCATTGCATCTGGGCCAGGTCATGCTCCAGGGCCATGATGGCCTGGACGCTGCTGCGGGCCTGTTCGGCTCCTGGGGCCACGCCCGCCAGCAGCAGCATGTGTTCCATGTAAGCCTGGTAGCGGGAGCGCAGGACCACAAAGCGGGGGTCTTCGCTCAGGTAGTAGTCGCGGTCCGGCAGGCCCAGGCCATCCTGCATCATGTCCACGATGTATTGGTTGGCGTTGCGGTTGTCCTGGTGCACCATGGGCTGATAGGTTGCGGTGAGCCCCATGCGGCTCATGCGTGCGGTAAAGGCGGCCAGCCCTGAGAGACTGTCCACGCTTGCCACCGCGGTCATGAGCTCCTGCAGTGTCTGGGGGGCGCGTTGCGCCACCTGGCCTTCATCCATGAAGCTTGCGAACAGGTCGGCAAGCTGCCGTTGTGCCCCATCCTGGGGTTGGGCACTGACGGTCTCGATGATCTGCCTGAGGTTGTCCAAGGTGGCCTCGCGCAGGGCCATGAACGAGCCCCACATGGCCTTGTCCGGTGGAATGACGGAGTGCGCCAGCCAGTTGCCATTGACATGCCGGTAGAGATCATCGGCGGGCCGCACCGCGGGGTCCATGGCGGTTTTGTCCAGCCCCGAGACCAGGGGGATGACTTGTTGATGGCTGCAGCTGGTCATGAGCAACACGCTCCATGTGAGGATGAGCCTGCCCTGCAGGCGCAGGGCAGGGAGCAGGTGCCATCCGGTTTCCCATCGGCGGGATACTGCTTGCTTAGTGAGCCGACGAACTGGTATCAGCATGCTCAATGTGTTGATCTGTTGCGCGCATCTCGTCTCCCCGGCAGGTATTCCACGCTGGCTTGCTGGCGCACCGGCTGGGGATAGAGGCTCATGAGCTGGAAGACCAGCTCCGGCATCTCGGTGCTCACGGCAAGGCCCAATGCCCTGGCCTCGTCGGCGGAGATGGGGTAGTCGTGGGTGAAGCGGCCTTCGCACAGCAGCCCGGCGATGGCTGTGGCCTGCTCGACAGCATAGCGCAGTTTGAGCAGATCCGTGACAGCGCGGTGCACCTGGGCAAGAGCCATGCGCGCCTGATCTGCCAGGATCAGGGTCTCGTCATCGATATGGGCCATGGGCTTGTCTGCCACGGCGCGCAGCACCGAGGCCGCCGGGAACCGACCCACCTGGGGGTCCATGGGGCCCAACACCGCATGCTCCGCCATGACGATCTGCTGGGCGGCCATGGCGATCAGCGTGCCGCCGGACATGGCGTAATGGGGTACGAACACGGTAACCGGCGCCTTGTGGCGGGCGATCGCCCGGGCAATCTGCAGTGAGGCCAGCACCAGGCCGCCTGGCGTGTGCAGGATGAGGTCGATGGGGGTGTGGTCGTCGGTGAGCTCGATGGCGCGAATGACCTCTTCTGAGTCATGCACATCGATATAGCGCACCAGGGGGAATCCCAGCACACTCATGGTCTCCTGGCGATGCACCAGGCAGATCACCCGGCTGTTGCGCCGCTTTTCCATGCGCACCAAAATCCTGCTGCGGGCTGCTTCCAGCATGCGTTGCCGGAGCACAGGCTGCAGCGAGATGAGAATCAAGAAAATCCAAAACAGGCCCCACAGGTCCATGGCGGCGTATTATCGCCCGGAATGCCACAGGCCGTCAAAGCCCAGGGCGTCAGGCGGGATGGCCCGGATACGCCTGGGATTCAGGAACAGCCGGTGCAGCACGATGCCGGCCATGAAACCGCCCACATGAGCCCACCAGGCGACACCACCCAGCTGCTGGGGCCCCACCAGCGCGATGGTTCCAGAAAGGAACTGCATCAGAAACCAGAACAAAAGGAAGCTGACCGCTGGCAGATCGACCAGCAGCGGATAAAAGAAGACGGGTATGAGCGTGATCACCCGGGCATGGGGGAACAGCACCAGGTAGGCGCCCAGCACGCCGGCGATGGCGCCCGACGCCCCCACGGTGGGCACGGTGCTGCCGGGATACAGCAGGACCTGGGTGAGGCCCGCCATGATGCCGCAAAGCAGGTAGAAGCACAAAAAGCGACCCGGGCCCATGCGGTCTTCCACGTTGTCGCCGAAGATCCACAAGGTCCACAGGTTGCCGACCACATGGAGCAGGCTGCCATGGAGGAACTGGCTGGACACCAGCCCCAGGATGGCCAATGGCTCGCCATCCATGATCCGGGCCGGCACCAGCCCGATGACCTGAAACACCGCAGCCAGCGTATCCCTGGGCAGGGCGGATTCCAGCATGAAAAGCAGTATGTTGCAGGCCACCAGCGCCCAGAGCATCACCGGCGGGAACATGCCGGGAATGGTGTCACGCAGCGGAAACATGATGTCCCAAGCGCCCTGTCAGGCCATCGCCGCTGGATGCATGGTGGCGACCGTCATACATTGAGCAACAGGTACTCCCTTTCCCACGAGCTGATCACCCGGAAGAAGGCCTCGTGCTCGCTGGCCTTGATGGCGCAAAAGACGGTCACGAAACGCCTGCCCAGCACCTCGCACAGATCGTCGTCTGCCTGGAGCAGATGCAGGGCATCTTCCAGGTTGCGCGGCAGTTGGTGGGGCAGCTCGTAGGCGCTGCCCTGGACAGCGCCTGTGGCCGGCAGGTTGTCGCGCATGCCCAGGTAACCACAGGCCAGCGAGGCGGCAATGGCGAGATATGGGTTCACATCGGCACCGGACAGCCGGTTTTCGATGCGCGTGCTTTCCGGATTGGAAAGCGGCACCCGCAGACCCACGGTGCGGTTGTCATAGCCCCAATGGGCGTTGATGGGGGCCGAGCTGTCGCGCACCACGCGCCGGTAGGAGTTCACATAGGGCGCATAAAAGCTCATGGCGGCACCCATGTGGCGCTGCAAGCCGGCGATGTAGGAAAAAAACCGTGGGTCGCGCTCGCCTTCCTGGGCGGCAAAGAGGTTACGCCCGGTTTTTCTGTCCACCAGACTCTGGTGCAGGTGCATGGCGCTGCCCGGCTCGCCGGCCATGGGCTTGGCCATGAAGGTGGCGTAGATTTTGTGGCGCATGGCCACCTCGCGCACCGTGCGCTTGAACAGCACCACCTGGTCGGCGGCCTCCAGCGGGTCGCCATGCAGAAAGTTGATCTCCATTTGGGCAGCACCGGCCTCGTGGATCAGCGTTTCCACGTCCAGCCGCTGGGCTTCGGCGTAGGCATAGAGATCCTCGAACAAAGGGTCGAACTCGTTGACCGCATCGATGGAATAGGACTGGCGTACCGTCTCGGGGCGCCCATTGCGACCAATGGGAGGTGTCAGCGGGTAGTCCGGGTCGGTGTTGGGGGCGATCAGGAAAAACTCGATCTCCGGGGCCACCACCGGCTGCCAGCCTTCCATCTGGTACAGCGCCAAGACGCGCTTCAACACCTGGCGCGGGGCGATATCCACCACCTGGCCATCGGCGTAGTAGGCATCGCAGATCACCTGGCCTGTGGGTTCATCGGTCCAGGGCACGATGCGCGCCGTGGGCAGGTCGGGGCGCAGCCTCACGTCAATATCGCCGGGGTTGACCAGGCCTTCCATCTTGGGGTACTCGCCGGTCACCGTCTGGATGAAAACACTCTCTGGCAGCCGGATGCCCTCATCGGTGTTAAACTTCGAGGCTGGCATGATCTTGCCCCGGGCAGTCCCGGCCATGTCCGGCACGAAGCATTCCACCTCGCCGATGCCGTGCTTGGCAAGCCAGGATTTGAGATCGCTGAACTCGGCGGCCTGGGCCTGCCCATTATCCTGGGGTGCGCGTGCCATGATTACTCCAATGCATCCATTGTGCTTGATGAACAAGAAATCATCCATGCAGCAGCCGTCCCGGAACGCGGGCGTCTGTCTTTCCCCAGCTGCTGTGACAGAACAATCATCCTATTATTGGGCTTCTGTCGGCTCGCGTCCATCGCCGGATGCACCCCTGCAAGGGCGGGTCACTGCCAAGGCATGCATCATCGGTGCCGGCCTCACGGGCCTGTCTACCGCTTGGCACCTGGCGCAAGCCGGCGTGGAGACGGTCATCGTGGAGGCCCATCATCCAGGCCATGGTGCCTCGGGACGCAGTGGCGGGCAGGTGCTGCCTGGTTTTGGCTGTTCCATGGGCAGGCTGCGGGCCATGATGGGTGAAGCGGCGGCCCGGAGGCTCTGGGTGCTGTCTGTGGAGGCGGTGGCCCTGGTGAAAGCCCTCGCAGAGCAGCTTGGCATCGACTGCGACCTCGGGTGCGGCCATGTGGTCTGCGCCTGCCGTAGGCAGCATGCCGCAGCATTGCTGGCCCTGCAGGCCGACCTGCAGGAGCGCTACGGCTATATGACCGAATATCTGGAACGCGATGCCCTGCAGTCCCATGTGAAAAGCCCACGCTATGTGGCCGGCCTGCTGGACCGGCAGGCGCTGCACCTGCATCCTTTGCGCTTCACGCTGGGGCTGGCGGGGGCGGCGGCGGCCCATGGGGTGCGATTCTTCGGGGATTCCCCGGTTGTGCAGCTGCAGCATCAGGACAACCGCTGGCTGGTGCGCACCCCCCAGGGGGTGGTGCGCAGCGAGCAACTGTTCGTGTGCACCAATGCCTATCTGCACCAGATCGCACCGCAACTGGCCAAGCCCATGATGGGCTACACCCTGCCTGTGGCCAGCGCCATGCTGGCCACAGAGCCATTGCCAGCCGGGCTCGTGCCGCTTCCAGATGGCTGGGGCGGGCATGATGCCAACTGGGTGGTGGATTACTTCCGGCTCACAGGTGATGGCCGGCTGCTCTTTGGTGGGGGCGCCTGGTATGGCGGGGCTGTGCCCCGTGATGTGCTGGGCGTGGTGCGCGCCCGGCTGCTGCATGTCTTTCCCCAGCTGCATGGCGTGGCCATCCACAGCGCCTGGGGAGGGCTTATCGCCATCACCACCACGCGCATGCCCCATGTGGGCAGCCTGGGTACCCAGGGCTGGTTTGTCCACGGCTTCTCCGGCCATGGCATGGCGCTCAGCGTGCTGTTGGGTCAGGCCATGGCCCAGGCGGCCCTGGGTGATGGGAGCAGGTTCGCGGCCTTCGCCGAGGCGCCCCAGCGTCGTTTTCCCGGCGGGCGGCTTCTGGCCAAACCACTGGTGCAGCTCGCCATGGCGGCAGCCCGCCTGCGCGACCGCCTCTAGGGGACACCTTGCCTACGCTGCATATTCTTGGATTGATTGTCGGCTGGATTGCAGTGGTGGCGCTGGTGGCTGGCGGTATCGCCGGCAATGTGCTGCCGATCCTGCCCGGTGCCCCGCTGGTCTTTGGCGGCTTGCTGCTGGGGGCTGCCCTGGATGGCTTCACCAGGGTGGGCTGGTGGACCATGGGCATCCTCGGGGCGCTCATGGTGCTGTCCATCGTGCTGGACATGGTGGCCAGCGCCTGGGGGGTGCAACGGCTGCGCGCCAGCTCCTGGGCGGTATGGGGTTCTGTGCTGGGAGGTCTGCTGGGTATCGTGCTGGGGTTGTGGGGGGTGCTGCTGGGACCATTCGTGGGCGCGGCCCTGGGCGAGTTTCTCTACCTGGGAAAAAGCCGGCAGTGGCAGGTGTGGCGTTCTGCCCAGGTGGGCATCGCAGCCTGGGTGGGGCTTGCGGTGGGGGCGGCGCTCAAGATCGCCGTGGCCGTGGTGATGGTGGCGCTGTTCTGTGCCGATCTGTGGTTGTATTGATGTATGGTTCATGGTGGATTATTGATCCACTATACTGGATCATAGTCTGATTCATGACCTTGAGGCAGCGTTGCTTTGGGCAGCAGCGGTCAAGGTGGCAATCAGGCGGAAATCAGGCATGCAGGATGGAGACGGTATGGCCAGTGAGCACAGGCACGTGATCCGACACGATTGGACGATGCAGGAGATCGCAGCGCTTTTCGAGATGCCCTTCAACGATCTCCTGGCCAAGGCCCATGGCGTCCATCGCCTGTTTTTCGACCCCAATACCATCGAGGCGGCAAGCCTGCTCAGCATCAAGACCGGTGGTTGCCCGGAGGATTGCGCCTATTGTCCTCAAAGTGTGCATTATGACACAGGTGTGGAGCGTGGTGGGCTGCTGGATGGCGAACAGGTGCTGGATCAGGCGCGGCGCGCCGCGGAGGCCGGCGCCCAACGCTTCTGCATGGGAGCTGCCTGGCGGCGTCCCCGGGACCGGGACATCGAGGCCGTGGCGGCCTTTCTGCCGCCCATCAAGGCACTGGGGCTCGAAACCTGTCTGACCCTGGGTATGCTCACGCCAGGCCAGGCGCAGCGCCTGGCCGAAGCCGGCCTCGATTTCTACAACCACAACCTGGATACCTCACCTGAGTTTTACCAGGAGATCATCAGCACCCGCACCTACGAAGACCGCCTGCAGACGTTGGCCGCGGTGCGCGAGGCGGGCATCAGGATCTGCTGTGGCGGCATCATCGGCATGGGGGAGGGCGTCACCGACCGGGTCAGCCTGCTGCAGCAACTCGCCGCACTGGATCCTCATCCCGAGAGCGTGCCCATCAATCAGCTGGTGCAGGTGCCGGGCACACCACTTTTTGGCGCCGACAAGGTGGAGCCGCTGTCCTTCGTGCGCATGATCGCGGTGGCCCGCATCCTCATGCCGCGTTCTGTGGTGCGCATCGCCGCAGGGCGTGCCCAGATGGACGAGAGCACCCAGGCACTGTGCTTTTTTGCCGGTGCCAATTCTGTCTTCCTGGGCGAATGCCTGCTCACCACGCCCAACCCGGAACAGGACGCAGACCAGCAGCTGCTGGCGCGCCTGGGGCTGCGCCTCACGCCGCAGCTTGCCCCGGAGCAGGGCAGGGGAGCGGCCGCCTGATGCTCTGCGCGCCTTGCGCCAGGCAATGAACGACTTTGCCCAGCAGCTCCGGGAGGAGCTCGACGAGCTGCATGCCAGCGGGCGTTACCGTACCCTGCCCATGCTTGCGGGTGGTGGCGTGCGCCGCCGCCTGGCTGGTCAGGACGTGCTGGTGTTCTGCAGCAACGATTACCTGGGCCTTGCCACAGAACCTGTCCTGGCCGAGGCCAGCAACCAGGCGACAACGGCACTTGGCACCGGCGCCGGAGGCGCGCGGCTGATCAGCGGCAACGGCGAGCTCTATGCCGCCCTGGAACAGGAGCTGGCAGCCTGGTGTGGCTACGAGGCAGCCCTGTGCTTTTCTACAGGGTATCTTGCCAACATGGGTGTGCTCACCGTCCTGGCTGGGGCAGATGATGTGATCGCCAGCGATGCTTTGAACCACGCCAGCATCATCGATGGCTGCAGGCTTTCCCGGGCGGAGGTACGGGTCTATCCCCACGGCGATGTGACGGCACTGGCCGGGATTCTCCGCGCGGCCTCGGGCGCCAGGCGGCGCCTGGTGGTGACAGAAAGCCTCTTCAGCATGGATGGCGATATCGCCCCCCTGGCGGCCATCCTGGATGTGGCTCGGCAGCACGATGCCCTTGTGGTGGTGGACGAGGCCCATGCGCTGGGGGTTTACGGTTCCCATGGCGGCGGGGTGCTGCAGGCACTGGGCCTGGGTGGGCATGCCGATGCGCTGGTGGGCACCATGGGCAAGGCCATGGGCAGCGCCGGGGCTTTTGTGGCCGGCAGCCGTCTTCTGGTTGATGTGCTGCTCAACAAGGCACGCAGCTTCATCTTCAATACCGGCCTGCCGCCTGGGGTACTGGCCGCTAGTCTGGCCGCCCTTGGCATGTTGCGTACAGATGGCGTGTTGCGCCGCGAGCGGCTGCTGGAACATGCGCGCCGCCTGCGCTATGGCCTGGGCGAGCTCGGATTCACCGTGGGCGGCGAGAGTTACATCCTGCCAGTGATACTGGGCGATAGCCAGCTGACGCTCACCTGGCGCGATGCCCTTTTGGAAGAAGGGCTGTTTGTCCAGGCTATCCGGCCACCTACTGTGCCTGTGGGCACCTCCAGGCTGCGCCTGACGGTCTCGGCGGCCCACGGCGCAGCAGACATCGACTGTGCCCTCGAGGTGTTCTCCCGGGTGCTGCGGCGCCTGGGGATTGTCCGGGCCATTCCGCAATTGCCGCCATGAACCTGGACCAGTCCCGGCAAGACCAGTTGCGCCGATGGGAGCGCGACCACCTGTGGTATCCCTTCACCCAGATGGCCACCCTTGCCGACGATCCGCCACCTCTCATCGTGGGGGCAGAAGGCATGTATCTGGTGGATGCCGATGGCCGGCGCTACCTCGATGGCGTGAGCTCGCTGTGGGTGAATGTCCATGGACACCGGGTCGCGGCCATCGATGCGGCCATCACAGACCAGCTGCAGCATGTGGCCCATTCCACACTCCTGGGGCTTACCCATCCGCCGGCGATCATGCTGGCCAAGGCGCTGGTGGATGTGGCGCCAGCCGGGCTGACCCGGGTTTTCTATTCCGATACCGGGGCGTGTGCGGTGGAGATCGCCGTCAAGATGGCCTACCAGTATGGCGCGCTCACCGGCACCACCGAGCGCCGCCATTTCTTCCGTCTCAATCGCGGCTATCATGGCGATACCATCGGGGCTGTGAGCGTGGGTGGCATCGATCTCTTCCATGCCACCTACCGGCCCCTGCTGTTTCCCACCATCCCTGTGGAGTCCCCCTATTGCTATCGTTGCCCGTGGGGGCAGCGCTATCCGGGATGCAACCGGGCCTGCTTCGACCATGTGGCCGATGTGGTGGCCCAAGGGGCATCTGGGGCCTGCGGCTTCATCATGGAGCCTCTGGTGCAGGGGGCTGGTGGCATGATCACGCTGCCGCCCGGCTATACCGCCTTCGTGCGCCAGGTGACCGAGCGTCATGGCGTGCCGTTGCTCCTCGATGAGGTAGCCACGGGATTCGGGCGCACCGGCACGCTGTTTGCCGCCGCACGGGAAAACGTGCAGCCGGACTTCATGGCGCTGAGCAAGGGCTTGAGCGGTGGCTATCTGCCCATCGCCGCGACCCTGGTCCGCGAGGAGATCTTCCAGGCCTTTCTCGGTGCCCCGGAGCGCACCTTTTTCCATGGCCATACCTATACCGGCAATCCCCTGGCGGCTCGGGCGGCGCTGGCCAATCTCGAGCTGATGCAGTCCTCGGGACTGATGCAACAGTTACCGGATCGTATCGCCGCGCTCACAGCAGCGCTGGAAGCGCTCGCCGCATTGTCTCATGTGGGTGAGGTACGCCAGTGTGGCATGATGGTGGGCGTGGAGCTGGTGGCTGACGCAGCCAGCACGGCCCCCTACCCGGGGGAACTGCGCATGGGCTCCAGGGTGTGCCAGGCGGCGCGCCGTCGGGGGGTCTTCATCAGGCCGCTGGGTGATGTGGTGGTGATGATGCCACCGCTTGCCATGTCCCACGACCAGTTGCGCTCATTGGTAACCATGGTGGGCGAGGCCATCGCCGAGGTGACCGGGACTGTCTGATCCCAGGCGGTCCGCAATGCACAAGGCGGCGAACATGCATTCAAATCGGCCTTGCGGCCTGTTCGTCACCGGCACCGACACCGGTGTGGGCAAGACCATGATTTCCTGCCTGATCGCTGCAGCCTGGAAGGCGCGCGGCTTTGATGTGGGGGTGATCAAGCCCATCGAGACGGGTGATGCCGCCATGACCCATGGCCTGTTCGACAGCGACGGCTGGCTGTTGCGTTGTGCCGCGGCAGGTCGCGAACCCATGGCAGCCATCACGCCCTGGCGATACCTGGAACCGCTTTCTCCTATGGCCTGCGCACAAAGCAGCGGCATCTCGCTGGATCGCCTCCAATTGCTGAGCGCCATCACGGCCATGGCCGAGCGCCATGGCTGCCTGGTGGTAGAAGGCGTGGGCGGCGTGCTGGTGCCATTGCTCAAGGATTGTTCCGTGGCCGATCTCATGGCCGAGGTGGGGCTGGCGGCTCTTGTGGTTGGCCGCGCTGGCCTGGGCACCATCAACCACACGCTCCTGAGCATCGAGGCCTTGCAGCGCCGCGGCGTCACCGTGGCCGGTGTGGTCCTCAACGGGGCACGGGGGGAGTTGGCCGAACAGGGCAATCCCGGCGTCTTGCGGGAACTGGGTATTCCTGCCTTGTGGGGCGTGGTGCCCCATGTGTCGGACTGGTGCACCCAGGTCTCGGGTGCTGCAGCATTGGAATATGTCCATGTCATGGTTGCATCCGAGGCCGAGGTGCGCGCTACCGCCGTGGCCCGTTGGGCCGCGGCGCGCGCGGCCGCGGCGGCCCGATGGTCTGCCCTGGCAGCCCTGCATCTGCCAGGACTGCCGGACCCTGCTGCATTGCCCTGATGGGCACAAAGATAGCCGGGACTGGAGAGGGGCCCTGGTGCTGATCGGGCTTGCTCCGGGGGCATGATGATGTGGCGCGAGAACGCCAGGGACTGCTGACTTCCGGGGCGAGACATTCTATAATTTCCAATAATCCTGCTCATAAAGCAGACCAGGCTCCAAGAACCGCGGTCCGACAAGGAGGAATCAAGTCATGTTGTTGGGTGATATCAAGATCAGGATGATCGATGGCAGTGAGATCGACATGTCCGAGTTTGCCGGCAAGGTGCTGACCATCGTCAATGTGGCCAGCAAGTGTGGTTTCACGCCCCAATACGCGGGCTTGGAGGCCCTCTACCAGCAGTACAAGGACAAGGGGTTAGTCGTGCTGGGTGTGCCGTGCAACCAGTTCGGCGGCCAGGAACCGGGTTCCGAAGAGGAGATCCAGCAGTTCTGCCAGAGCCGCTTTGGCGTCACCTTTCCCATGACGGCCAAGGTGGATGTCAATGGCCCCCAGCGCCATCCGCTCTATCAGTGGCTGGTGGAGCGCGCCACGGATGACGCAGGTGACGTGCAGTGGAATTTCGAGAAGTTCCTGGTGGGGCGCGAGACCCAGCTGCTGGGCCGTTTCCGCTCCTTGATCAAGCCCGAGGACCCGGAGTTCCTGCAAAAGCTGGAAGCAGCGCTGTAGGAGACACCAGTGCTCGAGGCGGCCTGAGAATCTCAGGCCGCCTTGTTTGCCGTGCTGTCCGCCTGCATGGCTGGTCTTTTGGCTGGCTCAGGACCCTGGCGCTGCGGTGAGCGAGGGTGCTGTCAGGACGAAGGGCAAGCAGGGATCCAACACCGCGGCCAGCAAGGCACCAGCAGCCCGCGCCGGGGCTGCATCCTGGAAGACAGCGCTCTCCATGGCCTGCACCCAGGGGCCTGTGGTGGCGAAATGGCGCATGGTGGGGGTATCGAGGGCATAGCTTGACAGTTCGCCATGTTTCAGCTTCAACCGATGCACCAGCAGGCCTCGGGCGCTGGGCAGGCAGGCCCAGCCAGCACCCGATGCGCCACCCATCCACAGGTCGTGCCAGTGTTTGGCTGCCAGGAGCCGGGGCAGGGCACGAAAGGCCTCCCAGCGCCTGGCTAACGCGGCGTCTGCCACATGCTGCGGGGCGCCTTTGGGTAGCCGTGCTGCAAGTTCTGGCATGAGTCGCCCCACATGGCCCGATGGGGCGGCAGGGTTTTTCCCGGGCGCATCCATGGTGCCAGTTCCGGACATGGCCTGCAGCAGTTCCAGCAGGCAGGATGCCAACATGCCTCGGTCATGAGCGCCTGTGATCCGGGCAATGTGGGTGGCCAGCGCTGCATCGGGTGCTAAGCCCAGGGCCTCGGGTAGGGTCACCAGGAAATAGACGCCATGTTCCCGGGCCTGCTCGCGCACCAGGCCGACTTGTGTTTCAGGCGTTGGCGCATGACGTGTTCCCGAGGCGACCGCGATGGCGGCCCGCGCCGCGGTGACGTGGCTCTGCGGCGACAGGGAATGCAGCAAGCCCAGCGTGCGCGGGATATCCGCCAGCGGGCGCCCTGTCAGCAGCTGGTCCAGGGGCATGGCCGGCAGGCAGGCCGCAGCATGGGTCTTGCCAGCCTCGGGTCTGACAGAGAGCTTTATGGCGTTTTGCCAGATAGGCACCGTGTCAGGGCAGCTGCTGCAGATGGCGGCGCGAGGTCTGCCAGTCTTCGTCGGTTGCCATGATGACCGCCGGCACAGTGGCCACCTCCAGTGTATCGAGAACCAACACGCTGTGGACATTGAAATAGCGCACCCGCCAGATGCGACTCAAGGTGGTCTTTTCGGCCACGGTATCGCCATAGCCCTTCAGCACCAGCTGGGCGGTACGGGTTGCGGCCTGCTGACTGAGCTGGTGGAGAAAGATGCTGTCAGCCTCGTTGCAGGGCAGCATACCGAGGTTGACCTGTAGCGCCTGGCCGGACTGGGCGTGGGCCATGGCCTCGGCCAGCAGGCCTGGGGCATTCATGAGGCCATCTGGCCAGGGCGGCAGCGCAGTATCACCTGCCAGGCCAGCGTGGGTGACCACGGCAGGGCACAGACCGACTTCCAGATAGTCGTTGCCATCTTGCTCCTGCACCCACCAGATGCCGGGCAATATGGTTTCATGGAGCAGCACTGGCTGGGGCATGGCCAGCCGCCCCTGGATCTCGCCTGCACCCAGCTCCACAAGGCATGGCTCGGGGATACAGCAACGCCCGAAGCGGCTGCCCTGAGGGGCCTGGGCCAGTTGGGCCCAGAAGTCCTGCGGATTTATGGCCAGGGTTGCTCCAGTTGGTCGAGCTGCAGCAGAAGTGCTGTGATCTCCTGGGCCTCGTGTTCATCCAGCACGGCATGCGCCGTCTGGCCCGCCACCAGCAGCCAGGCGCCCTGGCGCACCTCCTGCAGCAGCAGCGTGCTGACCAGGCGCTGCTCCCCCATGCCAGAGCACAGCGCCGAGTACTCATCGGTACTGATCACCTGCATGGGGATGCCGCGGCACATGGCGGCTTGGTCCTCGCTGCGCTGATCTGCCAGGCAGCCAGGGCCGCCAGGGCCTTTTCCGTGGCCTCTGGGATGGCGGCACGGACTGATTCGGAAAGCTCGGCTCCCAGCGTCAGGCGTTCCATGCCCACGCCCACCAGCGCCAGTTCTTCGGGAAGCTGTCCCAGCAAGGCGGCCAGGGCCAGCACCTCGTCGAAAAACACATCATGGGCGCTGAGTTTCTTGGCATGCAGCCTGCGAGGCACTGCGTCCTGCTGCCAGAAGCTTACGGTGCCTGGCGGATCGTCTGTGGCATCCAGGATCAGGAGCCGGCGCACGCCCTCCAGGCAGGGCAGCAGGTAGAGCCCCTGCGTGCCGCCATCCAAACAGGCGACCTCAGGTGTGAAATGGTAGTCCTGCAGCGCTTCCAGGATGGCCTGGCCAATGGCGTCGTCCCCCATGAGTGTGTTGCCGATGGCCAGCACCAGGGTGGCCGTCATGGCCGGTCGTCCTTGAAGAGGTTGCCTAGATATTGCTGGACATGGGTCATGGTTTTGCCTGCAGATGATCGTATGGGCTGCTGCTAGGTGCGCACCTCGACGGCGACGATCTCCCGACCATCCTGGGCCATGACATGGGTGGCGCAGGCAAGACAGGGGTCGAAGCTGTGCAGCGTGCGCAGGATCTCCAGGGGCTCCTCGCGCGTCAAGCGCCAGCGGTTGACCCCCACGATCACGTCGCGGCCCGAG